>CAYTBG010000113.1:0-8438 GCA_964435925.1 uncultured Eubacteriales bacterium | reverse complement strand
ATATCAATGAAAATAAATATTGGTGTCGGCATAATTTATGAATAAATCAGGTTAAGGAAAAGAGTGCATAAACATGAAAGATTTTAAGGCCAAAATAGAAGAACACAAAAAAAGATTTGAAAAAGCTCTGTCTCGTGCGAAGGATGAGAAGTCCCTCCAGGAAGTTCGTAATGCCTTCATGAGTCGGAAGCGAGGAGAGCTGAAGCTTCTTTTTGAAGAGCTTAAAACAATCAAGCCGGAAGAGAAGGCCGCATTTGGTCAAATGGTCAATGATCTGAAAATACATATCCAGGAGAAAATTAGAGCTCGAGGAGAACTTAAGGTCATCAAGAAAGAATCCGCAGTCCTTAAGGCAAGCTCTGGGAAAGTTGACCTTACACTTCCCGGGCAAAAGGAATATTGGGGATCTCCACATCCTGTCGTGCTTTTTCAACAGGAGATTGAGAATATATTCATTGCCATGGGCTATTTCATCGAAGATGGTCCTGAAATAGAAACAGATTATTATAATTTCGAAGCTTTAAATTTTCCTCCTTATCATCCTGCTCGAGATGACTGGGATACTCTTTATATAACGGATGACTTGCTTCTCCGCACTCACACCTCTCCTGTCCAAATACGAGCTATGGAAAAGCGGAAACCCCCCATCAGGATAATTACCCCTGGTAAAGTCTACCGGAGGGAAACCCCCGACCCAACCCATCTGCCCATGTTCCACCAGGTTGAAGGGCTTGTCGTAGACAAGGGCATCACTTTTGCCCATTTGAAAGGAACATTGGAGCATTTTCTCAAGACGCTTTTTTACGAGAAAATCAAAATAAGGTTTCGGCCGAGCTTCTTTCCTTTCACCGAGCCATCGGCTGAGATTGACATCGAATGTACTGTCTGTGGAGGCAAAAATGAAGAATGTCGAGTTTGCGGAGGGAATGGGTGGATCGAGATTTTAGGAGCAGGGATGGTGGACCCTCAGGTTTTAAAAAACGTCAACATCGACCCTGAGAAGTATTCTGGATTCGCTTTTGGCTTGGGAATAGACAGGACCGCCATGTCTGCTTTCCAGATACCTGACATGAGATTTTTTTATGAGAATGATTTAAGGTTCATAAGGCAGTTCACGTTAAAATGAGAATAAGTTTGGATTGGCTAAAGGATTATGTCGAGCTAGACCTTCCTCTTGCTCAACTGATCGAAAAGCTGAATATGATCGGGCTGATGGTGGAAGATTGGGAAGAGAAAGATTCAGATGTCATATTGGATATCGAGACCTATGCCAATCGTCCTGATACTCTCGGACATTTGGGAGTTGCCCGAGAATTGGCTGCGGCACTCGAGCTATCCCTTAAGGAACAAAATTGGTCTCTAGCTGAGATTGAACAAAAGACTTCTGACCTTGTTGATGTCCGAATCTGGGATGCTGACCTTTGTCCTCGTTATAGCGGGATGGTTATCAAAGGCATACAGGTTGGCCCTTCCCCTGAATGGTTGAGGAAGAGGATTAAAGCTGTGGGCTTAAAGCCTATCAATAACGTTGTTGATGTGACTAATTATGTCCTCTTCGCAACTGCTCATCCTATTCATGCTTTTGATTTGGCCAAGATTTCTGGCAGAAAAATCATAATCCGGAAAGCAATAGATGCAGAAGTACTACGAAGCTTGGAAGACAGCGATATTTCTCTTACCCCGGAGATGCTGGTGATTGCCGATGAGAAAAAGCCCATAGCCCTGGCCGGAATCATAGGCGGGGAGGAGTCCTCTGTTAAGGAGAGCACTCAGGATGTTTTTATAGAAAGTGCCTGTTTTGACCCAGTTTCTATCCGGAAAACCAGCAAGAAAACAGGGCTTTCGACGGATGCTTCATACAGATTTGAGAGGGGAGCTGATATCTCTTTTCCCCCTCAGGCCGCCTTAATGGCAGCCTCTTTGCTGACTCAATTAGGAGGCAAGGCTTCTAAGGGTATTGCAGATGTCTATCCTGAACCTAAAAAGGAGAAAACAGTCGTCTTACGCCACCATCGTATTTCTGATCTCCTTGGGCTGGAGATTGATGAGGAATTTGCCGAGCGAACTCTCGCCAGCCTCGGCTTCCAGGCCGAAGTCCAACAAAGAGGAGTATGGCAGGTTAAAATTCCTCAATTCAGGGTTGATGTAGAAAGGGAAGCGGACCTTATTGAAGAGATTGCACGTTTTTATGGATATGATAAGATTCCTGCCTCTCTCCCACCTCTCAGAGTGTTAGAACTCCCAGTGGATCAGAAAAGAGAGAGAATCAATAAATTTCGGCAGCTTCTTTTCCACAATGGTTTTGATGAGGTTCTCAATTACAGTTTTTCTGATTCTGAAAAGGAAGCCAGATTCCAAACCGGGCAAGAGGCCATAGAAATCAGAAATCCTGTTTCTTCAAAGGCGTCACTCCTCAGGACAACACTCCTGGGGGGATTGCTGGAGAATATTGTCTGGAACAAAAATAGAGGTGCCGAAGGTATTCATCTTTTCGAGATTGGAAACGTTTATTTTTGGCAAAATGAGACAAATCGAGAACAGCTAACGCTTGCCCTGGCAACAACAGGTCTAGTGGGCCCGGGCCAATGGCATAGAAAGAGCGAAGATACTGACTTTTTCCGCATCAAAGGAGCATTGGAATCTCTTATGACTTACTCAAGGTACGAACCTTTTTCCTTTAAGGAAGAAGACCATTCCTTCTTCGAGCAGGAGTATTCTCTCGCTATGATTTTCAAAGAGGAGACGGTTGGTTATTGTGGGCTGCTCAAAAAAAATCTTCTCGATTTCTACTCCTTGAAAGAACCCGTCTGGGCAGCTGAATTGAACCTGGCCCTGTTATTCGAGAAGCAACCTTATTCTTTCGAGTTCACTCCAGTGGATAGATTCCCCAGCATCACTCGAGATGTTTCTTTTATTGCTGGTCGAAGCGTGCTTTATCAAGATATAAAGGAAGTTGTAGAGAAGCTTGCCGTTCCGCACCTGAAGGAGTTTGACCTTCATGACCGTTTTTCAGGATCGTCGATTCCAACCGGTAAAATCAGTTTATCTCTTCGTTTTGTTTTTCGCCATCCTCAGAGGACATTATTAGCTAAAGAAGTAGATACTCTTCTGGAGGAAATTATTAATGCTTTAGTTACGAAATTCAAATTTCAATTAAGAGAAGGAGGGAAAATTGACAAGCGAATTAGAAAGGATTAAAATACTTGAAAGTAAGGTTACTCAAGTTGTTGATTATATAAATAAGCTTCTAAAAGAGAATGAGAAGCTGAAGCAGCAGATAAAAGAGTTGAAAACGGAAAAAAAGGATTTTGAGGATCAGGTAAAGAGAACAGAAAAACTTGATGAGGATCTCAAAAGATACGCGCAGGATAGGAAGATCATGAAAGAAAAGATAGAGACAATATTAGACCAGATAGACCAGGTTGGAATATGAGCGACAAAGTAATAGAGATCGAAATTTATGGACAAAAATACAGGATAAGAGTCAAAGGAGAACAGGATGAAAAATATATAGGTCGTCTTACTTCTTATGTTGATCAAAAAATGCGTGAAGTTGCTGTTAAATCAAAATCTGTGGATTCATTAAAAATCTCGGTCCTGGCATCATTGAATATCGCCGACGAATATTTTTTATCTCGGAAAAAATTAGATCAACTGAATGAAGTTATCGGCCATATGGAGAGTAAAGTAGAAAGTTTGGAGGATTATCTTTTAAAAGATGAGAATACATACAAAAATATTGAGGAAGCCACTAAATAAAATCAGGATTAAAGCTCGAAAGTGCTTAGTTGAGTTGGGGGAGAGTCAAAGCCCTCAGAGAGGAAAATTCAGGCATGTCATTTGCCCTGAAATTCTTCTCTTTTTTGGCGGGGAAGAGTACCGATTCTTAAATTTTCGCTCCCTCAGGTATCCTCTTTGTTTTCGAACTGAAAGAGAATTTCTTTTGTAACCCTCCTTACTTTCATCTCCTTTGATTTAGCTAATGAGGAGGTGATCAAAGTGAATTTAGCTCCATTTATAATTGTTGGAGCCTGCGTTGTTTTGGTTGGATCCGTTATTTTTATCTTGATCAAAAAGACTTCTGGGGCAAAGTCTATATTTAAGGCCAGTCAGGAGGCCAAGAATATTAGAGAGGGAGCAAAGGAAGATGCAGAAAAGATAAGGCGTGAAGCTTCTATAGAAGCCAAAGAGAAGCTTCTGAACCTCAAGGCTGATTTTGAGAGGCAGACTCACGATGGACGCAGAAAACTTAACGATATGGAAAGAAGGCTTGTGCAAAAAGAGGAAAATCTGGAGCGCAGTTTCCAGGGCCTAGAAAGAAAAGAGAAGGAATTTTCAGCTAAAGAGCAGAGGCTTTACTCAAAAGAAAGGGAAATTACGGAAGAAAAGAATAAGTATGAAGAATTGATCAGAAAAGAAGCGGAAGAGTTGGAAAGGATATCAGGGTTGACTCAGGAGGGAGCAAAAAACATATTGATGAATAAGATGGAGGAAGAAGCCAAGCTCGAGGCTGTTCAGGCAATCCGACGGATTGAAGAAGAGACCAAGGAGAAAAGCAAGGTTCTTGCTTGCGAGATAATAAGTCAAGCTATACAGCACTCAGCGGCCGAACATGTGGTAGAAACGACGGTTTCTGTGGTTGACCTTCCTTCCGATGATATGAAAGGCCGGATCATCGGAAGAGAAGGGCGAAACATTCGTACCCTTGAAATGGCGACGAACGTTGATATCATAGTCGATGATACTCCTGGGGCTATCATTCTCTCAAGTTTCGACCCAATTCGTCGAGAGTTAGCTCGTATGGCAATTGAAAAGCTGGTTATCGACGGAAGAATTCATCCTGCCCGTATTGAAGAGGTAGTGGAGACAGTAAGGGCAGAATTGGAGGAGAAAACCAAACAGGAAGGAGAATCCGCAGTCTTGGAGCTCAGGGTTCAGAATGTTCATCCTGAGCTTGTTAAACTTCTGGGCAAGTTGAAATTCCGGACAAGCTATGGTCAGAATGTCCTCCAGCATTCCAAAGAAGTTGCCTCCTTAGCAACTTTAATGGCTAAGGAGCTGGGGGTGGATTCAAACATTGCCTTAAGGGCAGGACTTCTTCATGACATAGGGAAGGCAGTGGATAAAGAAATCGAAGGAACTCACACAGAGTTGAGCGTCGAACTTACCAAGAAGTACGGAGAATCTGAAGCTGTCGTACAGGCCATTGCTTCCCATCATCGTGATATTGATTTTCCTTCCGTAGAAGCGGTATTAGTCCAGGCGGCGGACACTCTTTCAGCAGCACGGCCTGGTGCACGCCGTGAGATTCTGGAGGCCTACGTCAAGAGACTGGAGAAACTCGAAGAAATAGCCAATTCTTACGAAGGAGTTTCCAAGTCTTTTGCTCTCCAGGCAGGTCGTGAGATAAGGATTATCGTCGAAAGTCATAAGATCTCTGATGAAAAGGCAACGGTAATAGCCAAAGAGATTGCCGAAAAAATAAAGGATGAGCTGGACTACCCAGGACAGATAAAAGTGACGGTTATACGCGAGACGAGAGCTGTGGAATATGCCCGATAAAATTAGCATTCTGTTTTTAGGCGATGTAATCGGCCGTCCAGGGCGTAAAATATTGGAGAAATATTTGCGTCCTGTTGTCAAGAAGTATTCTCCTTCTCTCATCATTGCCAACGGTGAAAATGCCGCAGGAGGATTGGGGATTACAGAGAAGGTGGCACAGGAGCTATTTAGCGAGATTGATGTTTTAACTTCAGGAAATCATATCTGGGATAAGAAGGAAGCGCTCGGTTATCTGGATCAAGAGCCGAGGCTCCTTCGACCTGCTAATTATCCACCTAAAAACCCAGGAAAAGGGACATACGTCTTTGAGACAAGGGGGAAGGGAAAGATTGGCATTCTGAATCTTCAAGGAAGAGTCTTTATGGAACCGATAGATTGCCCCTTCAGAACTGCTGATGAAGAACTCAAGAGCCTCAGAGCTTCTACTCCAGTAATAGTTGTTGATTTTCATGCTGAGGCAAGTTCAGAAAAGCAGGCACTGGGCTGGTATCTGGACGGGAGAGTTTCAGCCGTCTTAGGAAGCCATACCCATGTTCCAACCGCTGATGAGAGAATCCTTCCCCAGGGAACGGCTTTTATCACTGATGTTGGGATGGTCGGTGGCTACAATTCTGTAATCGGGATCCGCAGGGACCAATCTGTAAAAAGATTCCTCAGCGGTCGGCCTCAGCGCTTTGAGCCAGAAAAGGAGGGAGTATTCTTCTGTGCTGTCGTTGTTGAAGTCGACCCGAAAACAGGGAAAGCTATTTCCATCCGCAGAGAAATCATAACTGAGGAAGAAAGTGGAGATTAACAGCCTCGTAAAGCCCGACAAGATTTATGCTGTTTCTGAAGTTACGCGGATGATCAAGCAGGAGCTGGAGAGTGCATTCCCTCAGTTGTGGGTGGAAGGGGAGATATCCAACTTCTACCGCCATCAATCAGGTCATCTATATTTCACATTGAAAGACGAACGAAGCCAGCTTCGCTCAGTCATGTTTCGCTCGATGGCCCAAAAAGTTCCGTTTGAGTTGGAGGATGGACTCCAGGTTGTCTCCCGGGGACAGATTAATGTCTATGAACCCAGAGGGGAATACCAGCTAATGGTTGAGGTGGTTGAGCCCAAGGGCAAAGGAGCGCTCCAGCTGGCCTTTGAGCAGCTCAGGGAGAAGTTAAAGAAGGAAGGCCTCTTCGACCCCAAGTTTAAAAAGAAACTACCGCTTCTTCCCAAAAAAGTCGGGATCGTCACTTCCCCGAGGGGAGCAGCCATAGTCGATATCCTCAGGACGATTGAGAGAAGGTTTGCCCGACTTCATATCCTTATCTATCCAGTCAAAGTTCAGGGAGAGGGAGCAGCGGACGAGATTGTCGAAGGAATAGATTATTTGGGCCGTCTTGCTAAAATCGATGCCATCATTATCGGTCGAGGAGGAGGATCAATAGAAGACCTGTGGGCTTTCAACGAGGAAAAGGTTGCCCGATCCATTTTTAGCTGTCCTGTTCCCGTGATTTCAGCCGTCGGTCATGAGATTGACTATACCATTGCTGACTTTGTAGCTGATATTCGTGCTTCTACGCCCTCTGCAGCAGCAGAGATATTGGTCGAGAAGGAACAGTCCTTTGAGGAGCGAATCAAAAACTTGGAGAAAAGAATGATCCACTGCCAACAATATTTTCTCCAGGAGCAAAGACATCAAGTTTTCAGTCTCGGCCAGCACAGGGCTTTTCAGAATATGAAGGTAAAACTATTGAATCTCGAACAAAAGGTGGACGACCTGGAGACAAAAGCCTGGAACACCATCAGGGATATGCGGCAAAAGATTGCTGAGGATAAATCCGCGGCTTTCCTGATGGAAGAGAAGATGCGCGGCACTTTGAAAGGAATGCTCCAGCATTTCCAGGCTCAGTGGGAAAGGCTTTCTGCGCAGTTGCATAACCTGAGTCCCCTGAATATACTAAAAAAAGGCTATGCTCTCTGCTGGAGAGACGGCGGCCAGTATCTGATTCGCAAAATAGATGAGGTCAAAAAAGAGGAGGAATTGACAGTTTCCTTTTATAAGGGGGAATTCAACTGTCTGGTTAAGAAAATAGATGGAGCGAAGCTCATCGAATCCCGGCTTAATAAAAAATGATAAGTTAGGAGTTGTGAGTATTGACCTGTGCGGTAGAATGAGGAGAGTGAGGAGTTTTAAGACGCTAGCTATGGTTTTACAGAAGATAATTATAAAAATGGGGCCAATAAAAATGGGGCCAGGCCCCATTTTATCTTCGAGAAGTGAAACGACTTTTGTCATTGCGAGCCCTGAAAGGGTGAAGCAATCTCATAAGGAAAAGTTGAGATTGCCACACTCCCTTCGGTCGCTCGCAATGACTTTGTAATAACGTTAATTGCGTTTATATTAGTAACTTGTAATAATTGACGAAGAAAAAGGAGAAAAAATGGCTACCCTTAGCTTTGAGAAAGCCTTAGAAGACTTGGAAAAGATCGTGGAAAAATTAGAGAAAGGAGGGTTTTCTCTAAGTGAGTCACTGGCTCTTTTTGAGAAAGGGGTCAAGCTGGCAAGATTTTTAAGGGAAGAACTCGAGAAAGCTGAGAAGAAAGTCGATATTCTCCTCAAGGATGAAAAAGGAGAGGTCAAAGAAAAGCCCTTTGAACTCGGGAAAGAAGAAGATGCGCCTTCAAAAGAAAAGAAGGAGGAAGAAGAGGAGGAAGAATCGTCCGATTCTGGAAAAGAGGAAGAATCGCCCGAGCCAGAAAAAGATGAAGACCTTCCCTTTTAAAAAAGGGACAGGCTACTTTTTTTTGAGAAAATGGAGCCAGGCCCCGTTTTTAATGTCATTGCGACGAGCGCACTAACTATTGTCATTGCGAGCCCTGAAAGGGCGAAGCAATCTCA
>CAYTBG010000112.1:0-8564 GCA_964435925.1 uncultured Eubacteriales bacterium | reverse complement strand
TCCACCTCCTTTTCATTCTGTGATGCCATCACTTCATGTTCAAAGGGTTGAAATTCATTCATTTTATAAAGTCTCCTTAAGTTAATTTTTTGAATATTTTCTTAGAACAAATAATATCATCAACCATGATGTTCTGGGGCTTTAAATCCCTATGAACCACTCCTAATCGGTGAGCCTCAGCCAATCCCTCACATACTTGCCTGGCTATAGAAACCGTTTTCCCTGCACTGAATTGCCCTACTTTTCTGATTAATCTCTTCAAATCCTCTCCAGGGACATATTCCATAGTAATATATCGGGTTCCTTTTTCTTCCATAAGTTCGTACATCCGGCCGACATTCTTGTGGGCAATCTTCCGGGCAATCTTGAGCTCGTTGCTGAATCGCTCGAGTGTCTTCTTGTCAGAGGCTATTTCTGGTTTAACGAGTTTTAGGGCAACCTCTTCATTCAGCTTCTTATCCAGTGCTCTGTAGACCTTTCCCATACCCCCTTTACCCAATACTTCAATAATCTGGTATCTTCCGGCAAAGACAGAGCCTGTGGTTAATTCTTTAGTGGGAGTTTCGAGAGTTTCAGTGACAGGAATTTCCTCTAAGGAAATGATCTGAGTTCCGCACTCTTTACAGAACTTGGAGTCGTCGGGATTATCAAACTGACATTTAGGGCATTTTATTCCCATTGTTCCTTCAGTTTACTTGGCAATAGGATAATAATTAATGAGAGAAGTGTCAAATTAAAATGAGTATAGACTTCTCACCATGTCACATATGTGCCAAACTTTGCTTAAAATAGCTGAAACTGCGGGATTATAAGTTAAAAGACAAAAACAAGGAAAAGCCTAAAAATAGGGGAAAAAGGCTGGTACGCCCGGACAGATTCGAACTGCCGACCTTCTGATTCGTAGTCAGACGCTCTATCCAGCTGAGCTACGGGCGCACGGGTGAATGTTTTTCCTATTATGCCAGATTTTAATATTTTTTTTAAGAGAATTAATGTTATAGAAATTATAAAGTGGGCTTGATAAATCAAGCCCCTACATAAAAAGAATCAAATCTCTCCAGATGGATCAAGCCCCTACACAGATATTATTTAATCGGAAACTCTGAGGACAGCGGCACCGCTGATTTTGCCATCTTCAAGGAGATTGAGAACTTTATTCGCCTCTTCTAATGGAAAGACCTGGGTGGTTGTCCGGATAGGAATTTCAGCCGCAATCCGGAGGAGCTCCTCCCCATCCTGTCTTGTTGCGTTGGCAACGCTGCGGAGAGTCCGCTCATCGTATAGATATTTCACATAATCCATTTCAGGAATAGGAGTCATGTAAATTCCTGCCAGGGCCAGAGTACCCCCTTTATCGAGGACTCTTAATGCATCAAGAACCAATTCGCCTGCAGGAGCAAAGATAATGGAGCTATCCATTTTTGTGGGAGGTTCGTCTCTTGATGTTCCTGTCCAGACAGCGCCGAGTTTGCTGGCCAGATTACGGTGTTCTTCGCTCCGGGTAAAGACGTAGACTTTACAGCCCCAGTAGACAGCTACCTGAATAGCAACATGAGCAGAAGCTCCGAACCCGTAGAGGCCCAGGCGCTGGCCGGGCTTTATCTCGCTCAAGCGCAGGGCTCTGTAGCCTATAATTCCAGCGCAAAGAAGAGGTGCAGCTTCCCCATCAGAGAATATGTCTGGAACGGGATAGGCAAATTTCTCGGGGACAACTATGTACTCAGCATAACCGCCGTTTACGTGGTAGCCGGTAAAGCGGGCGGTTTCACAGAGATTCTCGTTTTCCCGCTGGCAGAACGCGCACTCGCCGCAGGCAGAATAAAGCCAGGCAACACCGAGTCTGTCCCCTTCTTTAAAGCGAGTGGTGCTTCTCCCGATTTTTTCCACAACTCCAACAACCTGATGACCGGGGATTATAGGAAGTTTGACCTTGGGAAGCTCCCCTTCTATCGTATGGAGGTCTGTATGGCAGACACCACAGACTTTGACGCGAAGAAGAATCTCTTCAGAGTCTGGTTCTGGGAGGGGAAGGTCAACAAGCTCGAGGGGATTCTGGTCAATAGGTGCAAATTTTTTTAAGATTATTGCTTTCATCGGTGCACCTCTTCCCTATGAGCATCTATAAATATATGAAGTTTAAGGGGAAGTCAAAACAAATATTTCATGAGATTGCGCGACCAGTTCCGAGCAAGACGAGAAATCTCCTGAGCTCCCCCAATGACAGAACATTTGGCTATCTAATCTCCTCTTGTTTGCAGGACATAGGGCTCGAATAACAAATTATAAGAAGGTTCTACACTTTTTGGACAATGTTCTACACCTTTGGGTATGACAGCTATTTCTCCTTCATGTAATGTTATATCTGCCTGGTCTTTAAGCTGAATAGTGATGCATCCTTTATAGACATAAAAAAGTTCATCTTCATCTGTATGTTTATGCCAATGAAATTCTCCTTCGATTAAAGCCATCCGTACCACTTGGTCATTGAGTCGCGCTACCTCTACAGGAGAAAATGGCTCGTCGATCTCCTTAATTTTTTCCTCCAAGTTAATTACCGGGATCATCTCTAGACCTCCTTTTATCTTGAATCTATCTTATAATGCAAAAAGTGTATTATCAGTAAGAAAAAACGAGAAAAAAGGACATTCTACTTTTAATAGAAACGAAAAAGTAGCTTTTCCCTTTTTAAAAAATGAGGGCTTGATAAATCAGGCCCTTACATCAAAGGTTATTTTTTCTGGCATTTTCTGCAGTAGCCAAAGACCTGGATCGAAAATTTATCCGTTATGAAGTGACTTTCTTTTCCTATCTTGTTTAGTATTGTTCGGATTCTCTCATCGGAAAATTCTATAACCTCACCGCAAGAAAGGCAAACCAAATGGCCGTGGGCAGCCTTGACGACTTCAGGCTCATAATGGCTGTGGCTATCTCCAAAGTCAATCTCACTCACTAGGCCGCACTTTACCAGGAGGCTTAATGTCCGGTAGATAGTAGCCAGAGAAACTTTTTGGCCTTTTCTTTCCAGCCTTCTGTGGATTTCATAGGCATTAGGGTGAACCTTTTTAGAAGAAAATATTTCCTTGAAGATAAGATGTCTGGGCCGGGTGAATTTTAGCCTTTGAGAATTCAGATAATCCTGGAATGCCTTAAGTTCCATTTTATTTTTTCTTTGCTTTTTGTCTTTGGATTTTGCGCTTTAGCCTTTCCCGTCTATGGGTGAAATCTTTCTCATAATAAGAGGAAAAGTCAAGAGAAAGGACATACCCTTCTTCTGCTATTTTTCTTGCCTCCTCATACTTTTTCTCTTTGTGTTCGAGATACATGGCAAGTTCTCTGAACGAAAGAAGATGATCTTTAGATTGCGTATCTGAAGAAGTCATCTCTTTCCATAATAATACAGCACTTTTCCACTCTTGATTTTTCTTGAAATAATAAGAGATTTTTTTCTTGGCTGTGAGCGATAACTCATCCGATAATCCCCTTTCAAGAGCTCGCTTGAAGAAATGAACAGATTTCTCGGTCTCTCCTACATTTTCCATCACTCTCCCAGCACCGTAGAGGTCCATGGCATCTGTAAGTTTCTTTTTCTTCTCATCAGAAAAGATGAAAGAGCCGACAATTATAACTCCTAAAAGAGAAAGAATATCCTCCTGATTATGGTAGAGGATAGGCTCAATCAGCTCAAAATTCCCTGTGTTCAGGTATTCGAAATATCTCCAGGGAATCTCGGCTGAAGGGATATCTTCTGAACGCTCTGCCTCTACGACCTCGCGGGCAAGATGGTAAAGCCGGCAGCTTTCGTGCTTGTGCTTCCAGAGACTTCGGGCTGGAAAGAGAAAATCAAGATGAGGAAGTTCACTGAGGTTGAAAGGCTGCTTGTGGAGGATGAACCGTGTCTCGAGCAGGGGCATATCGAAACTTTTTCCGTTAAATGTTACTACTGATTGAAAGTTCATCTGAGAAAAAAACTGCCCAAGTTCCTGAATCATCCTTTCCTCTTCAGCAAGCTCTCCTAGGAAAAACTGGGCTACATAGAATTTGTCATCTCTGTAGAAACCTAGACCTACGAGAAAAGCGACAACCCCTGTTCCCCCGGATAGACCTGTTGTTTCCAGGTCGATGAAGAGGGCTGTGGAGAGGTCAAGGTTTTCGAATGCGCTTTCTTTGCTTAGACAGGTGAGAATGTCCCCTTTTATCTCCAAACCCGAAGATATTGTTACTTTTCCGTATCTAACGTCCAGAGGATAAGGGTTTTCGAAAAACTGAAGGGGTTCCTTTTCAAGAGGTTCGAAGGGTGGGGTTTTGGGTTCTGCAGATTTTTCTTGGCGGGTGAGGCTGATAAGGTGTTCTAGTTTATCCTTGACGGATACATCCTCGGCTTTTTGGATCTCTTTCCAGGTATCTTTCACAAGCTGGGATTTAGAGCGAGAGCGAGCCTCTCTTTCTTTTTTCAGTCGTTCTAGTTTATCTTTGATGTCAGCCATTTTTAAGTTAGCTTAAGCGGGCAATATTTTGCCACGTATGTTCGCCTGAGGAAAGAACATTTCATTCTCTTGATGAACCTAACAGATTGAAATTATAACTCTGAGTTATAAAAATTTGAAATTATTTAAAAAATATAACTGTAAGTTATAACCATCTGATCTGCTTTTCTTGTTTTTTCTCACTCTCCCATAAACTGGAGGAGGATCATACGGGAGCGGGAGCGGTTATCGAAATCGAGAAACACAATCTGCTGCCACGTTCCAAGATTAAGTGCGCCATTGGAAAACGGGACATTAAGAGATGCCCCGACGAGTGCGGCCCGGACATGAGAAAAGCCGTTTCCGTCCCCCCACTTTGCATCATGATGATAGGTGACATTGCTGGGAATTACTTTTTCCATGAACTCAGAGAAGTCTTCAACGAGGCCAGGTTCATGCTCGATTGTCGTCAGACCCCCAGTTGATCCTGGAACAAACAGGTTGAGGATTCCGTTCTGGAGTCCTTTCTCAGAGAGCTTCTTGGAAACCTCCTCGGTTAGATCCTTCATGTCAGAAAATCCGCGTGTTGAAAAGCTTAAGGAATCGCTGATAATTTTCATTACAAAATCTCCTTAATAATCATAAGACAAATACTGTAAGGCGTAAAGCATAAAACAAAAATGAGAAGGCTATAAAGTTTCTCAAAGAAATAATCGAGAAATAAGAAAGAAAAGGTAGAGATTTATAGAATTTTTATTTGGAGATTCTCCTCTATTTCCTGTTTCATTGAAGAATCTATCAATCTTATTCTGAGAACATACTCTCCCTCAGAGAAACTTTCAAAATTAAGCTTGAACACGACATTCCATATCCCCGCTTTTTTATTCCAAGATTCATCCACAACTTCGGGAAGCAAAATTCCCTTCTCTTTACCATCTTGAACAAGAGAAAATCGAGGTTTAAAAGCAGCCTTTTTCTGTGGAGAATAGACCTGCAAGAATAGGGAGATCTCCTCTCTCCTTTTAAATTGATTCAATCCTAGAGGATAAAACTTGAATTGTGAGACTTGAAGAGTACCATCCTCCTGAGAAATCGAAAAAGGCTTGATTCCTTCTTTCGTGCTTTTGACCAATTGCCCGAAAACAGCACTAATTATTTTTGGATCTTTCTCTTTTTTCAATGATGGCACCTCAAACATTTGTTCTACAGTCCCTATCTCACCCCGGCTTTCATCATAAAGAGCAAAGATCACGCGGTATTTATCTTTTTTTAATTTCAATCTTTGTGAGCGCGTGTTATATCCAAAATATTTTGAATTCTTCAATCTGTCGAGGAAAGAAGGCGTGAGTACAAAAGGGATGTTAACTTGAGTGCTGAAAGTATCTTCTTTTTTTAGGTCTTCAACCCACATGTTTAATTTCAGGATTATTATTTCACGAGCATCGCTATCTCGGAGAATCACTTCTTGTACCGGCAAGGCGAGATTCATCCATAGGATACATTCATTGTTTCTTTGGATGAATGGGACTACTCGAGCGTTGAATGGTATTTGATTAAACAGGGAAGGATTATAGGAAGCTGAGGCAAAAATGAGTGATTCTCTTTGGTCTTCGGAGTAATCATAGTATCCTTTGCGAAAACGGATTTTTATTCCTGGTCTGTTTATCTTAACCTTAATTTTATGATACTTTCCGTCAGCTTTATCTCTCTCCGGGTAATAGCTCAATTCATAATAATAAGTCAGATCTCTATCGATTATTTTCTGGAAATATTCAAATTTATTAGCGCCATGCATGGCAGCGCCCCCGGTATCTAGCGCTAAAAATTTTAAATTGGTCAATTCATTCAGCTTCATCTCGGCAATGTCTACTTGTCTCGGAAAATTATCAAAGGCGATATCAGGAAGAACATATTTTAAGTAATTATCCGGATCAAGGCTGTAAAACGTGACATTATAGCTGTTGGCAAAATGAATCAGGTCGTCAATGATACCCTGTCCTCCTCTGCGGCCAGATTTTTGTAGAGTTTTAAAAGGATCTAATACCTTAGATGCGGCTACCTCAGAGCGGCCAATGGCAAAATCAATTCCTTCTTGGCTTTTATAAAGCTCTTCGAATGAAAGTCCCGGAATTCCTCCGCTGATATACAGGACAGGCTTCCTGCCCGGATAGTCCTTAATCATGTTCAAAAGAGTCAGTAAGCTGTTGATTGTTTTTTCAAATCTTAATCGTGTTTGGAATTGGTAAGCATACCTGGAGGTTTCCATAAATCCTGCAGAAGCCCTCTCCGCGCCAGGGCGGTCGAGAATACCCGGTTTGGACAGCGTATCAGATGATTTTTCAACCCAGATATTTCCAGAAGCTTTATTCACTGCCTGGACAATGAGTTCCTCATCTGAAGTAAAGTCTTGGAGGATTTTCATCCCTTTCTTATCATCCAGTTCGAGAATCATAATCTCCTCTCCCAATTTAACCAGTGAAACAAGCTTCTCGATTATCCTAGCCTTACTTCGATCGAGCATTCTCTTTATCGTGTTTATAGAATCAAAAATGACGAAAAAGCGCTTTTTTCGGCGTGGCAGACCTGCTTCTTTTATCTCTTCCATTTCCGGGACTTCAAATTCTGGTTTTTTCAAACTTATCAATTCTAAGGAATCTATTGGTATTCTTTTGCCATCTTCAAAAATTTCAAAATCCTCTTTTGTTAAATCAGTCGCAAAATTTCCTTTTTTGTCTGCAGCGATGACATCAACAAGAACCAACCGAACTATGACTTCATGCTCTTCTGGTTGGAGCGATTTCTGCGGCTTCTTGAGTCCATAAAGAAAGCTAAAGAGGAGTAAAAAAAGAGTCAAAAAAGAAAGAAGTGATTTTTTCATTTTTGTTTTTCCCTGTTATTTTTTCCAGAACGTAAAATTTATATAATTATCATATACCAATTTCTTGATTTTTAAGCGAGCAATTTGCTCCTTTCAAGATATCTATGCAAAAAATATGCCAAAAAAACCAGGGAATTTACGAGGAACAAAGGATCTATTTTGTCCCAAATGCATGACAAATGTCTAAATTCCCTTTTTTACGGGCTGGGCCAGGAACGCGGGAAGAATACCTTTTCGTACAAGCCCAAGGCATAACGGTCGGTCATTCCAGCAATAAAATCCCCCGCTCTCTTCTCTAAAGAATCGTCCTGAGGATAGGGTTTTATATAATCCTCAGGATTTTTAAGAACATATTCATAAAGATCTGTAATGATTTTCTCTGCTTTTTCAATTTCAGGTCTTGCTTGGGGGTTGAAATAAACCTTTTCGTACAAAAAATCGCGGAGACCAGTCATGGCTTTTTTTATTTCTTCACTCATAGCAATCTTTTCTAAGTCTGCCTTTAAACTAGCATCGACCACATCCTCTACCATTCTATCGATCCGAGAAGCATGCCATTCGCCTAAAACCTGGATAAGATGTAAAGGAATATCTTTTTCTTTTATTACTTCAGCCCGGACTGCATCGTCTATATCATGATTGACGTAGGCAATTATATCCGAGACTCTAACTACCTGGCCTTCAAGGGTTAAGGGCATATTCTCCTTTTCATCATCGAGAATTTCTCCCCGACCCTTTGAATGCTTTAAGATGCCGTCCCTGACCTCATACGTCAGGTTCAATCCTTTCCCTTCCCACTCAATTTTCTCCACCACGCGAAGGCTCTGTTCGTAATGGCTGAAGCCATCCGGCAGGAGTTTGGCCAGCGTCTCCTCCCCTGCATGGCCGAACGGAGTATGTCCCAAGTCATGGCCTAAAGCAATGGCCTCGGTTAAATCCTCGTTCAACCGGAGAGCTTTAGTGATAGTGCGGGCTATCTGAGAGACTTCCAAGGTGTGTGTCAACCTAGTTCTGTAGTGGTCTCCAAAGGGAGCAAGAAAAACTTGAGTTTTGTGCTTTAATCTACGGAAAGATTTAGAGTGGATAATCCTGTCCCGATCGCGCTGGAATTCGGTCCTTAATGGATGCAGTGCTACTGAGCGCTCTCTCCCTTTCGTCTGGGAACTTAAGCAAGCTTTGGGCGATAAAGTCTCTTTTTCAATCTCCTCAAGCTTTTCTCTGAT
>CAYTBG010000111.1:0-8817 GCA_964435925.1 uncultured Eubacteriales bacterium | reverse complement strand
AAAAGGAGCTAGAGGATAAAATGCCGGTTTATGTAATTGGGGATGCAAGGGAAGTTGGAAATGCCCAGGATGCGATTAGAGATGCCTATGAAACAGCAAAAGAAAATTGAAATCCCAAGTTTTTCCCCATATTTGAATCAGTTAGATGTGCAAAATGCGGCGAAAATGTGGTGATATCTGAAGCAGTAAAGAGAGATGGGGAATATTTTTTAAATTTACTTATTCTAGCGTTTTCGTCTTCTTGCCCTTCCTTTACCGAGGATGCCGCCTGATAAGAAAAGTCCGGCGCCGAGCACAAAGCCGAAATTATACCAGAATCCGCTGTTATGAACCTCGTAGAAGCGCACTGTCTTTGTAAATACAGAGATAATAAATGTGACAGGTGCGATAAGACCGTGCCACAAACCCTTCCAGAATCCAGCGATCTTTCCTTCCTTATTTGGTGTTTTCTCAAGCTCATTCGGACCTGCAGCACAGCTGGAAAAGACAAAGATTAAGACAAGAAGAATTCCCAAGAGGGTTAGTACTTTCATCTTTCTTCTCCCTTTTCTTATTTATATAACTTTAGATTTAAATAAACAATCTTTTCACTTTTTCCTGGATGGATCAGCGAATACCTCATAGGTATCGTAGAGCGTAGATATTTCTTGGGACCGGTCTGAAAATTCTATCAAGTGCTTCTTACATCCACGTCGCGAACAAATCTGGACCTTGCCACCTTGTAATAGTTCAAAAAATGTCATCGGAGCACTGCATTTATCGCATAGATCCTTAATTAAAAGAGAAGATTGACAATAGGGGCAAAAAAACAGAACGATTTCATCCATGGGGATATTGAATTCTGAGATAATGTTATAGCTCCCATAAATAGAGCTCAGGTAGAGCATCCCACGCTTGTCAGAATTCTGAATAACCACTTTTATACTCGGGTAGCCGTCTATTATTTGGCCATCATACATTAGACTTTGCTTACAGTAGGGACATCTAATATTTACTTGCAATTCATTCATTTTTTCCTCCTTTGAAAGAAAAACAAGGAAAAAGGGGACAGGCTACTTTTTCCGGGAAAAAAGAGACAGTACTTTTCTTTCCTGCTAGAACTTGATAAATCAAACACTTTATAAAAGGACAAGCCGCAAAGAAAAAGTAGCCTGTCCCCTTTTTGCCTTGGCTATTTTCATTACTAGATATTTTCAACATTTTTTTAACGGTGGCCTTTTTGGAGGACTTTCAATTCCACTGCCTCAACTTTTCGGTAAACCTTATTGAATGAGCGGAGTTCACCATTCGGACTTAATAAGCGTTTTACAGGAATCTTGAAGAGTCTTTCGTTTTCTTTTAAGTAGGGAAGAATAAGCTCCCAGTCCTTTGCAGTTAATTCGACAAGCCTTCCCCCGTTTAGCTGGCCCTCTTCAACTTTTAAAAATGGATCCCTGATGTAAATAGCGCCGCCAGAAGCTAGCGAAAAGAGATTTCCTCCGGGGTAGGGAGTTTCTAATTCAATGATTTCTCCTTTCTCACTGAATTTTAGTCCATGAAGAATGACAAACCCTCCCCCTTCCAAGGGATTGCCTGCCATAAAGGATTCTGCCAGATAATCCAGGCATGTTCCGTTTATGATAACTCTTGGTGCTCCTACAGCATTAATAAGAGGTCTTCCGGCTGCATTTCCAAGAACATAGACTTCGCCACCTTTAGCTCCATACATAAAGGTCTGTCCGACATCCCCGTAGACTACAAGTTTTCCGCTTTTCATGATCTGAGCTATTTGGTCCTGAACGCTCTCGTGGACAACAATTTCTGCTCCGTCAAGACCAGAGGCAAGATAATCACCTGAACTCCCGAACACGTCTATTCGGACATCGTTAGATTCCGAGCCCAATCCGCACCCGCAAAACCTCTGACCTCTCCAGTTAAAAGTCATGAAATTTTTCCAGCCCAGCTGGTAAGCCTCCACCATAAACCTGGAAATTGATTGACTCCCTTCTGCAGGGAATTTTTCACAGTTTATCACCAGAATCTCTTGCTTGCTTTTTGGCGGGGATAGTGAATCTATTTTCTCCCAGTCTGAATAGCGATATAGATTTTCTGCTTGTTTTTGGGCAGATATTGATAGGAATATTTCATTGAGATATTCTTCAGTATTTGATAATGCGCCTGCTCTGTCTTTGATCGGGATTCTCCATCTCTGGTCGATTGTTTTAGTGAATTCTTTTATTTTTTCTGTAGGATCTACATCCTCAGATTTTCCGGCTGATATATTAATAGGTGGACAGTCATGTTCTTTATTTACTGAGATTCGGTTCCCAAATTTATCGGTTATTACCAGATTTTTTCCTTTTACAGTAAAGATAAATGCTCCTCCATCTGTATAACTTCCGCCTCTTGCATTCCAGTAAAAATCAGCATAGGGTAAGAATCTTTTGTCTTCCTGGTGCAAGCTTCGCAGAGTTGCATCTATAGCCTGCTTTTCGCTGGCCACGAGTCCAATACTCACGCCATTCTCCTGGAAGGCAAAGACCTGGGGTCTGAGCATCGATGTATCTGTTATTCCCAGGAGTTGAAAACTATTTTGTTTGGTATTTGTTTGTCCGATTATAAAAAACCAGGGCCCATCAGGAGAGCTGTGGATATGAGATGTCTGAATGGCGCGGTATATCTTTCTTTTTTTCTCGGGCAATAAATGAAAGTCCCTTTCCGTTGTGGGAGCAATGGCTTCGATTATGTACTCAAGAGGGTACTCGTATACTCTGTTGAGCAGGTCAAAAAGAAGCACAGCTACTTCTGTATCAGTCAGAAAAAGAGGGTAGATGTTTCGCTGACTGAGATACTCGGCTATGGAATAATAGTTTGCAAAATCTCCATTATGGATCAGTGCTTCGTTCATTCCCATAAAGGGATGAGCTCCTCCGGGATGCCAGACTTTTCCTTTGGTGGGATATCTTTGATGCCCGACCCAAATACGAGCTTCTAAATTCTCAATCTGATAATACTCAATTAGCTGCTCCGCATAACCTACGATTTTAAGAATGATCATATTACGCCCATGCGAGAGGACAAATGCCCTTTTTTCTCCAAGAGATGTGTAAAACTTATTATTCAGTTTGTAGGTGTTTTGATAAATGAATTCATCTTCAGCCTTTTGTCTTTCAAGAGCATCTAAATTATTTTTAAGAATAAACTGGCTAAGGGCTTTGTCTTTAACCCGACAGAAATATCTCCATACTTCAGGCGGTTTCATATCTAAACCATCGACAGCTTTATAATCTTTTAGAGTGGGCAGTGGATAGGATGTATGAACATCCAGGTTTGAGATTATGAATTCCTTTTCCACCTGATGTCTTACACTCGGGTCAAGATAAGCTACCTGAATCAAATAATCTTCTTCGAGTATTTTTTGGCTGACACCAAACTGAGAGGAGTTTAGCCCGAAGGCCGCAATCCCTCCGCCTTTGCTGTTTCCCCTGTTATGCATCTGAATTAGAGACTGCATGATGTGCTTTCCTGATATTCTTTCATTGCAGGCTAAGCCAACAACTCCACAGCCTCCTTCCATTTCCAATTTTTTAAGGCCGCCCGGAGGAGAAAGCTTACGTCTTGACTCGATTAATCGAATTACGTCTTTATTTTTCATCGATGTGCTTTAAAAAATCTGTTCGGCCTCTCAGCTCCTTTATGTCTTTGAGGGCAAGTTTGTAGAGAAGTAATTTTAGTTGTTTTTGCCAGGAAGCGTAGAGATTTATTATCCTTTGAGCTCCCCAAGACGGGTCAATCTGTTTTTCAAGCTCAGGATCAGTTGTCGCAATACCACGAGGGCATCCTCTTCCGCTCTCACAGTTACCGCATCTGACACATCCCAGGGCAACCAATTCTGATGTTCCGATGATTGCTCCATCTGCCCCAAGGGCAATTGATTTTGCTATGTCATAGGCGGTTCTGATGCCTCCGCTTGCCAGGAGGACTATTTCCTCTCGGACCCCCTCCTCGAGAAGAAACTTATGTACTTTTGTTATTGCATATTCTATGGGCATGGCAATATTTTTCTTGGCAATTTCGGGTGCAGCACCTGTTCCACCGTAGCCTCCATCCAGATGGATAATATTGGCTCCCGCGTAGTAGCTTCCCACGGCGACCATATCCACATCCGAGGGAGTTGAAACCTTTACCGAAATGAGAGCATCGGGATTTATGGTTTTTACCCAATCAATGTGCTTCTTATGGTCTTCGACTGAGTAGACACTGTGGAAAGGAAAGGGAGAGAAAAGAGAATTCCAGGAAACAGCTTCTCTCATTTTTGCCACACCTGGTGTGTTTTTGTCTCCCAATAAATGTCCTCCAAGACCGGGTTTTGCACCCTGGGCATATTTAAATTCGATGATTGGTGTTCTTTTTATCGTCTCTTCACTTACTCCAAACAATCCAGTGGCTATCTGGGTTATGACATGGTTGCTGTAGGGAATGAGTTCATCCGGATAGCCGCCTTCTCCAGTCGATGTGAAAGTGTTCCATGTTTTTGCAGAGTGAGCCCGAGCTAATATAGAAGGAAGGCTTATAGAGCCGAAGGACATACCTGCTCCGTACCAGGGAACCGGGATTTCTATAGAGGGGCCCTCTCCACGGCGGTTTAAACAGATGGAGGTACTGATCTTATCGGAAGTAATGATGTCATCTATTTCTTCGGATGAAATGGCAGTAAAGTCGTCAATCTTAAAATCGAAAATATCAAAACCGCCTCCAGAAGCGCCAATTTTATACTCAAGATCGCCATGCGGGATTTCTCCTGTTTCCGCCTGTTGCCAGGTGGTGATTATCAGATCCGGTGTCCAGCGGAAATCTCCAAGAGTTTTCCATTGAGGGTCTAATTCTATCTTTATGGCATCTACTGGACATTTTGTCGTGCAATAATACGGCCCTTCCTTGCATTCCGGGCCTAAACAGCCAGCAGAATTTGACGCTGAGACATGATTGAAACCATCTTTCCTTTCAAAGACGCAATATGGACATATTTCGACGCAAAGCCCGCAGTGAAAACAGCTATCGTTGAGAGAGACTGCGTATTTGCCTATATTCTTATGAAATCTTGAGTTACAGTTTCTTATTTCGACACTTTTCATTTGGCTGGACCATTTTCCTTAAAGATAAATTCAAACGACTCTCTCTCTATTTCTTCATAAAACATTGCTCTACCCTTCTCACCGCGCAATCTTCTCACATCTCTTATTCCCATCGCGCTCAGTATTTCTAAAAGTTGGTCCCTCCAGGCGCATATCATGTTGATGATACGCTGCTCGACATTTTCTGGATCAAGTTTTTCGAGTTCTGCAGGACAAGTATCTATTTTGCAAACTTTACATACTCTACATCCCGCAGCCACCAGCAGAGAGAGGTCCAGGACTGCGGCATCCGCACCACAGATAATTATTTTTGGCACGTGCTCAGCAGCGGCAATCCCTCCTTTCCCCAGTATAGTGACTTCATCCCGCATCCGCTCTTTAACTAAATCGAGCTGTAATTTTCTTATTGAATCGCAGATAAAAATATTACCCTCAAAGCTTTGGCCGTTGTTATCAGCATAAAAATTCAGTATGTCTGCCCTTGCTTCCTTGAATTGTTTAAGAATTCCCGCTGAAAGAGAGGGATTGGTCAATGCGAGAGAGATTAAGGCAGACCGATTCTCGCTTTTCAATTTCTTCAGGGCTCGCTCAAGTTCTGAAATGGAGAATTTTCGAGGTAAGAATATCTCTATAAAATTTACTTCTCTCCAAGGGGACTGATCGAGGTGCGTAATTTTATCGAGCGAGCAGCGTAAAGCTATCGATTTAAGGTAAGGTTTTAACTCATAAAAATAATTTTCGATATCTAAAAAGGCTAAAGTCCCGAGCTTATGGGCAGCTTTTATGATAGGTAGAATGATACCTCTTGAATTGAGTCCCAAAGGACTTGTATCAAGCAACATAGGAATCTGTATTTCATAGGAATTTGGGAGATCGAGTCTGGCAAAATCAGATATCCAGGGTAACTTTCTCCCCAGATCAACTGAGGTGGCAATGTATTCTCTTCCATGGATCCCGTCCCTTGTGGGGCGGACTATTTCTGACATATCTGTCCATATGCCATCAAAACCCGAGCCTCTAAACGGACCGCGGTACCCTGCACCAAAGACAGGAATTTTTCCTTCTTCTGCTTCATTCCAGATAGTATGGATAATTTGAGGAGCCCAATAAGTGTTTCCCAGTTTTTCAAACTCCTTGTTCATAACCATTTCGAGGGCATGATAAGGGCAGTTTTGAATGCAGGAGAAACAATTCTTACAGAGATGATTAACCGGGTCAGACATAAGACGAGGATCATCAGAATCTCGTTTGTGGACATCATAAATGCAATGAGTCATACATCGACCACAGTTCAAACATGAATCATTGCGTATGATCTCGAACTTCCCTATTTTGGTTGTGGGTAATTCAACTGGAGATGTTTCTATATGGTATCGTTTATACATTCTTTATTTCCTGGTGATTATTATTTGATGAAGTACCCAAGGAATCTAAAAGCTGGGTATAAGCCGGGTGAGATTCCACCTTTTTTATGAATTCATCAATTTTTTCTTCAGGGCGCCCAGATATTTTTTCTGCGATTGCTTCGAGTTTGTCCCAGACCGGCACCAATGTTAGTTTGCTCTGGCATACATATTCACAGAGATGACAGTGCAAACAGAGAAATATATTCTCAGTAACAGACTCAGGAATAGATGAGCCGTTAAGCAGTTGTTTCAGGAGAAAGAGCTTTCCTTTGGCAGTGACAATTTCTGATCTGTTCGTTAAATAGGCGGGACAGACTGCAATACAGGCTCCACAGTTTGCGCAGGAATCTGGTTCAAGTAAGCTCCCTTTTTGCTTCTCATGATTGTGGCTCATGATTTTTAGGAATGGTTTAAAAAAAGGATTTCCGTTTGAAAATAATGCGCTCATTGAATATGCCATTTTTAAAAAGTAGGCGATTTTCCTGTCTGGAGAGAACGATTTAGCTGGGTTTAATAAATTAAGCGGGTCTAATTCTTTTTTTAAACGTAAGTATCCTTTTATGTCTTTGTCAGAGAATTTTTTCTCGAGCAGGGGAAGGTTCCATGTTCCTATTCCGTAAGGCTTTCCGCCACACTTCGAAGCGATATGAGTTAATGAATATGTTAAAAAAAGATGAATAAAGTGCACGAATTTTTTCGGGTCCGAAGGAAAAATTGTGAAAACCACAACCTCATTTCCGTTTATTAATGTGGCTTCAGTCGAGAGAGGAATCCCATAATTTTTCCCGAACTTTCTTGTCTTTCTAATGTAATGATCGAGATTTTCGATGGGAAGGATTGTTTCACAACCGAGGATAGAGGGATGGAAATGTTTTATTGAAAACGGGAAGTATCTTTCATTCCATAAGAATGCTGTTAAATAATCTTCGGCTAATATTCCTTTTTTTCTATCTACCAGGCTCAAAAATGCTGCCTGGGAGGAGAGATCTTCAAAGACTACCAAAATACCTTCCATGTTTGGAAATGAGACTTTGCTGCTAAGCAATAAATTTTTATGTTCCAATCGATGCCGGTCAAAGAAAGAAACATGGACGGGAAGTGTTTTTATTGATTTTGAAACCTCAGATAAAAATCCGGCAGCCTCTGATCCTTTGTCGAAGAAGACGAGATAGGGCTTGGATGGTTTAGCTTCTCGAATTTTGAGCTTCACCTTGCTTATAACCCCCATTTGCCCCTCGGTTTCCATGAAGTACTGGAATTCACGATCTTTGCGGTTAATATTTTTTTTCTTTTGGGGCGCTACGATTTCGATTGAATCAACAAGATTTGATATGTGTCCATACCTGAAGCTGTTAACCCCATAACCTCCGGTAGATAACCAGCCACCAACAGTAGAAAATAGGCTAGTAGGGTAGGTATAGAGATCGAGAGAATAATTCTTCAAAAAATTCTTAAGATCCCACCATCTTAGGCCTGCTTCGAAATAGATAGTTTTCTTTTTTTCATCAAAATCTAAGATTTTGTTTAAATGGGTGAGGTCGGCCATTATTGACCGCTTGAGCGGAGCAATACCACCCATTCCATAAGTGGCCGCTCCCCGCGGGATTATCGAGAGCTTATTTTTTCTTGCATAAGAAAACATTTCCTGGATATCATCAATGCTTTCGGGTTGAGAAATGAATTGAATTCTGGGGAGCCTATCTTTTAAAATATTAGGGAGTTCGACAGACTCCTTTGTGTACAATTTGACTTCGAGAGAAGAATCCAGTATCATTTAGATGAGTATTTTACAGAAATATTGTCAAATGTCAAGATTTATTTAATAATTCATTAACAAATATATATATTTTATATAATTTTACTTACATATGAAGAAAGGAGGACAGATGATTGAGGAGCTGGAATTAAAAATTGTTAGATCTCTTAATCAGAATTCAAGAAAAAGCTTTCGAGAAATAGCCAAAGAAATCGGAACCTCTGCCCCAGTGGTGATTAATAAAATAAGAAGGCTCGAAAAACTGGGAGCAATAAAGGGGTATATTCCTCTATTGGACCTGGAATACTTCGGATTTAACCTAATCGCTATTGTGGGTATACGAATTTCCGATGGTAAGCTCATCGAGGCTCAAGAGAAAATCGCGGAAGATCCCCATGTCTTTGCGATTTATGATGTAACCGGAGAATGGGATTCGATTGTGATCGCGCATTTTAAAGGTAGGGAGGATCTAAACAGTTTTATAAAGAATGTTCTCTCTCAGAAATATGTGGATAGAACAGTTACCCATATTGTGCTAAAC
>CAYTBG010000110.1:0-8902 GCA_964435925.1 uncultured Eubacteriales bacterium | reverse complement strand
GAGTATCTAATATGCTTGTTCACCTTAATTATAGCCTTAAATGGGAAATTTTTATAAAACTTTTTCATATTTTTAAATTGCGACACAGCCTGAATGACAATTTATCTTACGAGATTGCCACGCTCCGTTCGGTCGTCTGCAATGACACTTTTATCCTCAATATCATCACAGAAAGTGTTGCCTAATTATTGATCATAAAGACCTGTCCCCTTTTTCACTTTTGGGAACTTGCCTCTCCTCTATTTTAATAAGAAAAGGGTGGCACTTTGGGGAACGTCCCTCTTCTTTCTCTGGCCCCATTGCTTGCTTTGTTTGCATAATTTAGAGACCTGTATTATACTTAATGTCTTTTTTTAAGGAGGTATACAGATGAAAAAAGTCCTTATAATGGGTGCTGCAGGAAGAGATTTCCACAACTTCAATGTTTATTTTAGAGACAAAGAAGAATACCGGGTTTTGGCTTTCACTGCCACCCAGATTCCAGATATTGAAGATAGAAAATACCCTTCTGCTCTTGCTGGAAAGCTCTATCCGGACGGTATCCCGATCTACCCTGAGGAAGAGCTTTCTTCGCTCATCGGCAAAAATGAAATCTCAGAGGTTTTTTTCGCTTACAGCGATGTTTCTCATGAATACATCATGCACAAAGCATCACAGGTGTTAGCAGAGGGTGCAAGTTTTACTCTCCTTGGTCCTCAGGAAACGATGATAAAGAGCAACCTCCCTGTTATATCGGTCTGTGCTGTCCGGACTGGATGTGGAAAAAGCCAGACGAGCCGAAAAATCGCCCTTCTCCTCAAAGAAAAAGGAAGAAGAGTTGTCGTCATCCGCCATCCCATGCCTTATGGAGATCTAGTCAAACAGAGAGTGCAGCGCTTTGCCACCTACGAAGATATGATAAAGCATGAATGCACAATTGAGGAAATGGAAGAATACGAAGCCCATATCAAGAATGGTATTGTGGTCTATGCTGGCGTGGACTATGGTGCCATCCTGGAAGAGGCCCAAAAAGAAGCGGATATCATTCTTTGGGACGGAGGGAACAACGATTTTTCCTTCTATAAGGCGGATTTAGAAATAGTAGTTGCCGACCCTCACCGGCCAGGCCATGAACTCCGGTACCATCCTGGTGAGACGAATTTTAGAAGAGCTCAGGTTCTCGTGATCAACAAGATAGATAGTTCTGAAAAGGAGAAATTAGACGAGCTTCTTCGAAACATCAAAGAATTCAATCCCGAAGCCACCATAATTCGTGCTAACTCCAAGATAATTGTTCCAGAAGGAAAGGATATTGCCGGAAAGACAGTCCTTGTTATCGAAGACGGACCAACGCTGACCCATGGGGAGATGCCTTACGGTGCAGGAATAATTGCTGCCCAAAAATACGGAGCTTCAAAAATTGTAGATCCCAGGCCTTTTGCGGTAGGAAGCATTAAGGCAGCATACCAAAAATTCACCCACCTAGATAGAATCCTTCCCGCCCTGGGTTACGGAAAAAAACAAATGGCTGAGCTTACTCAAACCATTGATAAAGTCGACTGCGACCTCGTCGTCAGCGGGACTCCTATTGATCTCGGCCGGTTGATCAAAACAAGTAAAAGAATTCTTCGGGTCATATATGAACTGGAAGAAATCGGATCTCCCGATCTTAAAGAGGTTCTGCGAGAATTCTGATGAAGAGAAAGATTGCTCTTATAGCCTTCGGCGGAAATGCTATTCTCCCAGGAACGCAGCGAGGACTTCAATCAGAGCAGATTAAAAATGCTCAAAAAGCAGCCCAGCTCATGATTTATATAGTGAAAAAAGGTTACGATCTGATCGTTGTTCACGGCAACGGCCCTCAAGTCGGCAATCTTCTCATCCAGATGGAAGAATCGATCACCAAAGTCCCACCTTTTTCCCTTGAAGTCTGCGATGCCATGACAGAAGGGAGCATGGGCTTTATGCTCGAGAAGGCCATGGTTAACGAAGTGCGCAAAAATTCCGTGGATAAGGAAGTGGCTACGCTGATCACACAGGTCGTTGTCGACAGGGAAGATCCGGCTTTTAAAAACCCGACCAAGCCTGTCGGTCCCTTTTACACGAAATACAGAGCGCAGATGCTTCGCAGAGAGAAAAAATGGGCAATGATAGAAGATTCTGGCCGCGGCTACCGCAAAGTTGTCCCTTCTCCCAAGCCAATCGACGTTATTCCCAAAAGAATCATCCAAGACTTAGTGCACTCGGGAAAGATCGTTATTGCCGTGGGTGGGGGAGGCATTCCCGTCATTATTAACGGCCGAGGGCTTTTTGAGGGAGTAGAGGCGGTTATCGACAAAGATTATGCTGCAAGCCTTGTCGCCCGAGAAGTTAAGGCAGACCTATTCATAATCTTAACCAATGTGAATCGCGTATGTCTGAATTACGGCACGCCTGATGAAGAGCCAATCGGATTTATGACAGTTAAGCAGGCTGAAAAACACATCTCTCAGGGACAGTTCCCTCCAGGTTCAATGGGACCTAAAATCAAAGCAGCGATTGAATATATCCAGGGTGGAGGAAAAGAAGTTTTGATAACCTCAGCTAATCACCTCAAAGCTTCTTTGCTCAATCGTTCAGGAACGAAAATCAAAGATGCGCTATAGGTAAAAAGATGCTTGATAATTTTATTTCTATCCATGATTTAACCCTTTATCAGTTTAGCAAAATTCTAGACATCTCGAGGGAAATAAAAGACAACCCCCACCGTTTTCGTAATAAACTCAAAGGAAAAATCCTGGCCATGATATTTCAAAAGCCTTCTTTACGGACCAGGATGACTTTTGAAGTAGGGATGCTCCAGCTGGGAGGAGAGGCTGTTTATTTAAGCCCTTCAGATATCCAGATAGGTACAAGGGAAACCGTTTACGATATGGGCAAGAATCTGGAGCGTTGGGTTGACGCCATCATGATAAGAACTTTTGCCCACCAGAATGTCATTGATTTAGCCCAGGCCTGTCACATTCCTGTCATCAATGCCCTGACCGATCTCCTTCATCCCTGCCAGGCTTTGGCTGATTTCTTCACTTTAAAGGAGAAACGAGGAGACTTGGCTAATTTCAAGCTGGCTTACGTTGGGGATGGCAACAATGTCTGCCACAGCCTTCTTTCTGCTGCGGCAAAAGCGGGAAGCAAGATGAGCGTAGCTACGCCACCCGGATACGAGCCTGATTTAAAAATTCGAAAACAGGCAGAGGAAGACGGGAAAGAAACAGGGGCGAGCTTCTCTTTCACCAATGATCCTTCTGAGGCGGTCGAGAATGCTGATGCTATCTATACTGATACTTGGGCTTCGATGGGACAGGAACAAGAAAAGGAAAAAAGAGGCGAAATTTTTGCCCCCTTTCAGGTCAACAAGAGCTTGATGGCAAAAGCCAAAAAAGGTGCCTTTTTTATGCATTGCCTCCCAGCCCACAGGGGAGAAGAGGTGACAGATGATGTCATTGATTCCTTACAATCCATTGTGTATGATCAAGCAGAAAACAGGCTTCATGTCCAGAAAGTAATCATGCTTTCACTTTTAGGAAAAAAATAAAAATGACGAAGGAAAAAGAGATAGAAAGCACAGAAATCACTGAAAAAAATCTTTTGTTTATTGAAAAAGAAATCTCTAAAAGCAACAAACCTCTTTCTCTCGAAGAGATAACAAAAAAAATGGCCTACCAGAAGACTTCAAGTCAGATGGTTCAAGAGGTTAAGAAATACGAACCCCTTTGCACATATGAAATCGGCGACCTCATCTATAAAGAATACGATGAGCCCTTGATGGTAAGCAGTAAAGGAATGGTTCCCTTTAAAGGAGCTGTTGTTTTAAAAGTTGTCGGGAAAGTCGCCTATGAAAATTACAACTGCGAGATGCTGGAAGTTGATTGCTCAGGAGGAGGAATATTCCGAAAATACATTGATTACATGAAGAAGACTAAAACTCAAATTCTCCTCCCCTGTAACGTCGACGGAAAAGCAAAGACTCCGGAAAAAATTGAAAAAAAGAAGGACCCGAGACTCAATGAACTTCCTATGACGGATAGAGATTTAAAAACCCTGGAGAAAAATCTGAGGTCTGCGCTATCCAAATCATCTAAATTTTTCTGCTGGAACAATTACTGGCAGCTCAATGAGAAGCGAATGGAAATCCAGGAGAAGAAAATAAAGGAAATCAAAAATCATCTTTTGGAGAAGAAGTTGTCAGCTGCATCAGGTGAGTTGGCGAATAAATTTTTTGACATGAAAAGTACGGATGATCTCTTCGAACTTTGTTGTATGAGCTTAAACTATATACTAGAAAAAAAATACAAGAAGGATTTTATATATGTCTCTCCTCAAGGGCGGGGTAAATGGCACTTGAAGAATGTCTTTAACTCTCTCCCCGAGAATTTGCCCCTCTCGGCTCCCAAGGCAAAGCTTCCTACTTTTGGCGAGGCAGAGAGGGAGGAGACGACCCAGATACACGAGTTCCCTTTACAGACCTATCTTACCTGGAGAGAAATTCTCTCCGGGGGCGTTAAAATTTCAAAAAAACTTAACAAAGAATTATCCGTTTCCCGAGAGTATGTTTTCACTGACAAAGAGGAAGAGAAGGACTACACTGTTTTTTATTACCCATCATCTGCCTTTTTTCTGGGCTTAAAAGACTTCTTCGAGAGCAATAATGTTTCTCAAGGCACACGCCTGACTTTGGAAAGAAAAGGGCCCACTCAATTCAACTTCTGGATGAAGAGGTCAAAGAAAAAGCTTCCTGTATTGAAAATAGACTATGATCCCAAAGAGGATGAATTCACCGCTAGCGGCGAGGAAGTTTTCACTTTCTCACTGCCCAACAAAATCATTCATCTGAAAAGAGAAACTCTTAGCGAGCTTTTTTCCCTCTACCCCCAAAGAGATGACTTAGATCTCAAGGAGCTTTTAGTTCTCATCTATAAGAACTTCAGCCTGGAAAGCAAAAATCTTTCCCTCCATTACTTAAGAGCATATCATCTAGTCGACATTTTAAAACAAACCACCCAGGAAGAAGTGGAAAAAACTCTGCTCAACTCACCAGAATTCTCCCCATCAGAAAAAGATAAAGGGATTTTCTTCTATCGAGAAAAAATAGAGGTTGAAGAAGAGATGAAGCCTGAAATGCCTGCAGAAATCGTGCCTGAAGCACCTCCTCCGGAAGAGGTTAAAGAAGCCCCGCACCTTACTCCCCCCTCAGAAGCTCCTGTTGGTGAAATTCCTGCTCCAGGGATCAGTGAGGAAAGAAAAGAAGAGGTTAGAGTCGAAGCTCCTCTCGATCCTGTGAAAGAAGCAATTAAAGAGAAGGGAGAAAGAGAAAAGCTGCCAGCGCCAAAAAGAGAAAAGTTTTTAAAGAAAAAGAAACTGAGGGGAGAGCGCGAGAGAGTCCACCGGGAGAGAAAGGGAGAGAAAAGAATTATCGAAGAGAAAATTGAAATCGAAGAATCAGAACAGGAAGCCCTCAGAGCAATTAAGGCAGAGGTGAAAAAAGAGGCTGGAGAAGAAGCTCCAACAAAAGAAAAAAAGGGAAAGTTTAGACCTTATGTCTCCGAAGAACCCGTCTTTGGAGTTTTTGCCGAAAAGCTCAAAACAGCATTAGGCAAAACAAAGAAAAAGTAAAAAATTCACAGGATTTCTCGAATTTGACCTTTTCTTCGGGTCACTCCCATTTGATCCAGCAGCTCTAGAAGAGGAATGGCATATTTACGGGTAAGGCCAGTCAATTCTTTAAAATCCGCAACAGTCAACTCCCTTTTTCTGGATTTCTCGATCCTCAAGATGATCTCATCCAGCCATTTGGAATGAAGGATCAATCCATCTTTTCCCTGGACGATCTTTTTCCTTTCGATAAGAAAAGAAAGCAGCTTATCGAGTTTTTTTGAAGAGAGACGAAAACGCTCTCGAAGATCTTCAAAAGAGAGTGAGCGAAATTCTCCTTTGAGGCATAAGTCCTCAAGCTCCTTTAAGATGCCTTCTTCTTCAGGAGTGAGAATCATCATAAATTCGGAAAGGGCAAGCTTGTCTTCGGACTCTTTAATCTGACCTGCACGCGAGAGATGTTTCAGGCCTAAGGAGAGAATCATTGGGTGAAGCTCAAATCTCTTTTTTATTCTTTCCAGTGATACCCCTTTCTGTTCAGGATTCCTTTTATGAAATTGAGCAAGAAATCTGAGAATTGTCTGGCAGAGGAAATCAAGACTATCCTGGGAAAAAAGAAAAAGAGGGGCAAAAGAGAGAATTCTTATCTTGCCTTCTGCCTCTAGCTCCTGAGTCACACGCTGGAGAGCTCTCTTGGTCAGGGAAGAAAAAGCGGTTATCTCTCTCTCCTTTAAACCCTGCAGTCCTTTTTCCTGGACTAGAGCAAAAAGCATCTCTATTTCATCGCCCTGAAGCTGTTCGAGAAAGGCAATTCTTTTCTTTATCTTCCCCTGACTTATTTTCTCCGAAAAGGGATTAAGAACGCGTCCTTCTCCCATAAGAGGCGTCTTTCCCGACCCATGAACTTCAAACTTATCCTTCCATTTCAGCAGGAGTGGTTCCCGGGGGTGGACGCAAGCAAAAGGTGCGGGCTTTTCCTTTTGAATCTGTTCATAGAAGAAAAAAGAAGCAGAAATCTTCTCTCCCTGGATAAGAAGGGACACATCCAGAGGTTTCTCTCTATCAACCGGGGAAAAGTTGACTACCGCATCAAAGCAACCCGTCTTCATCGAGCCCCTTCCTTCCTTTCTGAACTCAACGTCAGACCCATCCTCCTCAGGATGGGATCAACAGAAACCAGAGCCACTTTTAGCCTATCCCCTAATTCGTATTTCCTCCCTGTCCTTCTTCCGATAAGAGTTTTTTCTGATCTTTTAAAATAGTAATCTCCTCCTAAATCCGAGTAGGAAACTATGCCGTCGACAAAGTAATTCTCGAGTTCCACAACTAAACCCGCTTTTTTGATATCAACGATTATCCCTTCAAATTCATCGCCGAGCTTCCCTTTCAGGAACCGATAGATCCTCCACTCCATGAGTTCTTTCTCTGCTCCCTCAGCATTTCGTTCCTCCTGGGAGCAGTGAAGTGCAATCGAAGAGAGTGAGGGTATTTTCGCTCGTTCTTGCCTGAGGACTTTTTTTAAAACCCGATGAACGGCCAAATCCGGGTACCGCCGGATGGGAGAGGTGAAGTGAGTATATTCCTTTTTGGCAAGACCATAATGTCCCATATTTTCTTCAGAATAAACAGCTAGTTTCATGGATTTCAAAACCCGGAGGCTGATAAATTTCTCCTCAGCCTTCCCCTCTACTTCCTTAAGGACTCGTTGCAGATCCTGGGAGCGCATCCTTTTTGGCGCAGGAAGCGAAAGGCCAAAATGAGCCAGTATCTCCTTAAGCCTTTCTAAATCTTTTAGACCCGGGGGAGGATGTATTCTGTATATAAGGGAAACACTTTTTCTTCCGAGAAAGGAAGCCACCGCCTCGTTGGCCGCCAGCATAAATTCTTCAATAACCCGGTGGGCTTCATTGTGCTCAAAGGGCACGATGGAATGGAGACTTCCTTCTTTATACACGAGTTCTGGCTCAAGCAGGTCAAAATCCAGGCTTCCCTCCTTCGCCCTTCTTGTTCTCAAAACGCGAGCCAGGTCTCTCATCAGCAATAAATCAGGAACCAGGTCGGAAAATTTTTCCCTTTCCTCCTCATCCCCTTCAAATATTCTGTAAACAGAATTATAGGTCATCCTCTCCGCTGTTCGAATCACAGAAGGATGAAATTCAGTCTTTAAGACTTCACCCTCCCTGTCTATTTCATGCAACGCTGAAAAAGCAAATCTCTCTTCTTGAGGTCGTAGGCTGCAAATATCGTTGGAAAGCCTCTCTGGCAGCATAGGAAGAGTAAGATCAGGAAAATAAACACTCGTTCCTCTATCGTAAGCATCAGCATCCAAGGCAGTGCCCGGCTTAACATAGTGGGAAACATCGGCAATATGGACTCCGAGAAGAAAATGCCCGTTGCGAAGCTTTCTGACGCTCACCGCATCGTCAAAGTCCTGGGCGCTGGCGCCATCGATAGTCACAGTCTTCCAGTTTCGATAATCCTCTCTTTCTTTCTTATCCTGAGATCTAATTTCAGGGGAGAACTTGGCGGCCTCAGCTAAGGCTTCTTCTGCAAAGGAAGTGGCTAAATTATATCTCTTTATGACAACTCGGGTGTCTACTCCCGGGTCATCGGGCATACCCAGAACTTCCGTCAAACGCTTAGAGTCTCTATCCACCTCAACGATCATCCCGGAAAGGGGAGAAAGATGCTTCTCACAGGTTAAAGGAATTTCTTCTGGAGAAGGCGAGTCAAACGGAAGAAAAAAAGCTTGTCCCCGCCGTTCCTTATAAAGACCGAGCATTCTCATTTTTTCCTTTTTCACTATCCTTATCACTCGTCCTTCAGGCTTCCCTTTTTTCCCTTTATCTCGATAAAGGACTTCAACAACATCTCCCTTGAGGGCACCTCCAGAATGACGGGCAGGAATAAAAATATCCTCAGAGCTTCCTTCCTCTGGGCTAACAAAGCCGTATCCCCGCGGAGCGGCAATGAATCTTCCTTTTACTATGTTTGACCTGGCAGGGACAAAATATTGTCTTTTCAGCTTGAGGACGACACCCAGGTTTTCCAGTCTTTTAAGAGTCCTTCTTAAAAGCTGCTTTTCTCTGGGTAAGACATGAAGCTCCTTGGCAATTCTTTGGAAACTCAAGCCTTCCCTTCTTTTCCTGAGCAGAGAGATAATCTCGTTTTCCATCGCCTTTCTCATTAATAGCCCTTATTCCAAAGTCGCTTCATTGTATGTCATTGCGAACTGTATGTCATTCAGACTGTGTCGCAATTAATTGCCAGATTTAAAATGGGAAACGAACAA
>CAYTBG010000109.1:0-8968 GCA_964435925.1 uncultured Eubacteriales bacterium | reverse complement strand
TTATTAACTTATACATTTTACTATTTACTCTTTCCAATCTTAAGTTTTTTTCATGGATAATTCTAGCAAAAAACCGGTGGCTTAATTTATTTATTTTTTCTCGGAAAAACAGAAAAACAATCAACAGCGTCACTTATCTAAATATATCGCGATGATAAATTCTTACATTATAATTCTTATGCTTTATGTGCTCCTTTAGCTTTTCAGCCAATATTACAGACCTATGTTTTCCCCCTGTGCACCCTGTAGAAATTGTCAAGTTGCTCTTTCCTTCGTCTATGAATTTAGGTATCAAAAAATCGACAAAGCTATACAATTTGGAAAGAAATTTTCTTGTTTCCTCTTCGTTGAGGACGAACTCCCTAACCTTCGGGCTCTTTCCTGTCTTGTTTCTCAACTCATCAATATAAAAAGGATTGGGCAAAAACCTTGTATCAAAAACCAAATCCGAATCCAGAGGAATGCCATATTTGTAGCCAAAACTGACAATCATAATCTGCATCTTCCGATCTTTTTTCTTAAAAAACTTTCTCGTAAGATGTTCTTTTATTTGAGAAATATTGGTCGAAGTCGTATCAATAACTTCATCAGCCATTCTCTTTATTTCAGCCAATCTCTTTCTCTCTAGCTTAACGCTCTCCAGCACTGATCTCTTCCTGGCCAGGGGATGAGGTCGTCTGCTTTCGCTGAATCTTTTAACCAGGGCCTCGTCTGAAGCTTCAAGAAAGATCAGGCGAGGGGATATTTTCTTTCTAATAATCTCTAAAACCTCTGGAAATTTTTTGGAAAATCCAGCTTCCCTGATATCCACTACAAGAGCGATTTTTTCTATTTCGACCTCTTTTCTTGTCCAGAATTCAACCAAATTGGGAATAAGATTGGAAGGCAAATTGTCTATACAGTAATACCCAATGTCCTCGAGAAACCGACTGACTACAGTCTTCCCTGATCCGGATAATCCTGTGATAATAAGAAATCTATCGTCTTTCACTTTTTTTCCTCTATTAGCTTCAACGAGGGGAGAGGGCACGATTGAGCTTCCGGACTATGTCCTGGGGTGCATTGTAACCTTTTTCTTTTAAAATGCAGACCTTACAAGCGATCTCTATCAAGGTTGCTATGTTCCTGCCAGGAGCCACAGGAATATTTATCTGAGAGACCTTCACCCCTAAAATTTCGTAATTTTCAGGATTCTCTAGGCCAAGACGGTCGTCCTCTTTTTCTCGCTGCCTTTTTTCCAGTTTGATAACTAAATCAATTGCTGATCGCTTCAAGACAGCTTTGGATCCAAAAATCTCTTTAATATTGATTATTCCTAAACCTCTTATTTCCATAAAATTGCATGAGATTGGCGGAGCTCTTCCTACCAACCTATTGCCATTTTCTCTCTTAACGTGCACTACATCATCACAAACAAAACGATGACCTCTAGAGATGAGCACTAAAGCGCTTTCGCTCTTTCCGATGCAGCTATCCCCCACAATAAGAACTCCCAAGCCAGAAATTTGGAGCAACCCTCCAGAAATTGTGACTTGATCAGGCGAGAGATGAAAAAGAAAGCTCTTTATTCTTTCCCGACACATTTTTTGAGAGAGCACAGAGCGAAAAAGTGCCAATCTTTTTTCTTTCGCCTCTTCCTCAATTTCTGGAGAAAAGGAAAGATTATCGGCAAGAATAACACAAGGCGGGCTTTCCTTGAATCTTTTCCTTATAAAGTCCCTCCTTTCCTTGGAAGAAAGTTTTTCAAAATCTTGAATTTCTTTTTTTCCCCAGACCTGAACGGATACACTGCCTTTCCCCCCCAGTTTTCCAGAAAAATCAATTTTTTTAAATGCCGGTCTCAGCTTCAGTAAATCCTTAGTTCTCTCGAAAAAATCTTTGACATCGAGATTGTTATCCATTCAGTTTCTCTTCTTCTTCTCTGATAACATCCAAGACGGCACTGATATTTTTGGCTTTAAGAATTTTCTTTGCCAAAGACCTTGACTTCCGGACGAGGTGAGCTATGGCTGCTAATATTTGAAGGTTCATGCTTGGATTATCTAGAGAAGACACGACCATAAAAAAAACATGAGAAGGCTTTCCATCTAAGGAACAAAAATCCACATTTTTCTTCGAAATGGCCAGCATAACGACTGGATTTTTCACTCTTTTTATCTTGCAGTGGGGAATGGCAACGCCCTCTCCAATAGCCGTGCTACCTAGTTTCTCTCTTTGAACGAGCTTTTCGTACAGTTCCTTTTCTTTAGAAACTTTGTCTTTCTTTTTTAAAAAGCTGACCATCTCTCTGAGGATACTTTCCACATTCTCGGATTCCAACTCAGGGATAATCATATCCTGCGTCAATAAATTATGTAGTTTCAATTCTATCCCTCACTTATCAAAATTCATTCAGGCTCCACCAAGCCATAATTTCCGTCTTTTCTTCGGTATATTACAGTCCATTTCTCTGAACCTAATTTTCGAAAAACAAATACTTCTTTCTCGTTCAGATCAAATTGAAGAAAAGCTTCCTCAAGAGACATGGGCTTCAGGGAATAGTCCTGACTGCTGATAACTCTCCTTTGCTTCTCTTCTGCTTCGATGGGAAGAGAAAAAGCTTGTCTTTCTCTATTTTTTCTTCTTTTCCTTTCTCTTAATTTTTCCTTCTCTTTTTTGGCTCTCTTCTCTATGTTGTCAAAAGCCAAGCCAAGGGAACTAAGCATATCATACGTCTCTTCCACAGCATTTAAAGTCGCCCCTTTGGTTTTCACATTGATCTCGACTTTATGTCTGTATTTTTCAACAGAGAGAATAAGGTCAGCATCTATCTTTTTTCCCAAAATTCTCGCAAAGGATTTATGTCTTTTTTCACAGTACCGTTTTATTTCAGGAGTTATACTTGTATTTCGCGCTGTGAAATTTAAACTCATTAAGCTTCCTCCATCTCGAACTTTCTCTTCCTTATGTGGGACGGTTGTATCTGGAGTTGCTTCCTGTATTTGGCCACAGTCCGACGAGCAACTTTTAAGTTTTCCCTGGTTAGTACTTCTCCTATTTCAATATCACTTAACGGATCTCCTTTATCTTCACTTTCTATAAGTTTTTTAATCCTCTCCTTGATCCTTAAGGAAGAAATTTCTTCGCCAAAATTTCCCGAGAGGGACTTGTGGAAAAAATACTTTAACGAAAAGACACCTCGAGGTGTCATGATGTATTTGTTGGCGACCACTCGTCCCACAGTAGACTCATGGACGCCAATCTCTTGAGCCAGCTCAATTAAAGTTAAAGGCTTAATGTGTTCAATCCCCTTCTCGATAAAATTTTTTTGTTTCTCCACGATGTATTTTGCCACTTTAAAAACCGTTCGATTCCTTTGGTCCAGGCTTCGCAAAAACCAAAATGCTTTTTTCATCTTATCCTTCAAGAACCTGTATGTGTCAGGATTATCTTTTGAAGCTTGAGCCAGTAGCTTTTTATAGTAGCTGCTAATTCTCAACCGAGGCAAGCTTTCGTTATTTAGCACGATATTAAGCTTATCATCTTCCTTCGTAACAATAATATCTGGAACAACATAAAACGTTCTCTCCTGACTGTATTTCATTCCGGGCGTTGGATCCAAACCCTTGATAATTTCCATATGATACTTTACTGCTGAAAGAGGAATACCAAGCACCTTTGCCAGATGAGAATAATCGGATTTTTCCAAAAGATGAAGATGATGGTTAATGATTGCACAAGCTATCTCATCCTTGATTTGAAGATATTCAATTTGAGCCAAGAGCGCTTCCTTGAGGCTTAGGCTCCCTACACCTACAGGATCAAATTCTTTGATTTTCTCTCTGACCTCATTGACCTTCTCCACAGAAGTCTTGCATGTTTTTGCTATTTCTTCCACAGAAGCAGTTAGATATCCATCTTCATTTATATTCCCGATAATATGCTGGGCAATTTCTTTATTTTTTTCATCAAAAAATGTCAGATTCGCCTGCCAATCGAGATGATCCCAAAGAGAAGATCTTTTAGAAACGATATTTTCTAGAGAGGGGGATTCCTTTTTCTCCAAGGAAAAGGAACGAAATCTATCATCAAAATATTCTTGAAAGTAAGCTTCAAATTCTGAGTCCTCGTCCTCTTTTTGGGCCTCCCTGACTTCCTCAGATTCTAAGTCTTCTGGTTCCTCCTCTTGCTCCTTTCCCTTTTCTTCTCTATCTTTCTCTCCTTCTTGGGCCTCTCCTCCTGGTGTTTTTTCTATCGTTTCTTCCACAGACTCGAGCATGGGATTCTCGGAAAGCTCGGTGTCAATGATTTCAATAAGCTCTAAATTAGTTAAGGGGAGGAGTTTAATAGCCTGCTGAAGAGCAGGAGCAAGAATTAATTTTTGAACTTGTCTCTGATCCAGCCGTAGTTTCAAAACCATGATTATTACCGAATCGACCTTAATCCATAAAATTAAGAAAGATTAAAATCTTCTCCTAAATAACTTTTCTTTACCTCTTCAGAAAAAATCAATTCCTGGGGAGTCCCTTCCATTAAGATTCTTCCTTTATCGATAATATAAGCTCTATCCGTAATTTTTAATGCTTCCCTAACACTGTGGTCTGTTAAAAGAATCCCTATTCTTCTATTTTTAAGGCCCAGGATGATTTCCTGTAAGTCAAGGATGGCTAAAGGATCGATGCCAGTAAAAGGCTCATCCAGAAGGATAAATTCAGGAGTTGTGATCAAAGCCCTAGCAATTTCAAGCCTTCTTCTTTCTCCCCCTGATAATGTATAAGCTTTGGCTTTTTGAAGCTTATCGAGCCCAAACTCTTCAAGAATCCCGGTGAGATCGCTATTTTCCTTTGATTGGGCATTCCGCTTCGTCTCCATTATTGACAACAGATTGTCCTCGACACTAAGTCTCCTGAAAGCAGATGCTTCCTGTGGAAGAAGACACAATCCTTTTCTGGCCCTGGCATACATAGGAAGATCCGTAATATCTTCTTCATCCAGGTAAATTCGCCCTGAATTTTTAGGAATGAGACCGAGTATTAGAGAAAAGGTTGTCGTTTTTCCTGCTCCATTGGGCCCCAAAAGCCCAACGACCTCTCCTTTTTTAACGCTAAGAGAGACATTATCTACGACTTTTTTCTTTTGATAGCTTTTTTCCAGTTTTATCGCTTCTAGAGAGTCTTTCATTTCTCACGTTTTATTACTGTCGCCGACCTTTCTCGAGCCTTGTTTTCAACAAGGATTCTATCATCGGCCAGGTAAAAAGTCAATTTGTCTCCCCTTGTTATCCCCCTATCTTTATCTATCAGGACTGGATTTCCCAAAAGGACAACAGACTCCTTATCCGGGTCGTATATCGCTTCTTCTCCCCTTCCTTCTCCAATATTTTGAACAACGACAACCTTCCCGCGGGCGATTATCTTCTCCATATCTCCTTCCTCCTCGCTCAGATAGACTGAAACGGATTGGGCTCGAACGTCAATATCCTTAACTTTTAGGGAACTTCTTTTTTCGTAGAAAATAAGATTCTGCTCAGGCTGGTAAGTCATTTTACCGGAAGAAATTTCCACTCTTTCCTCTTTTTCTTCATCTTTTGGCTTATGAGGAAAGATGGATTTTACCCCTCCTGTGGAAAGAATTTTTCCCGTCTCTTCATAAAGCACGATTTCCTCGGCAAGCAATATTCTCTTCTCCTGCCATGCTTTTATATCGCCATTAAAAAGAAAACGCTTTTGCTCGTCGAAATATCTCATCTCCTTTGCATTTATAAGAACAGGGTATTCTTTGGAAAAGAGGCCTATGCGCTTCTTTTCTCCTTTTTTTGAATTTAGAATAACCTTGACCCCACTTTTCACCTCTAGGTTATTGTTATCAAGGAAAATGGATATTTCCTCGGCAAAAACCTCGCTGTCAGAAGAAGCTACGCGCGCTTCATATGGACCTTTTCCCTTCACTCGGAGAACATCTGTTTTGTCCTTTATGATTAGGGCATCTCCTTCAATAAACCTCCTTTCTTCTGAGTTTTCTTCTTGGTCGATCATCCTCGCCTTTTTCAACGCCTGAAATTCTCTTAGCTCTCCTTCTTGATCGAATAAATATTTTATAGATTCTGCCAAAATATGGGTAAAACTTCCTGAGGAAGATACAAATTTAAAGGAGCAATTCCCGCTCGCTTCTACGGATTGAACCCTCTGAAAGCCGTCGAAGGCTCTAAGTTCTATCTCCTCTGCTTCGACCTCGCGCATTGCACTTTGAGAAAAAGGAGAAGGACGCCTCGATGACCTCGCTGAAGAAATATCTTTCTTCTCCTCTTCTCTAATAAAAGCTTTAGCTTTACCCTTTAGAACCAAAGTCCTGAGATTGTCTTCATCTTCTGACAATTCAAACCTTAAAATCGAGGCTGTGGCACGGCTCTCTCCATGAAAAAGACGCACTCCTCCATCCATCATGCCTTGTCTACTTTTTCGGCTGTATTCCAACCTTTTCCCTTGGACAATAAGGGGGAAGGATGTTTCAAGATTAGGCCTTAGGCGGAGATGGACGTTCTCTTGGAGGTGTAGCTTTTCCTGCTCCATCAAATAGTCCAACTTCTGGGCAGTCCCGCTGAAGCCCTCTGAAGAAAAACTGACTCCACTTTCGGTGCTGAAAAGTTCCTTTGTATTGTCATAATGCAACGAAACTGATTCAATTACCAAATCTTTGTATTTAACTTTTCCCTGGCCAGATAATGCAAAATGATTCCAGTCTTTGTCATAGACAACTTCATTGCCGTAGATGAAAACATCTTTGCCTTCTCTTTTCTTCAGAAAAATAATTTCTACATTCCCCTCTGCGTGATAATTCTTATCTTCACCAACATAGTGCTTATCTGCCTTAAACTGGACACTTTCCTCTCCTCCTTTGATTTCGAAATGGACAATCTTATCTTTCTTCTCTATTTTCTGTTGAGTTAGATCATCAGTTTTCAGGGCAACCTGAGGTTTTCCAGGCGAGCGAATCATAAAGTACCTTACAATTATAGCCAGAAGTATTATAAATAGAATTATTATCCCGGCTCTCATGATCTTCGGGAAATTCATGTTTTTTCCTTCAAGCCTTTCCCCTATGTTTTTATGTCTTCAAGAGAAAGGCTGAGCTTTTCTTCCCCCATGTATTTGGAAAATTGAAAAGAATAAGCCAAATCGATTTTATCCCCCTTCTGGATGCTCTGGGCCCATTCACCTCTTCCCCACCCCAGAGCTTCAAAAATCCTTCCTTTCTGCCTTACTAAAAGCTTGGCGTGCTTTCCCTTAATTTTCTGTGGTTCCCTCACGACTTCTGCTTTTTCAGTCATAAAAATTGGCTTGGGATTCCCAACTCCAAATGGAGAAAGGAGATAAAACTTTTCGATGAAACCAGAGCTTATATCAGAAAAATCTATCTTCGAGTCTATGTATATTTTTCTTTTTAAATGCTCATCAGTTATTCTTGAGTCGGCATAGGCGTTTGCGGCCTTTTTAAAAAGTGTCAGATTTTCTTGGGCAATCACACAACCAACGGCCATTGAATGTCCTCCATAATTCAGGAACATATCCTTACATTCATCCATGCACGCAATAAGGGGAAATTCATTGATGCTTCTCCCTGAACCATATGCCTTTCCATCTTCATAGGCAAAGATCAAAACAGGCCGATGAAAAAAATCTTTAAGTTTTGAGGCGACAATACCGCTCACTCCACGGTGCCATTCCTCGGAGCCCAGTATCAGAAATTTGTAGCGTTTATCAAGAGTTCTTTCCCTGATTTTCCTCAAGGCCTGTTCATAAATTTTCTCTTGTGTTTTCTGCCTCGTGGAATTCAGCTTATCAAGATGGTCTACAAGTTCAACCGACTCTGGAAGAGAATCTGTAAAAAATAGCTTAACAGCTAAATCAGTCATCCCCATTCTTCCAGCAGCGTTAATCCTCGGCCCAATCCTGAACCCGACATCTTCCGTTGAGATTCTTCTTCCACTCAAACCGCAGGATTTCATCAGACTTAATAATCCAGTATTTGCAACCTTTTCCAGCCCCTTTAGTCCGAACTTAACAAAAAGCCTGTTTTCACCTTTCAATTCTGCAACATCGGCAATTGTTCCTATTGAAACCATCTTCATATAATGGGGAAGAGAAGAAGACTTCCCTTCCTTTTCAAAAAGAGCCTGGATCAGCTTGAAGGCCACTCCAACTCCGGCTAACCTCCTATCAGGATACCCGGAGTCGTTAAGTACAGGGTTGAGGATTGCCGTAGCTTGAGGAAGGATATCTCCCGGCAGATGATGGTCAGTTATGATGATATCAACTCCCTCTTCTTTAGCTTTTTTCGTAAACTGCGTCGCTTTTATCCCGCAGTCAACACTGATTACTAAGCTAGCTTTTCTTTCAAGGACAATTTCAATATGCTCCTCTTTAATCCCGTATCCTTCCTTCAATCTCTCAGGGATGAAGTAATCCACCTTTGCCCCCAAGGATTCCAGGGCCTTGGAGAGGATAACGACAGAAAGAATACCATCCACATCGTAGTCGCCAAAAATCAATATTTTCTCCCTCCGGGAAATCGCCTGTCTAACTCTCTCCACTGCCTTCTTCATGTCTCTCATCAAATAAGGATCATGAAGGCCTTCCAAAGTCCCGAAAAGAAATTTACCAGCAGATTCTGCATCGCACAAATTCCGGTTAACTAATACCTGAGCAATTTCTAAAGGAATACCAAGCTCAGCAGAAAGAGTTTTCGCTTCCTCCCGGTAAGGAGTTAGCACCCAAATAGTTTCGATCATAAGTTTTTAAATTTAACATAAAAAAAAGGGACAGGCTACTTTTTTATCGGGGATTATCGGGGACGTTCCCCATACTGCATTCATAAAAAGAGCGGGGCCGCCCGTGACGTAATGCATTAGTATAAATTGCGTTTGTATGAATAAAAGCAAAAAGCAAGACCTGATAATCATCTAGAAGGGAAAACTACACGAAGGTTTATA
>CAYTBG010000108.1:0-9121 GCA_964435925.1 uncultured Eubacteriales bacterium | reverse complement strand
AAATATAAAAGCTTTATTAACAAACCGCTGTTTATAATGACCAGCGATTTTTAATACTTAGATTAAAACCTTTGTCATCTTAATTTATATGTGATTTTTTCTTCTGCATAATCCGCAATACTGTAGAAAAAATCCTTTAAAAGTGTTAAATTCTTTAAGTTCAATTTTATTACATTAATGCTTTTTGTGTGGGCGGTTAGCTCAGTTGGGAGAGCGCAGCGTTCGCAATGCTGAGGTCGGGGGTTCAAATCCCCTACCGTCCACCATTATAAATTGTAAGAAATGATAAGCAGCGAGATATTAGTTTTAGTAGGGACGGCAGCAACCTTGGGCCTTGTCCATACCGTTCTTGGGCCTGACCACTATCTTCCTTTTATCGTGATAAGCAGAGCAAGGAAATGGTCTCTTTCTAAAACTCTCCTTATCTCTTTTTTCTGCGGGCTGGGGCATGTGCTGAGCTCTGTAGTGCTGGGCTTTGTCGGAGTTGCTCTGGGATTAGCTGTTTCTCGCTTGACGTCAGTTGAATCTTTTCGAGGCGGGGCAGCAGCCTGGCTTCTCATCGGCTTTGGCTTCACCTATTTTATTTGGGGAATGCACAGAGCGATAAAAAACAGGCCACATAAACATATTCATTTTCACGCCGACGGCGAGAAACATGAGCATCTTCACACGCACGAGGTAGAGCATTCTCATGTGCATGAGGAGAAGAAAGGTGCCAGCCTGACGCCCTGGATACTGTTCATAATATTTGTGTTTGGACCCTGCGAGCCATTAATCCCTCTTGTCATGTATCCTGCACTGAAGCAAAATATCCTTGGGCTCATTTTAGTTACAATTGCCTTCGGTTTGACGACAATACTAACAATGCTCACTATTATCGCTGTCTCTTCCTGGGGAGTAAAATTTCTCCGTTTGGGCCGCTTAGAGAGATACGCTCACGCTTTAGCTGGGGGGATGATATTTATCTCAGGACTGAGTGTTCAATTCCTCGGCCTATAAAAATCAATTCTCTTTCAAATTCCTTTATTTAAAAAATTTTTCTACCAAATAAACAGGTGGGCTTGATGAATCAAGCCCCTACAAAATAAACCTGTGGATTTGATGAATCAAATCCCTACAGATAAATCAAGCCCCTACAAAAAATCTCAGTTGAAATGTTTCCTTTTATTCTCTATTATCCTGGATAGACCTTTTTTTCATGAAATTTATCGTTGACTGCATGCTGGGGAAGTTAGCCAAATGGCTTAAAATTCTCGGGTTTGATACCGTCTACTTCAGCAAAATAGAAGATTCTGCTCTTATGGCTCTGGCTCAAAAAGAAGGCAGAGTTCTTCTCAGCAGAGATAACGGACTGATTGAAAAATCGCGAGATATTAAAACTCTGTTTGTAGAAAGCGAAGATTGGAACCCTCAGGTGGAGCAGGTTTTGGATGAGTTTGACCTCTGGCCGGAGGTAAGGCCTTATTCTCGCTGCATCGAATGCAACGTTGAGCTCAAAGATTTACCAAAGAGGCGAGCCAAGAATTTAGTGACTCCTTTTATTTATGAACGGGTTACTTCCTTTGCCATCTGCCCTCGATGCGGGCGCGTTTTCTGGAAAGGGACTCACCACCAAGATATGGAATTCAAGATGGAAGAAATACTAAAAAAGAGAGAAAAGAAAAAAAAGAAAAAAGCTAAAAAATCTCAGAAAAACGGTAAAAAGAAAAAGCAGTAATATGCTTCAATCTGTCGACCCCAAGATTTATTCAAAGATTTTTAAGAATTCATTGATTTCTTTTCTGGGGATAATTAAAATGGAACCTAACTTGATATTCCTTCCATAAAAAAAAGAGGTGTTAAGATGAGCATCATAAGTAAATTGTTTGGAAAATCCCCGTTTGAACCTCTCTACCAGCATATGTTGAAAGTTAAAGCATGCGTTGATTTAATCAGGCCTCTTATGGATGCTTTCCTTAAAGGAGAACAGGAGAAAATTAGAGATGTCGCCAGGAAAATCTTCAAGGCGGAGCATGATGCCGATATGGTGAAAAAAGAAATCAGGAGTCTTTTACCAAAAAGTATACTTTTGCCTGTTGCAAGAGGAGACATCTTGAGGTTTCTAAAAGAGCAGGACAACATAGCTGATTCTGCAGAAGATTTGGCAGCTTTACTCATAATCAGGAAAACCACAGTGCCAGATGAGCTAAAAGAGGAACTAAAAGATTTTGTCGATAAAGTTCTTGAGACATATGAAGCGGCAATGACTGTTTCGAGTGAAATTAAACTGCTTGCCGAGACTTCTTTCGGAGGTGAGGAGGCTCAAAAAGTCATGGAGCTGATTGAGAGTCTTAAGTTAAAGGAGTGGGTGGCAGACAAAGCCCAAATGAGAACAGCCAAAAAAATGTTTTCCATCGAGAAGAAGTTAGACCCTGTTTCTGTAATAATGTGGATGCATATTTTTAAAGAGCTTGGAACTTTAGCCAATCATGCCGAGAATGCGGGAGATCAGATGCGGCTGATGCTCCACAATACCTGAAGCACAATAGCTTAGAATTTCTTTTTTTGTATTTTCCTGTTAGTGAAGACTGGTGAAAATCGTGGGTTTTGAGATTAGAACGGTGAATTTTTATGGATGCTAGTTTTATACTTATAGCTGCAGTTTTAATAGGCCTTTACAGCGCAATCAACATCGGAGCCAATGATGTAGCTAATGCTATGGCTACTTCTGTTGCTTCAGGGGCCTTGACTATAAAAAGGGCCGTTGTTGTGGCGGGTGTTTGCGATGTTCTTGGGGCTGTTCTTGTTGGAAGCCATGTAGCCAATACAATCCGAAAAGGACTCATTGATCCTTTGCAGTTTAGCGACAGACAGAATCTTTTTCTCTTTGGGATGTTGGCTGCTGTTTTAGGGTCAGCACTCTGGGTGAATATAGCCACTTATTTCAAACTTCCAGTTTCAACCACACATTCCATTATAGGGGGAGTGGTTGGTTTTGGCCTGGTGAGCGTGGGAATTGCAGGAATAAAGTGGAAAGTGGTCCTTTTTGTGGTTTTGAGCTGGATTATCTCTCCAGTTTTTGGCGGTGTTATTGCTTTTACAATTTTTTCTATTATAAAGAAATTCATCCTGAGTTCGAAAGAACCCATTGCGCAAGCAAGGAAGATAGGCCCATTTTTTACAGGAATGGTTGGCTTTATCCTGTCTATAGCTGTCACATTTAAAGGATTGAAACATCTCCATCTCGACCTTCCTATAATAGAGGCTCTTCTTATTTCATTGTGTGTAGGTGCCGGAGGCTTTCTCCTTGGCTCTTTTCTTCTTCGGAGATACAAGGAAAGGGATACAGACCCTTATTATCAGGTTGAAAAGATGGCTAATCCTCTTCAGGTTCTCTCAGCCGGTTTTCAGGCCTTTTCTCATGGAGCGAATGATGTGGCTAATGCCATTGGTCCGGTTGCAGCTATTGTGGTTGTTATACAAACTCAGAAAGTTGAAATGCAAGTTGCCATCCCGCTTTGGCTGTTGCTCCTTGGTGGTGTCGGCTTAGCATTTGGGGTTTATACATGGGGTCATCGAGTTATGGAGACAGTGGGGAAAAAAATAACATCCATAACCCCGACGCGTGGTTTTTCTGCTGAATTTGGGACAGCCACCACAGTTCTTCTTTGTTCTCGGCTCGGCATGCCTGTATCAACCACGCATGTTGCCGTGGGCAATATCATCGGGGTCGGTCTGGCTCGAGGAATTTCAGCCATTAACCTGGATGTGATAAAAAAAATCTTCTCAGCCTGGATTATTTCACTTCCTGCCGCAGGCCTCTTCTCAGTTGCAATTTATCTTATCCTTTCCATTTTGTTCACTTGAATACCAATATTAAAGAATCCTAGCATTTTGTTTTTCTTTGTGGGTTCAGATCTCCAGATTTAGGGTTTATCAGAAGGATGCCATAGGGACAAGAGGCAGAAAAATATCTTTTCCCGATGACAAAGTCTGACCCTTTCAATGGTAGAGCCTAATCTCAAAGATAAAGACGAGCAAGAAATGATAGATTTGATTCGTAGGATGAAAAAATCATATACTCTTTACAGGATTCAGGAAAACAAAAAGTTAATAATATCGTATTAATAATATGAAAGGAGGAGCTATGTTAGTACTCACCACACCTACTATCGAAGGAAAGAAGATTGTGAAGTACCAGGGATTAGTCTCAGGAGAGGCTATCCTGGGTGCCAACATCTTCAAGGATATTTTTGCAGGTATCAGGGACATTGTCGGCGGAAGGTCAGCAGCTTATGAGAAGGAGCTGCGCAGAGCAAAAGAAATAGCTCTCGATGAGATGAAAGAAGAGGCAAAAGCTTTAGGCTGCAACGCTGTTGTTGGAGTTGATTTGGATTATGAAACGATAAGCATCGGTCAAGCGGGAAGAATGCTCATGGTAAGCGCCAGCGGGACAGCCATCATTTATGAAGAAGGGTGAGAATAATGGATAAGCATGTTGATGTCATTTCAATCTTATGGATTGTTTCAGGTTCTTTAGGAATTCTTATAGCCGTCTTTATTTTCTGGTTTTTTTGGGCAATTACTTTTATTCCTGATGTGGGGTACGAAGCCTCTTATATCTTGAGGTTGATAGCTACCTGGGGATTCATATTTCTTGTTGTTTTTTCAGTTCCTGAAATCATCGGGGGCATAGGCCTGCTTAAGAGGAAGGAGTGGGGTCGGATCTTGGTTTTGATCGTTTCCTTTTTTAACTTAATCAGTTTTCCTTTGGGGACTGCGTTAGGAGTTTATTCCTTTATCATTTTATTGAAAGAAGACACTGTGCGGCTTTTTGCCCTTAACCAAAAAGTGAAAAAAGGATGAAAGAGGCCGTTTTTTTTCTGCTTACGTTTATGGTTGTTGTTGGAGCACTCCAGTCCGTAAAGGCAGAGAATACCTCACAGGAGATGGCAGGCATGAATTCTATAATTTCGGTCCTTAAAAGCCGTAAAATCGAGCACTATGTCTTTTCCAACAGCCAGGACAATCAATTCCTTGTTGTTCCCAAGTTTGGAGCGAGGATTCTAGCTGTCTCTGTAGGCGGAGAAAATTTGTTCTGGACACATCCTGACATCCTTAAAGGGCAGGGAGGCCAGCGTTCGTGGGTTTCTCCTGAAGGTGGGGCCAAAGGTTTTATCTTCAGACCCGACTGGAAAGGAAACAGAGATTTTTCAATCATGGACCCTGGAAATTACAAAGTTTCTTTTTTCAAAGAGAATGAACATCTTGCTCTCCATAATACATTCAAGACAGCCTCCAATGATGGCCAGGAGAAATATGATTTGACATTGACCAGGGAAGTAAGACACGAAGAAGATCCCCTTAAGAATGACCCTGAGTTTAATGGTTTAGACTATAACTATCTCGGTATAAATTTTGTCCATAAGCTCAAGAATAACGGCGAAGCTATTCATGACCGTATTTTAGGACTCTGGTGTTTGATTCAAATCCCTCCTAAGGGGACGATGATTGTGCCTGTCCATGAAGTCAAAAGAGAAGCCTGGAGGGATACCTATTTTGAGCCTATTCCTTCAGAGTATGTTAAGGCCAATGCGGGTTCTTTTTCGTTCTATATCCAGGGAAGCCAGCGCTATAAAGTTGGCATTCGCCCTGAATCCTCCAAGGGTATTATTTGTTATCTTTCCAAGGCAAAGAGCGGGGATTTCTTCATGGTTTTCATGATCTTTCCTGTTATGCCTGAAGGTCGTTATGTGGACAGGCCAAAACAAGAGCAAGAGACAAATGGAGATGCAATACAGCTTTACAGTCACCTGGAGAAGAGGCCGTATGCTTTTGGAGAATTGGAATGTCAATCCTGGGGATTGGACCTCCAGCCCGGTGCTGAACAGGCTTTTCCGATAAAGATCTACATCTACAAGGACTCCCTTGAGGTTTTACTAAAAATAGGGAAAAAACTCCTCTGTCCTCAGTTTGATAACGCATATCTTTTCGGCATGGACTAGAAAGGCAGGTGCGGGCTTGATAAATCAAGTCCCTACAATAAAGAAGTCCGACGGCAATTATTCAAGTTTAGCAGGTCTGCCCCCAGGTTTGAGGGTTGTTATCCTCTCAGCAGCTGATTCTATATTGTTTCGTGAGAAAAATATCGGGAAATATTTTCCTTTGGCCCACATGTCAAAGAGGTCAGCATAGTGAGGGCTGTTTGGGTCCCCTGACTGCCCGGGGCTGTTTGTTCCTATGGAGTTGTCCCAGTTTCCAAGATCAGCGATAATCCGGAAAGAGGCACCAGAAGTCTGGTTATAACCGCTTGAGGTATTATTTACTGTATAGCTATTTCCTCCCCTGGGTAAAGGTCCGACCTCAAGCTCAGTTCGAAGTTCGGGCCTGACAGCGTTGCTTAGCATATGCCGGATTTTTATGTGATGGAATTTCTCCTGTCCGTACTGCCACTTGCTCGTATCCGAGCCCAGGCGCTTAACGAGGTCCGAAATCCCTTCCTCGAGGCTCTTGATCAGAAGAGCGTCCCTGGCAGAGGCGGGGTTGAGGCCGAAGTGACTATCGGGAGCTTGGAGAAAATCAATCAGTTTTTTAAGAGAACGGCGGGGGAAAACTCTTCTTGCTTCCTCCGGGATATAAAGGTCCCAAACATTTCTTGAAAGTCGCCTCTCCCAGCTCATGTAGGTGGCTGCTTCAACAGAATCTGCGTCCATCACATAATCCCAAGAGAGAAGCATTTTTAGCGCCTTCTGAGTTAAGGCGTCAGTAGAACGGAGCTCCTTTAGAAGCGGGACTAGTGTTCGGGCCGGAATGGAGAGGATATCTTGCTGCAGCTCCATCATATCTGTCATCGCCAGTTTGCGACCTGAACTCAGAAACTCCTGAATTCGGGAGAATCGATAAGGGTCAGTCCATATAAATCCCACATTGTAGGGATAACCTGGTGGAATATTATCCTGGTTTGCTGTGGCAAAAAAGCCTTCCTCTGGATTAAAAGTATGGGGCAAGTCTTTTATAGGAAGATAATCCTCCCATTCATACCGCCCGTCTCCTGGCACTGGAAGGAGGCCGTTCCAGTTTTTTCGAAGAGGTGTGATTCCCACTGCTTGCCATCCGATGTTGTTCTCCATGTCAGCCCAAACCATGTTTTCTGACGGAGTTCTGGAGAAGCTACACGCATCTCTAAACTCTTCCCAGTTTCGGGCTTGATCCATTCGCAAACTTGCTAGATACGGCGCTGCTCCGATCTCAAGCCAGGCTGCTCTCAAGGCGTAGGCCTTATTGTGATTTTTATCTTCGTAGAGGATCGGACCGTGCCGGGTGAATTTGAGGTCTACAGTGATTGCTGACTTATCCTTTATTTGGATTTTTTCTTGAATGATCTTAATTTTTTCCCAATTTCCCTTATATCGATACTGGTTGGGATCAGCCGGATTGGTTTCATAGATATAAAGATCTTCCTGATCTACGGAAAAAATTGTGAGTCCCCAGGCACCGTATTCATTGTGGCCGATGGATACACCAGGCAGGGCAGGCTCTCCGCCTCCGATCACATTCCACCCTGGTGCAACAAGGTGTACCCAATATCGTAGCGAGGGAATTTGTTGACTGCGGTGGGGATCGTTAGCCATCATAGGATGCCCGGAGGAGGTGAGTTTGCCCCCGACCACCCAATTGTTGCTCCCCAAATTCATCTCATGATGCAGTTGTTTGGCCAGGGAAGATGGAACAAAAAGAGGACGCAGTAGTTTCTGGTAAGCCCAAAAAGCATTTTTTTCCTCGTATCCAGCCAGAAAAGGTGTGAGACCAAGAGGATGAGATGGAGATTGATTTATCTTGTGAGATGGGTCAATGATGTCCTTGGGTCCGAATCTTACACGAGCCCGCGAGGCATAATAGAGCTCCAGGATATTTTCTGAGATAAGACCGAGGTCAATTCCTTCATCTGGTTTGAGTGAAGGATCGCCCGGGTGAAGGTTGAGCAGGTTCTTTAATTTCTGAGCGCCTAATACTTTGACCGATTGAGCAAAGGCAATTTCGTAGCCAGCGTTCCGGAATAGTCCGTTATGGCGGGAGACGACAACTTCTGGAGTCCAATGGCCCGGTTTAAGACCCAGGAGGCGAAATTCAATAGGAAGGAGGTCAGGGTTTTTGTTGGTGATGTCGATATAAGCGTTGATCCCTCTGACGAAGGAAGGGATGATTTCTTCTCCCCGGGGATGGTAATGATTCATCTCCTGCTTCATGTCAACTCGAGCTTTGAAAAGACGTGACCCGATATCCCGCTTGAGAGCTTTAGAGCCTTGAATTTCTGCCATGGTTCCTGTTGCCTGCCTCCGCCAAATTTCAAGCTGGAAGAGTCTGTCTCTGGCTACGTTGAACCCCTGAGCAAAGAAGAGATCCTTCTCGTTCTGAGCGTAAATATGAGAGATTCCCCACTGGTCCTTGATGATCTCAACAGGCTCGGAGAGTCCTTTGACCATAAGGCTCTCTTTTCTTGCTCCCTCCGCAGGATGGAGGGTAATCGCCAAGAACCCAAAAACTAAGAATGTTAAAAAATGTCTGAAGAATCTTAATTTTTTCATTGCTAACCGTCCTTAATTTCTCATAGTGCATTTTTTAACACGGTTTGAATAAGACTTCCAGTTAAAAAAATTCCTTTTTTCCTGGATAAAAAGGCACAGGTTTTGGGAAATAGCTGCAGCGACCATTGAAGATTTAGCCTTCGGAATTCGCTCTTCGAGGGAACCCGACAGAGTCGGGCGGCGAGTATGTTTGAGCGACGCGAGTTACGCAGCCGCCGAGAAGAGCGAATGGAGAATGGCGTTAAAAATCTGAAGGGAGCCAGGCTATTTCCCAAAATCTTCTCTAATAACGAAAATGGAGATGCCTACCTCCTTTTAATAAATATTCCTTTTTAAGAGTGATTGAGATATTATAATTTGACTTTCAATGAAAAATTTTTCGTTAAGACTCAATAAAAAAGAAAGTGCGGGCTTGATAAATCAAGCCCCTACAAAAAGAAGGTGGGCTTGATGAATCAAACCCCTACAATAAATCAAACCCCTACAATTTATTTCATTGGATAAAAGAGGAGGTAAAAGATGAAAAAAATGCTGATGCTGTTCTTGAGCTTGCATCT
>CAYTBG010000107.1:0-9164 GCA_964435925.1 uncultured Eubacteriales bacterium | reverse complement strand
TATTCGTCATCCTGCTTATTTTGAAGAAGCTCCCTTAACGCCCTGCAGTTCTCGACTGCATAAGCATGATAGTCATTGTTGAAATAAACGAAGCATTCCTTTGCTTTTGTCTTTCTTATGGTTTCCGCCGATTTTTCTAATTCTTCCTCTGAATAACTATATTTGTATCCGCCCGTAAGACCGTGAAAACGGAAATAAGCGCTCTCTGCTGTTTCGACCACAGTTTTTGGCGCTTTTGCCGAGGAGACTGTACAGAATATAACATTATAAGATTTAAGGAGCTTGTAGACTTCATCTTGGTACCAGCTTTCATGACGAAACTCGATGACGTTTTTGTATTTCGGGGAGAGAGAGGAAAGGAATTCTTCGAGTAAAACTAAATCGAAGGTGAGAGAAGGAGGAAGTTGGAAAAGTATGCATCCTAGTTTGTAGCGGAGGGAATCTGCCAGAGTATAAAAATACCTGACTTCGTTTTTGACTCCTTTTATTCTTTTCCGGTGTGTGATCTGGCGGTTAGCTTTTAGAGTGAATTTAAAATCTTCGGGAACCTTATCCAGCCAACCTTTTAGAGTTTCTGGCTTTGGATAACGGTAAAAGGTCATGTTTATCTCTACTGTACTGAAATGTTGGGCATAAAATGGAAGCCATTTTTTTTGAGAGATCTCTTCTGGATAGAACTTTCCTCTCCAATCATTATAACTCCAGCCGGATGTTCCTAGATGATAGATCATAAAATTAATACTTCTATTGACAACGTAATCAAAAATATTTATATTATAAGAGGACTTAGGTAGCAATTAGAGATGTCAGGCTCGGACTGACTATCGATACCATAATTGCTTCACCTGAGTCATTTTTTTTTGGGTTTCCAATACCATATATTGAATTTAGGCCAAGATTTCTCAATATACGTTTTCGAATATTTCGCCCATGTCTGGGGAAGCAAATTTTTTACTCCCAACATCTTAATTAGATATTTCCTTAATTCATTCTTTTCTTTCTTCAAAGTCGGTATCAGATTGTTTAAAATGCATCCCATTAGTATGTCTAAGATCTGATTAACTTGGTATTGTTCTAAATGGGAAGGGATTTCTATAACATCTTTAAGCGTAGGTATTTCTGAATCTGGAGAGTGTTTATCATAAGGAAGACAAAACTCTTGTTTCATTATTTCAATGAATTCGTCTCCATTGCATCTAGTAAGCTTGTCTACAAGCATTACAGCGTTAAATATATTTTCTGTGTTATGACTGATTAATAATTCAGCGAATTTTTTATATAGTCTTGCTTTTTTTATCTTATCTTTTTCCATTTTTTTGCCAAATCTGTTCACATCAACTAACTTCTGTTCGATTACTATACATCGAAACCAACTTGTGCTTTCAAAAAAGATATTAATGGCAGATTTTGCAATATCAAATTTTTTCTTATTTGTGACATAATTGTATTTAATTTCTCTGAGAGTTCCATCTTGAGAGAAGTAATTATATTTTTGCTTTATTTGAGAAAGTTTTTGATGAAGGAACTTCGGATGCGGATTAAATAAAGCCCCAAGAAATAAATATTGATGCTCGCTATCATATGATTCGTCAAAATAAATTAGCATTTTTTATATTTGTTTTGGAGTTTTCTTCTTGATAACCTTTTCAACAGTATTCTTAACAATATAATCAACTATGTATTGAGGAGTATAGTAAACGCCCCCGGCTTTCCTTATTTCTGGTTTTTCTTCTATTTTAACTCTTTTGGGAGTAACTCTAATGGTTTTTCCTAAATATCTCTCATAAATGGAACCCAGAAGCTCGACGCCGATAACGTCAAAACGATAAGGACACGTAGGGAAATATAATCCTTCGATAGTCTTAGCTAAAAGATGAGAATCAATTGCTAAAACATCACAGGGACCGATTTTTAAGATTTCACCATTAAAATCCTGATTCCATCCCATAAAGCGATCAGTTAGTCTTCTATGTAAATCTCTTCTTTTTCCTCCTGCTTTCCACCATTCAACTTCATCTAACAAAGATTTAGGCTCTATGATTTTTCTGTCTTCAGCTATGCGGATAAAAATCAACCTGTTCAGAATTTTCTGAACTGCTTCATTTAATATTTTTACCTAAATTTTTACTCTCTTTTCATCTGTTCTATCTTCCAGTTCTTTTATATTTCGTTTGTAAATATCCTTAGCGAGTTCTTCTCTCCATTGAGAGAGGTCTTCCAGAAATGCTTTATCTACCGGTATTCTCAGCCTCTTACTTTTAAGATCTTTAAGAATTAATCTATCCAGGGATCCTTTTTCTACTTCTTCTTTAGAGAGAAGCATCAATTTATCGATATTATCTAGATATTGATTATAGCTAAGTTCAAATATGAGTCCCTGGTCAGGATTTTTTGCGTCTGGCTTTATTGTGGCATCAAAGAGACGAAACTCTTCAAAATCAGTTAAAAGGACGATAAAAACATTCTTAGTGTTCCATGCATAAGACTTGGCTTGAAGAACGTGGTTAACTTTATGCAAAGGTTCATGCGGTGCTTTAGCTTCGATGAAGAATCTGGTTTGGCCATCAATTCTAAAATTGTAATCCGGATGACCAATCGTCTCTCCTTTTTCTACAACTACCTCTCTTTCGTAAGGAGAAAGTCCTTTTGTGTTTCTTACATCCCATCCGAGCGTTTCAAATAAGGGATTAATGAAGTCAATTTTCACCTCTTCTTCTAGGTAGTTTTTTGATAGATAGTGGTATTTGTTTGCTTCGAATTTATGAACTAAGGATTTTAATTTGGAATGAATTTCTTCTTTTTCCAATTTTCTAGTTCCCTACTGTTGTCTATAATTTAATCTAAATCGTTTTTATTTTCAATTATTAGGGATAATTTCTCAACGTAGCTGTTTTTTCTGAAATGAAATCTTGTATCCCAAAGCATCGAGTATAATTTGTAGTAGACGCAAAGAAGGTTCTCGACGTTTATTTAAAATCCTTGAAAGAGTATCTTGCGCAATGCCTACCTTCTTGCAGAATTTGTAGTGAGATTCAAATTCTTTATCAATTAAAGCAACAAGCTCATCTCTATAATCGGGCAAGCGAGTTTTGCCCTGTTCAATTCCTAGCCTCATCTCAAGATCCTGACATATCCGAAAAATAGGGAGATCTACTACTTCTCGTTTTGGTCTTCCAGTCCAGATTTTTTGTCCTTCTTTGAGCCAATAATTAGAGAAAACATTCCAATCAGGCTTTTCAGAAAAATATTTCATAATTTTTTTTAGGAATTTATATTCTAGGTCAGATAGAACCTTGGTATCTAATTTTTCATTTTCTATAGTTTCGTAGAATCTTTTCATAATTAACCTCCAGAAGCTCTACTTTCCCAGCTACCTCAAAATAAATATATTTTTGTCTAAAAATAGCTCCTTCTTTCTTAAAAAAATCCCTTAGCCTTTTTAAATCTTTTTTCGGAACTGCAAGGATGAATTTACGGGACAAGTCTGAGATTTCCAGTCCTGTCTCAGGGTCTTCGTAACTGCCTTTATAATTGCCTGGAGCAAGGGTCCAGGCGCCAAAAGCGTTATATAGTTTCCTTTGAAACTGTTTCCAACGGGTTTCGGGATGAAGCCTGCCATTTCCAATGTCCTTATCCTCATGCAAAGGAATTAAAAAAGACGTCTGAATAAATTTTGTTTTCTTAAGCATATTAATAGTAATATATGCTTGACTAGTTGTCAAGTATATATTGTTTGTGGATGTTTCTCTGTGAGTACGGTTTCCGCTTTAATAAGAAATGACGATGAATTTGGGTTTATTTTGTCAGTTGAAAGATACAAAGAAAGGAAGCACGGTTGGGCAGAGGCTGGACTTGCCAGATCAAATCCTATACTCGTCCGTTTATCATAGCTCCTGCAAATTACTTTTTTTGTCGTCCCTTCGCTTTTTCCATTTTTCGGTTTTATTTACTTCAAACTGCAGTTACTTCTTGTTACCTGCTACAGGAATGCCGTAAGGGCCATCGGGTAGGAAGGCGATTTGAGGCTCTCTGTCCAAACGGAGGCGGAGCTTCTCTACTGCCCAGGCAAAGGACATTTCCACCAGTTCCTTGAGGGTTTTCGCCTTCGGGGCCAATGTTCTGGCATCTGTTCCCGGAAGCCAGGAAAAAGATTCTTCAGGAATTTCAAGAGAGCAGTAGATGAGGTCTTCAGGAGGAATTTTTTTGAAAAGCCGGGCCCACATCTGGGCCTCCCACTGCTCGGGGACAAAAATCCAGGATGGATCAAGTATCATCTCCATGAATTTTTTTTCACCCAATTCTCCAAGAAGCCGGCTCATTCTTTTGTAGTTGGCTCCCCCTACGGGATCAGGATCTGTGTGCTGTGCAGCCAGAACACAGATCCCATCCTTCTTTAGCAGCGGAATGCATGTCAGGGCTCCTTTGGCTGCCTGGTAGTGATTGACTCCTACAAAGCCTGCATGACTAAGCACAAGGTCGTATTCTTTCTTGACAGGGATTTCAGCCCAGGTTCGGAGTTTCCGAACGGCTGCTAAATGGGCGGACTCCATATGGCCCGCAAAGATTCCTGTTAGTCTGTAGTTTGAGTCGAGAGTGGCATTGACTATCATATCGCAGCCGGCCATTCTTGCCACTTTGAGTGCTTCTTCATGAACAGGATTTCCTTCGAGGATTAAATCCGCTGCTTTTGGGGAAGCGAGTACAGGCCCACTGTGAAGGATATAGGTTGAGGATTCTGAAAGAAGACCAGGGCAGATGGACTTTCTTCCTCCCGAAGCTCCGGCCATGAAGTGGCTTTCGACAAGACCGGTAAGAATTTTCAAATCGCTTTCCACATAGTAACGATTAAGAAGAATTTCACCGCCGAGTTCTGTCTTGCCTACGGAGACAAAATCACTGGATTTTCTGCTATCATGATTGATTATTTGAAGGCCGAGCGTAAAGATTCGCGGATCAAGCATTTCCCTGAGTTCTGCCTCATTCATCGGCCGGTGGATTCCTGTAGACACAAGAAGTAGAATCTGGGAAGGTGGGATTCCGGATTTTATCATTTCGTCAACGAGAGGAAAAAGGATGCCTGATTCTCCCTTATACGGAACCGGGCGGGTGTTGTCTGAAATAACCACAACCGCTTTTGATTTAGGATTAGCTTTAAGTTTTTGACTCACCAATGTCCTGATAGGAGGACTGTTTAGAGGATTTGCGAGAGCATTCCGGATTTTTTCCTCAGGGTTAGAGAGAGGCAGAGCTTTTCCCATGGGAAAGATATCGGTGTGCACAGGAACTCTTACCGGAAAATTACTATGACCTAAATTCAGGATGACTTCTTTCATTTTTTTCACTTCGTTTTTGCTGCTTACTCCATGCTATTTGTTATGCTTTGTGTCTTGACCTTTTCGCATTGGACTTTGCGCTTTTGTTTAAAGGTTTTTTATTAGACTGAAATCTCCATTCAGCGCAGCTTCCAGGATGGGCTTCATGTATTCGTCCACCATGTCAGCAGTCAAGGGAACAGGCATATTTTTGAGTTTTGTCTCAAGCTGTGGATTCTTGGCTCCTTGGAGTGCTCTTTCTATGTGAGCCCTGCTCATTCCTTCGATTTCACCAAGGGTTGTCGGATAGCCAACGCGCTTGCTCAAAGCAATGAGGGCTTTAGCCACTGCCAGGCCTAATTCTCGTCCATCAAGGGATAATGATGATTCATCGATCAATCCGTATTTTGAAAAGAGATGAGCGAGCTTTTTGAGTTGTTTCTGGATGGAGGGAGCAAAAAAGACCGTATAATAAGGATTAAGCAAGGCGCAGGCTCGACCATGACTGAGAATATCCACCAAAGAGAAACTTGTGATGTGAGCGCCGTTCGTTCCGCCCACCATGATGGCATAACCGCCGAGGTCAGTTCCTAAGCCAAGGGTTTCTCTGGCTTCTATATCAAAAGGTTCGGCCGCAGCCTTTTCTATAGAAGAGACAATAAGCTCGATCCCAGTCAGCGCAATTTCCTGGGCTTTCTCGAATGATTCAGGACTTGCGCCGTAGTAAACTTCGAGGCAGTGGGCCAGACCATCAAAGGCGCCATCTGAGGTGAATGAGGTTGACATGGATTTTGTAAGACCATAATCAAAAAGAGCTCTTGGAGGGATAACAGCTTCATCAACAATAATCTTTTTCTGGTTTATCTTGAGATCAGTTATGTTGGAGTATTTTGTCAGGTGGGCTGAAGAGCCTGAGGCAGTCTGGACGGCAACACAGGGAAGAAGTTTTTTTCCTTCTGCGGCTAATTTTTCAGTCACTTTCCCTATACCGAAGTAATCTTCAATGTCGCCATCTAATATTGCCAGGACAACAGCTGCTTTCGTAGCATCGATTCCAGAGCCACCTGAGGCGACAAGGACAAAGTCAGGTTTCTCTCGTAGAATTTCCTCTTTTATCCTCCAAACGTCTTCTTTCGGAGAGTTTGGCTGAGCAGATGGAAAGGGCCCCGCAATTTCCAATCCAGAATCGACCAGGGATTCGAAAATATTATGGTAGCTGTGAGGGTCGCGCGTTTGCAGATTTGTGATTAAAAGAGCTTTTTTTCCAAAAGGTACTGAGAGCTCGCCGATTCTCTCCAGGCAATCGATTCCGTAGATATAGTTTTTTCCCTTGAATTCATCAATAAGCGCTCTTGCTTTTTCTTTCAGCTCATTCATCTTTTTTCCTTTTAACTCCAGATTCAATAATATATCATATTTATAACGTACAGTTATAAATTTTGACGAAAGTGGCAATTTTTATTACTTGTAGTTATAAAAAAAGAGCAAATGAACATGGATCTTGGTCTTATCGGCACCATAACCTCTGATAAAGAAAAAGTAAAGAAAAAGGGGACAGGCTACTTTTTTCATTTAAGCAGCGTATCCCCTTTTTCCGTCCTTTTTCCATTTTTAAAGGAGGCTGGCAATGGAAAAGATGAATCACTGGTCACCCCCTGATAATTGGCTGAAAATAACCACGATAGATGTTCATACAGAAGGCGAGCCATTGCGGATTATTACAGGAGGTTTTCCTGATGTGCCAGGAGAAACTATCCTGGTTCGTCGCCGCTACATAAAGGAGAACCTGGATCACCTTCGAAAAGCTCTTATGTGGGAGCCCAGGGGTCATGCTGATATGTACGGCTGCCTCCTGACTCCTCCCGTAACGCCGGAAGCTGACCTTGGTGTCCTGTTCATGCACAACGAAGGCTTCAGTACTATGTGTGGTCACGGCATCATTGGCCTAACAACAGTTGCCCTGGAGACTGGCATTCTGCCAAGAAGCGAGCCTGTGGCCACCGTAAAAATTGATACGCCTTCAGGACTCGTCACTGCTCAGGCCAAAATGGCGAATGATCGGATTAAAAGTGTCTCTTTCCAAAATGTCCCCTCCTTTGCCTTTGCCATGGATAAGGTTGTTCAGGTGCCGGGCTTGGGCAAAGTTAACTATGACATAGCTTTTGGTGGAGCGTTTTATGTCTATGTGAAGGCTGAGGATGTTGGCTTGGTCTGCAAGCCAGAGGCATACCGCGCTCTTATAGAAAAGGGTAGGGCTATCAAACAGGCAGTGATGGAGAGTTCGCCTGTCGTTCACCCCTTTGAAGAAGATCTAAACTTCCTCTATGGAACCATATTCATCGCTCCTCCCCAGGCTCAAGGAGCACACAGCCGCAATGTGTGCATTTTTGCCGAGGGAGAGGTAGATCGATCTCCTACCGGTACTGGTGTCAGCGGCCGGCTTGCCTTGCTCCGTGCTCGTGGCGAGATTGATCTAAACCAGCCTGTAGTCATCGAGAGCATCATCGGGACGCGCTTTGCCGGGCGGATTGTCGAGACCACCACCTTCGGCCCTTACCCTGCAGTCATCCCTGAGGTAGAGGGCTCAGCTTACATCACCGGAAGCCACGAATTTTTGATTGACCCGGAAGATCCTCTGCGGGAAGGATTCATTCTCCGCTAAAAAAAGCTAAACATATTCTGTAGGGGCTTGATTCATCAGACCTATCTTATTCATTTTGTAGGATTTATTGTAGGGGCTTGATTCATCTAAACCGTGATTTTTGTGTTTAAAAATGAGCGCAGTCCCCACGTCTCCCAATTTCTCTAATCCACAGGTTAAAGATGTTATATTCAAATTTTAACTTTTTAATTTTATAAAGTCTTTTGAGATGATGATTTTTATGTTAAAATATAAATAGAATATATGAAAGGTCTTCTTAAAAACTCGCATTTTTCAGATTTTCTCCAGCCTTCTCAAATTATTTTCAACCTTAAAGCCAAGGATAAAATTCAGGCTATCGAAGAACTGCTGGATGTTTTAGTCAAGCAAAAGCTTGTCGAAAATAAAAAGCTCATTTTGACCCGGATTATTGATAGAGAAAGACTGGAATCCACAGGGCTTGGGCACAATGTGGCTCTTCCCCATGCCCGTGTGGATACTGAAGGGGAAATAGCTATCGCCGTAGGGAAATCTAAGGCCGGAGTTAGCTTTGATTCCGTTGACCACAAAAAAGTCCATCTTATTATACTTATTGTTTGGAATCCTTCTCTTCCTGGCCTTTTCAATCATCTGTTTGCTGGGTTGGCCAAATTCTTGAGGTACCCGGGATTCAGACAGAGAGTCTTTGGATCCAAGAATAAGTCAGAGCTGCATGGAGTTCTCTCAGAAATAGCACTGAGGCTGCCCCAAGAGGATACAATTATCAGCCGAGGCAGCCTTCTGATGAAGCTTCAAGAAATCGAAATAAAAAAGAAAAAGGCAAAAAAAGAGCAGCGGAAAAAACTCAAAGAGCAGGCTAGTTTGATTCGCCAGGAACTCGATGAGGCTCTGGTGGACAGGTTTGACAGGCTAATGGAAAGATACGGATTTGCCGTGGTTGAGGTGGATGGAGGTGTTTGTCAAGGCTGCAATATCAATGTGGCCACGGGATTGGGCTCAGCAATAGAGGGAAGCAACGATATTTATGTCTGTGAAAACTGCGGCAAATTCATGGTTGCTTCCAAGAATAAAAAGATATAATTATTAAACTTTGAAATTAGCATAGATCTTGTCATGGCGAGTGACAAGGGGGAACGTATCAATCTTGTTGGGAAAACTGTCATTCAGACTGTGTCGCAATTTAAAAATATGAAAAAGTTTGATAAAAATTT
>CAYTBG010000106.1:0-9217 GCA_964435925.1 uncultured Eubacteriales bacterium | reverse complement strand
CGAAGGAATCTTCTTCGCTCCTCGCGATGACAGTGGAATAATTGCGTTTGTATTAATGCGTTACATCGCGTACGATCCAGCTTTTTTTATAAATGGGAAGAGGAGCGTGGTAGAATCTTATACTGAGGATAGGAAATATCTATGTCGTTTTCATCCTTGCAATGATATTTTAAAGCGTTTGTATGAGATTTTTGAGAAAAGCAAAAAGCAAGACCTGACCCCACCATGAGCAAAAAGCAAGACCTGACTCCACCATGGTCTTTATGGTATATTCAAATAATGTAGGGGCTTGATTTATCAAGCCCGCATTATGAAAAATAGGAAGATTCTTAGAATCCGGGCCAAATCATGAGGAGGCAACAATGGCCATACAAAAAAATTATGTTTACAAGGAAATAAGAGCTCCACGAGGAACTAAACTTCAAACAAAAGGCTGGTCCCAGGAAGGTGCTCTCAGGATGCTGATGAATAACCTGGATCCTGACGTTGCTGAAAAACCAGAGGAACTCATTGTCTACGGAGGAACAGGCAAAGCTGCTCGAAACTGGGAGAGTTTTTGGGCAATTGTTGAGAGCTTAAAGACTCTTGAAAATGATGAAACTTTAATCGTCCAGTCTGGAAAACCAGTGGCAGTATTTAAGACTCATCCTGAAGCTCCTCGAGTATTGATTGCAAATGCTCTGATTGTGCCTAAGTGGGCAACCTGGGATGAATTCCGAAAACTGGAAGCCAAGGGGCTGACCATGTTTGGCCAGATGACAGCAGGCAGCTGGATATACATCGGCACCCAGGGAATTCTCCAGGGAACATTCGAAACCCTGGCCTCTGTTGCCCGGACGCATTTCGGCGGATCTCTTAAAGGAAAATTAGTCTTAACAGCAGGCCTGGGTGGCATGGGAGGTGCCCAGCCTTTGGCTGTGACTATGAATGAAGGAGTGGCTATAATCGCTGAGGTCGATAGACAAAGAATTCAGAGGCGGCTGGATACAAAGTATGTCGATACCATGGTTACTGATTTAGACGAGGCTTTGGAACTTGCTTTTGATGCCCAGGAAAAGGGAGAAGCGCTGTCCATAGCCCTTCTTGGCAATGCTGCAGAGGTCCTCCCAGAATTTGTCAAGCGGGGAATAATTCCCGATGCTTTGACTGACCAGACTTCTGCCCACGATGAGCTGAACGGTTATGTTCCCCATGGAATGCTTTATGAAGAAGCGCTTAGACTTCGTAGAGAGAAACCTGAAGATTATATAAAAAGAGCCTACGGCTCCATGGCCGTTCATGTCGATGCCATGCTTGAACTCCAGAAAAGAGGCGCCAAAACCTTTGATTATGGAAACAATATTCGTGGCCAGGCTTACAAGGCAGGGGCAGTAAATGCCTTTAACATTCCCGGTTTTGTTCCTGAATACATCCGCCCTCTTTTTTGCTATGGCAAAGGTCCCTTCCGGTGGGCGGCTCTCTCCGGGAAACCAGAGGATATCTATGTGACTGACGAAGCTTTACTTAAGGAATTTCCAGAAGATAAAGCCCTGGAGAGGTGGATAAGGAAAGCTCAAAAGCAGGTGAAATTTCAGGGGCTACCCTCGCGGATCTGCTGGCTTGGCTACGGTGAGAGAGCTCGTTTTGGAGCTGTTATTAATCATCTGGTGAAAAAAGGGAAAATCAGTGCCCCGGTTGTTATTGGCAGGGATCATCTGGATACAGGTTCGGTAGCTTCCCCGTACAGAGAGACAGAAGGTATGAAGGATGGTTCAGACGCTATTGCCGATTGGCCGATTCTCAACGCGCTTTTAAACGCAGTTAGCGGCGCTTCTTGGGTCTCCGTACATCATGGAGGGGGAGTGGGCATCGGTCTTTCCATCCACGGCGGGATGGTCATCGTGGCCGACGGTCAGGATTCCACGGAGAAGCGGCTGGAAAGGGTTCTGACAGTTGATCCTGGCCTGGGTGTGGCCCGCCATGCTGACGCTGGATACGAAGAAGCGATTAAGTTTGCCAGGAAAAAGGGAATAAAAATCCCTATGATAAAAACGTAACAAGAAGTGGCTTTCCTCCATACGGGGGAAACGACAGCCCTTTTTATCTATAAAGAGATACTCTGGAGTTTCTAAAAGAGAGATAGATAAAAGAAGGGTGATATTAACTCCAATTATGTAATATCTTTTAGCTTTTCCAGCTTATCCATCAAGCTACGGACGATGGAGTACATGCTGGATCCTTTGGCCAGAGTTTTTTCTAAATAAAGTCTTTGCATCTTCTTATCACCCATTAACTCATAGGCTGCGGCAATATTGGCCAGAGCTATAAAGGTAAAATCATCTGGCTCAAGGCTCAGGATTTTTTTATAAATTTCAATGCCTTTATCCCACTTTTGCTGAGTAAAATAAAACTGACCCACCTCGTGCAAAATGTGGACATTATCTGGATTTTTTTCCGATAGAGCAAAAAGGAGAGGTTCAAGTTGTCGGAAATTTTTTTCCTCGGCTGCCTCTAAGCGCAAGGATCTTGCTTCCCATCTGTCTTCGAGGATATCGCTTACACCTAAGACATCAAAGTCAGGATCGATCGTAATCCGTGAAACAACTTCTCCTTTTTCAAGGTCAAAGTAAAATTTCTTTTTACTTCCTTTTACCTCGACCTCTCTTCTAAAGGACCTTTTGTTGGTTAGGAACTCGAGGGTGAGCGGCATTCTAAAATTCTTGGGTACGTTCTCTTGGTAGAGAGTCCCCCTTACCTTGCCACCGATATTTATGGATTTTACTCGATAGTGAGGGAGCCTCCCTCCGCGGAGATAAAAATCAAAAAACCAATTCAAATCTTTCTGAGAGACCGAATTGACGATCCGGATAAAATTGGCTGTATCGGCTTTTTTACCTCTGAAAGCTTCGATATAACTCCTTAAAGCTTTAAGGAATAACGCTTCTCCAAGGATATGTTTTAGGGTATGAACCACAAAAGCAGCTCTCTCATAAACGAGAAATCCTTCAGCATGTTTCGCACCCCCTTCAAGAATAGAAAGAGTCTTTGGATTGCCGAGAGGAATAGCTTTATTAAGTAATCCGAATAACACTTCTCTCTTGGCTTTTTTAACAGGAGTTTTTTCAGACCTGTAACAATAGTCAGAAAAAGTGGCCAGCCCTTCATGAAGCCATGTGTCCTCACCCAGGTTGTATGAGACGGTCTCACCCCACCAGAGATGTGCGATCTCATGGGGAATCAGGGGAAAATCTAGGTTAATTAAATGGGAAGAAATGCCGTATCCAAACGGAGCACCGGTGCCAGTGCCATAGCTCATTCCGATTTCAATAATATTAAATTTCTCCGCGTCAGGAGCGCCAAATTTCTGAGTGTAAAAACTGAGGATTTCTTCAGTTTTCTCGATGTAGGGATCAAGAAAGTCTCTGTTATGAGGGAAGAAGTAAGCCGTTATATGAAAATCACCGATCGTTTTGCTTTTTGAAATATATGAAGCTGCGAACAGGAAAATGTCTAAACTGGAGATCTCCCCTTCTTGAAAGATGAAAATCTTCTTTCCATTCTCTTCGGCGGTACTCTCCAATTCTCCGTTGGTTATAACTGTCCATTCTGAAGGTACTTTGGCCTTTATAGTCAACGGCATAGACTTATTAGCGATGTAGGGATACCAGAGCTGGACAGGGCGAAGCCATGCTGCTTCCTTGGTTACAGAGGAAAAGGCTCTGTTATATCGCCTCTCCTTGGGATCAAAATCAGAGGGCATATAAAATATGCCGTCGTAAGAAGCCACGATTTCAACTGTTTCTCCCTCGGAAAGTTCCTGATCCAACTTGACACGAACAAGGCTCGTTTCGGAATTTGGGAAGATTCTTTCAACCTTATTTTGGGAAAAGACAAGAGCATTATCGTTTTCATCTTTGACTGAGTTGACACGAAGAGAGGGTCGAAGATGGAAATCATAAGATTTTAAGCCATTGATTCCAGAGCGAAGTCTTAGCTTTGCTTCTCCCTTTAGTCCATGCTCGTCAGGGATTATCTCGATATCTAAGGAAAAATGAACTATCTCGAATTCATCCTTCTCCGGAAGAGCTTTTAGCAATGTCTGGGTGCAGAGGAGTGCGAGGATCAGGATAACAATATTTCTTCCTGCCCGGCTTTTCATCTCGTTCTCACCATTACTCATTAATCTGCCTCTTCAATTTTACATAACATAAAAAAGGAACATAAAAAAGGGGACAGGCTACTTTTTCTGTAATAAAGAAGACTGTATCTACTCGTGGACAATTCATACCGAAAAAGAAGCCTGTCCCCTTTTTATTGTGGAGCTGGTTATAAGATGAGCATAGTAAAGAGCGTATCAGGCGTGCGTTTGGAGGGAAAATGCGAGAAATATAATACTGATAATTGACTTATATGTCAATTATTGGTATTATAAATTTCGAGGAAGAACATCATGGAAAAATACATACCTAGGCAATATGTAGAACTATTCCACCTCCTTTTTCTAACCCAAATAGGACGAAAGCTGGATAAGAGATTCTATGCTCTAAAAGGCGGATGCAATATGAGGTTCTTTTTCAAGAGCCCTCGCTATTCTGAAGATATCGATTTAGATATTCAATCGATAGCGATCGATGTTCTCCGCAAGAAAATCAATAGTATCTTAAACTCAAGACCCTTTAGGGATATCCTTCAGGTCAGAGATATTGAGATTGAACACATTACCGAACACAAACAGACAGAAACTACTCAAAGATGGAAGATGGGATTAGTTGTTCCTCAGATTGAGAAGCCTCTGCCGACGAGGATTGAGTTTTCAAGACGAGGTTTGGAAGAGCCTATAAAGTTCGAATTGGTTGCTCCTGAAATCATCCGCGCTTACGAGATTTCTCCAATCATGGCCAATCACTATCCGCCAGAGGTTGCATGCGAACAGAAAATAAGAGCGCTCATCTCTAGGCGTGCTGTGCAAGCGAGAGACTTATTTGATCTTCATCTCCTTCTGACTTTAAGAGACATAAGAAAAACATTGCCAGAGAAGCTACGTAAGAATTTAAATATAGCAGTAGAAAACATCCTCTCTTTGGATTATGCAACATTCAAGAGTCAAGTTATTTCGTATCTGGAGCCTGAGGATCAGCCTCAATATGAATCAGAAGAAGTCTGGGACAATATGAGATTACAAGTTATAAAAGCATTAAACGAGGATTTATCATGAAGCTTGTTGATGTCCATACTCAACTCTTGGGAATTAAAGAAACAGTATTTCAGACTTCAGATGCTGCCGCTTTTCTAAAAATAAATAATACTCATGCGAGCAAGCTTCTCGCTCGTCTTGCTGAATCTGGACATCTGGAACACTTGCGTAGGGGACTGTGGGCTTTCAATGAAAGGCTGGAGCCTTTGGCTCTGCCGCAATACCTCACAAGCCCTTTTCCAAGCTATGTTTCCCTCCAAAGCGCGCTCTATTATCACGACATGATTTCACAGATTCCTGCAGTTACTTATGCAGTCTCAATAGCTAGAACAAAGAGGTATAAGACTTCTCTTGGAGCTGTTTCAATCCATCATGTGCATCCTTCCTTCTTTTTTGGGTTTGAAGCTGTGGGAAGGAGTATAGCAAAGATAGCGATCCCGGAAAAAGCACTTATCGATTTCTTTTACCTGAGCCCTACAAAATCAAGGCTTTTCCGTTCTCTTCCCGAACTTGAACTCCCTAGAGGGTTCAGCGTCAAAAGAGCACGCAAAATGATATCTTGCATAATGTCAGATAGAAGAAGAACACTAGTGAAGAGCCTTTTAGAAGAAGTTACATCAAAATTAGGAACAACTTAATCAGAAAGAGATTCAAGCACAGGAAATTTTAGCTGTGCCTTGGTATTCTTCTCTTCTCTGTTTGACCCTGATATTTTGCTATGTTATATGTAAGATTTGTTGTTTATCCAGGAGATCATCATGGTTAAAGTAAGATTTGCGCCAAGCCCGACTGGATTTTTGCACCTGGGGAGTGCGCGGACTGCGCTTTTTAACTGGCTGTATGCGAGGCATACTGGCGGCAAATTCCTGCTCAGGATAGAAGATACTGACAAGGTCAGGTCTAGTAAAAAGTTTCTCGACGAGATTCTTGAGGATCTTAAATGGATGGGAATCGACTGGGACGAAGAGCCTCTACACCAGAGCCAGCGATTCGATGTCTATAGAGAAAAAGCGGAAGAGATACTTGCCAAGGGAAAAGCCTACAAAGAAGGCGAGGCTATTATTTTCAAAGTGGAAAAAGGCCGCTCGATAGAAGTAAATGACATGATACACGGTAAAATAACTGTTAATACCGATGATATCAAAGACCAGGTCATGATTAAATCCGACGGGTCTCCTACATACAATTTTGCCTGTGTGGTAGATGATACTTATATGGAGATAACCCATATTCTGAGAGGAGATGATCATATTTCCAACACACCTAAACAGATACTTTTTTACGAGGCAATGGAGCATACACCACCGAAATTTGGACATATGCCGCTTATATTGGGTCAAGATGGAGCGAAACTCTCTAAGAGACACGGCGGTGTTTCAGTTGAAGAGTATAAGAGAGAGGGTTTTTTGCCTGAGGCTCTCGCGAATTATCTTATACTTTTGGGATGGTTTCCTGGCGAAGACCATGAGGTTTTATCGATGGACGAGGCAGTGAAGTTGTTTGACATAGGCGACATGAGTGACGTTCAAGCAAAGCTCGATATTCAAAAACTAAGATGGTTGAACGGCGAGTATATAATGAAGGAAAAGACAGAGAAACTCCTGCCGCTTATCAAGGATCAGCTTTTGACTGCAGGTTTTGATATGTCCGGGGTGACAGATGATTACATCTCAAAGCTTGTGGACCTGTATAAAATAAGGATAAAGACTTTGAGGGAATTAGGGAATCTTACCGATTGGTTTTTTAAAGACGATTTTGCCATGGATGAAGAAGGCAAAAGGAAATACCTCGATAAAGAGGAAAATAAAGATAATATAAGGATATTTGCCGATCGGCTGGATGGGCTGGAAGATTTTTCCCATGAAAATATAGAAAAAATATGCCGTGATATTGCCGAGGAAAGAGAACTTAAAGCTGCGGATATTATCCATCCGACCCGACTGGCCATAAGCGGGAAGACGAGAGGAGCCGGGCTTTTTGAGGTGATGGAACTTCTGGGCAAAGAAAAAGTAATAAAGCGAATGAGAGGCATCGATAAATGAATAAGCCAGAGACCAAATCAAATTTTATCAGAGATATTATTGATGATGACCTGAAGACCAATAAATACAAAGGCCGGGTTCATACCCGGTTTCCGCCTGAGCCGAATGGATATCTTCATATCGGACATGCCAAGTCTATCTGCCTCAATTTTGGCCTTGCCGCTGATTATAAGGGACTATGTAACCTGCGCTTTGACGATACAAATCCAGAGAGGGAAGAGATAGAGTATGTGGAATCGATAAAGGGAGATGTGAGATGGCTTGGGTTCGATTGGGAAGACCGGTTGTATCATGCATCTGATTATTTTGAGCAGCTCTATAACTTTGCGGTTGAGTTAGTAAAAAAGGGAAAGGCTTATGTCTGTGATTTGAGTATGGACGAGATAAGAGAATACCGGGGCACATTGACGATGCCTGGAAAAGAGAGTCCTTATCGAAACAGGCCCGTCGAGGAAAACCTGGACCTGCTTGAGCGCATGAAAGCCGGAGAATTCGAGGATGGTGCTCGCGTTTTGCGAGCAAAGATCGATATGGCATCATCTAATTTATTGATGCGTGATCCAACGCTATATCGTATTCGTAAGAAAAGTCACTACAGAACAGGTGATGCGTGGTGTATTTATCCTACGTATGATTTTACCCATTGTCTTTCTGATTCGATTGAAGGGATTACGCATTCTGTTTGCACTTTAGAGTTTGAGAATAATCGTCCTTTGTACGATTGGATTCTTGATGAGTTGAAAGTTCATCATCCCCAGCAGATAGAGTTTGCCCGCCTCAATCTCAGTCATACTATTATGAGCAAGCGAAAACTCCTGGAACTTGTGGAAGAGGGGTATGTAAACGGCTGGGATGATCCGCGTTTGCCAACTTTATCGGGACTGAGAAGACGCGGCTATACGCCAGAGTCTATCAGGAAATTCTGCGATATTATCGGGGTAGCAAAAGCAAACAGTATTGTGGATTTGGTTCAACTTGAGAATTGTGTTCGTGAGGAGTTAAACAAGACAACTCAGCGAGTTATGGCGGTGTTACGCCCGCTTAAAGTGGTTATTGTTAACTATCCTGAAGATAAGGTGGAAGAATTAGAAGCTATAAATAACCCAGAGGATGCAAGCATGGGAACGAGGAAAGTTCCTTTTTCACGAGTTCTTTACATTGAACAAGACGATTTCCTTGAAGAGCCGCCAAAGAAATTTTTTCGCCTGGCTCCTGGTCGAGAAGTTCGTTTGCGTTATGCCTATTATATCACCTGTGAGGATGTGATTAAGGACAAAAAAACAGGTGAAGTAGTCGAGCTGCAGTGCAGGTATGATCCGGCAACACGAGGCGGTGGCTCTCCTGATGGGCGCAGAGTTAAGGGAACATTGCACTGGGTTTCAGCTAACCATGCTATTAAGGCTGAGGTGCGTTTATACGATCATCTTTTCACAAAAAGAGATTCTACCGAGGTAGAGGATGGCGCTGATTATAAATCTAACTTGAATCCGAAATCGCTGGAGACTCTAACCTCGTGCAAAGTTGAACCAAGCCTGGAAGGGGCAGCACCGGGAAGCCGCTATCAGTTTGAAAGACTGGGATATTTTTTTGTTGATACCATCGATTCTACGGACGAAAAACCTGTATTCAACCGCACAGTATCCTTACGTGACACTTGGGCCAAGATAAGTAAAACAATCGAAAAATAAGCCCTGTTCTCGTTCAGAGACATTAGTGACACTTTAGGACAAGGCCCATATTTTGTAGTATAATATCCCCGAAGAATTTCCACGTGCTGGGAAGTGGTGTAATGGTAACACAGATGACTCTGGATCATCCGTTCCTGGTTCGAGTCCAGGCTTCCCAGCCATAAAATGTCTCTGGGGAAGGCGAGGTTTTTATATAATCGAACTTGTGTAGACCAGCTGATTGCTGCACCCTGAGTCCTCTTCATCCGTCTTCTTTAACGGAGATACTGCTTTAGGAAAAATATATGAAGATTGGAATAATTTCTTCCTATTTG
>CAYTBG010000105.1:0-9281 GCA_964435925.1 uncultured Eubacteriales bacterium | reverse complement strand
AAGGGCCTATAGCTCAGCGGTAGAGCCTCCGGCTCATAACCGGCAGGTCCCAGGTTCGAATCCTGGTAGGCCCATTTTCTTCCAGAGGAAAAGATGTGGATATTGAATTTGAAAAACTGATTAACCTTCAGAAGCTTGATAAAGAAATAACTGATGTCTCTCTTTTCCTCGAAAATATCCCCTCCAAGATCGAAGAAATCAACAATAAGATAGAAACCAGCTCCCAAATTGTCACTCTGGCCAAAGAAAAAATGGCCCGGAATCAGAAAAAAAGAAGAGATCTGGAAGTTAAGGTCAAAGATATTAAGGAACAAATATCAAAGTATAATCACCAGCTCAATGAAGTCAAAACAAACAGAGAATACAGCATTCTTCTTAAAGAAATAGGAGAAGCCAAACAGAAGGTCAATGATATGGAAGATGAGATAATCAGCGAAATGCTCTCAGCTGATGAAATCGAGGGTGAAATCAAGACTGCAAGCCAAAAATACAGTGAGGCGGAAGAGAAGTTCTCGAAGGAAAAAGATGTTCTCCAACAAGAAAAAAAGAAATTCGAAGCAAAGAGGGATGAGTTAAACCAAAAAAAAGAAAAACTTGTGCCAAAAATCCCTTCTGACCAGGTAAACCTCTATCTGAAAATATATAAAAAAAATGGTGGAATTGCTCTCTCTCCTGTAAAAGAAGAGTTTTGTTCTCTGTGTCATCTGCGCATCAGACCTCAAGTGATAAATGAGCTGAAAGGAAAAGAGAAGATTATTCTCTGTGAAAATTGTGGCAGGATATTGTATTGCGATACATGATCAGCTTTAATTAAGACTCTTTTCTGGAGCCATTTCAATCTTCTCTGTACATAGCATCGATGACGCCTCTGTACTTCTCCTCGACAATATTTCTTTTAACCTTTAAGGTGGGAGTAATTTCTCCTTTTTCAATTTCGAATTCCTTATCCAGAAGGGCAATCTTTTTGACTTTCTCGTAAGAAGCAAGATTGGACGCAGAGTGATCCACCTGTTCCTGGATAAATCTTACGATTTCTTCATTTTTCGCCAGATCACGGTGGTCCTCGAAGCTGATATTGTTTTGCTTGGCATATTCCTCTAGTTTTTCAAAATTAGGCACTAGAAGAGCAGATATGAATTTTCTACTGTCTCCAATGACCAATGCATTAGAAATATAAGGGTTTAAATTCAGGATACCTTCAATTGGTTGGGGTGCCACGTTTTTTCCTCCTGAGGTCACAATGATGTCCTTTTTCCTGTCCGTGATAACAAGGAATCCCTCCTTATCAAAATGCCCCATGTCTCCTGTATGAAACCACCCTCCTTCAAAGACCTCTCGAGATGCGGCTTCTTTCTTGTAATATCCATTCATCACATGCGGTCCTTTTGTCAATATTTCGCCATCCTCATCAATCCTCACATCCACCTCGGGGATAGGCTTTCCTACTGTTCCGAATTTCAGATTTTCAAACGTATTTGCTGTGATAACCGGAGAAGTTTCTGTCAAACCATACCCCTCTATGACAGTCAAACCTATCGCGTAGAAAAATTCTCCAATATCTTTGGAAAGCGGAGCACCGCCACAGAGAAAAAACCTTACTCTTCCTCCAGTCTTCGCATAAACCTTGGAGAAAACAAGCTTATTGGCTAAGTTCCGTTTGAACTGTAGAAGCTTTGATATCGGCTGATTTAGAATTTTTTTTCTGCCATATTTTCTTCCCACTTTCACAGCCCAGAAGAATATTTTTCTCTTTAAAGAGGAACTTACTTGAACATTATCAATGACTTTCGCGTAAATCTTCTCGAGCACTCGAGGAACATTGACCATGATATGAGGTCGAACTTCAAGTAAATTCTCCCCTAAAGTGTCTATACTCTCTGCAAAGCCAATGGACATGCCATTGTAGAGGTAAACAAACATGGCCATTCTCTCTAAAATATGGGATAAGGGCAAAAAAGAAAGTACTGTATCTGTATCTTTGAATGGAAGTATAGACGAACAGGTTTTAACATTGCTGAAAATGTTGCTGTGGGTCAGCATGACTCCTTTGGGGGGGCCAGTCGTCCCTGATGTGTAGATAATGGAAGCTATAGCATCAGGTTTGACTTCCAGGGCCATTTTTTCGAAAAGCCCTGGATTCTGCTTATCCATTTTTTTCCCTCTCTCTAACACCTGGGCAAAGGTTAAAACTCCCTCAGGGGCTTCAGATAAACAGGTGATATAACTCGCAACCTTTGTCAGTTCTGATTTAATAGCTTCTATTTTTTGCCACTGACCTTGGTCAGATACCACCACTATTTTAGCATCGGAATCATCGATTATATATTTAATTTGCTCGGGGATTAAAGATGTATAAATGGGAACGGTGATTCCGCCCAGACATAAATTTGCGATATCGGAAATGACCCACTCCGGTCTATTCTCAGAAAGGATGATGAGCTTATCCCCTGCTTCAAGCCCTAAGTCTCTCAGCCCTAGAGAGAAGTATTTAACTCTATCAGCAAACTCTTCAGTAGAAATGGGCCCATACTTTCCTTCTTTTTTAGAAAGCAACAAATCATCTTTTGGATAGGACTTTATCGTATTGAGAAAAAGTTGACTTAGTGTCTCAACCATGACTCCCTCCTTATTTTAAGGTGAGTAAATATTAAAGAATAAGAGATACGCCTGTCAAGCATTCTTTATACGGGGATATGATTCATCAACCCCATCTACAATTCATGTTGTGTGGGTGTTTGATTCATCAGACACACATTTTTGATAATACAAATGAATAAGGCAAGTTTGATAAATCAAGCCTCTACAATATGACTCTGCAGATAAAACAATCCCCTATTGATAAATAAATTATTTATAGAACCTTAAAAGGTGGGCTTGATGAATCAAGCCCCTACATGAATCAAACCCTACATGAATCAAATCCCTACAATAAAAAGGGAAAAAAAGTAGCCTGTCCCCTTTAATTATGATCCTTTGGGAACGTCCCCAATTACGTTTCCATGACCTTGGCCATAGAGACAACTCTGTCGCCCTTTTCAAGATTAATTATTTTTACTCCCTGAGTTGCTCTTCCTGAAGGCCTCACCTGCCCTGTCTTTATCCGGATCACCTTTCCAATCTTTGTAATCAAGAGCAATTCTTCCTCTGAAATCCCTACTATCCCTAGTGCTTTTCCTATTCTGGCGTTAACTATGAGATTGATGACGCCCTTCCCCCCTCTTCTGTGGCGGGGATAGAGGTTGATATCAGTCTTTTTCCCCCGGCCCTTTTCACTTGCAGTGAAGACATATTCATCCTTCTCCCCTACAACAATCATTCCAATAATCTCATCTTTAGGTCTCAGGGAGATTGCTTTTACACCGGCGGCTTGACGTCCCATCGGTCTTACTTGGCTCTCGTTGAACCTTGTGGCTTTCCCTAGCTTTGTCCCGATCAAAATATCCCTTTGGCCATCGGTTAATTTTGCCGTAAGCAATTCATTTTTGCGGTCGATACCGATAGCAATAATTCCCCCCCGGCGGATGTTTCGAAAGCCGCTCAATCTTGTTTTTTTCATCCGTCCTTTCGAGGTTATCATCACCACATAGCGATCGCCGGAAAAATCTCTCACGGCAACAACGGAACAAACTTTCTCTTCTGGGCTTAACTGGAGGAGATTCTTTATGGGTTTTCCCCGGCCTGAAACACCCACATCTGGTATCTCCAAAGCTTTCAGCCAGTAGAGGCGCCCTTTGTTGGTGAAAAATAAAAGATAGCTATGGGTAGAGGAAATAAAGAGGTCCTGGACCACATCTTCAGGCTTCATGCTGATACCTCTTTTCCCCTTTCCTCCTCGACTCTGGAAATGGTAGTTGCTAAGAGAAGTGCGCTTAACATAGCCGGACGAGGTGTAAGTGATGGCGACATCTTCCTCTTTGATTAAATCTTCCGGACTGAGCTCTGTAATCTCCTCCTTCATGATCTCTGTTTTCCTCTCATCCTGATAATCCTCTTTTATCTGTTTTAGCTCATCCACGATGATATCCAGAATAAGCTCCTCACTGCCTAAAATTTTCTTCAATCTTGAGATCGTTTTTTTCAATTCCTTGTATTCTCTTTGAATCTTTTCTCTTTCCAGTCGAGTCAGTTTTTGCAGCTGTAAATCAAGGATGGCCTGAGCTTGAGTCTTGGTCAGATGAAAACTGGTGATGAGGCCGTTCCTTGCCGCATCTACCGTTCGAGAAGAACGGATAAGGCTTATGATCTCATCCAGATTATCCAGGGCAATAGTCAGTCCTTCCAGAATATGAGCCCTTAACTCTGCCCTCTTCAGTTCATAGCGTGTGCGCCGTCGAACCACATCCTGTCGGTGGGAAACAAAGTAGCGCATCGCCTCAAGAAGACTGAGTATCTTCGGCTGTTTCTCTACTATCGCCAGCATAATAATTCCGTATGATGTTTGAAGAGCTGTATGCTTGTAGAGGTTGTTCAGAACAATCTCAGGAAGTTCTCCCTTTTTAACCTCGATAACGGCTCGCATGCCTTCCCTATCCGATTCGTCCCTTATATCTGCAATCCCCTCGATTTTCTTATTATTCACAAGGCTGGCAATGCTTTCCAGAAGCCGTGACTTGTTCACTTGATAGGGAATTTCAGTTACGACGATTTTGTCTCGCTCAATCTTCCTGCCTCTCTCAATCATGGCTTTTGCCCTTAAATAAATGATTCCCCTTCCTGTTCTGTAAGCATCCTTTATTCCTTGCAGACCGAAAATATATCCTCCAGTTGGAAAATCCGGGCCAGGAATAAACTTCATGATATTTTCCAAGCTGGCTTTGGGATTTCGGACTAAATGAATTATGCCCTCTACGACCTCATTCAGATTATGGGGAGGGATGTTTGTGGCCATGCCGACAGCAATCCCTGAGCCTCCGTTAACCAGGAGGTTGGGAAATTTGGCAGGAAGAACTTCAGGCATCTGGAGACTTCCATCATAGTTGGGAACAAAGTTGACTGTATTCTTTTCAATATCTACCAGAAGTTCCTGGGTAATTTTTTTCATTCTGACTTCTGTATACCTCATGGCTGCAGGAGGATCTCCATCTATGGAACCAAAATTTCCCTGGCCATCTACTAAGGGATAGCGAAGACTAAAATCCTGAGCCATGCGGACCAGGGTATCATAGACAGCAGTATCACCATGAGGATGGAACTTGCCAATGACATCTCCCACAATGCGGGCAGATTTTTTGTATGACTTGTTCCAGGCGGTTCCAGTTTCATACATGGCATAAAGGGTGCGGCGATGGACAGGCTTAAGCCCATCCTTTACATCCGGGATGGCCCGACCTATGATCACGCTCATGGCATAATCAAGGTAAGACCGCTTCATCTCCATCTCGAGACTGACTTCAGCAGACTTATTATTCATCCCTTATCCTTTTTAAAGAATGAAAATGCTCCCGAATTTTTCTCTAAATATCCAGGTTCTGAGTTTCAAGAGCATTCTCTTCGATGAAATTCCTCCGTGATTCAACCTCTTCTCCCATGAGGATGGTAAAAACTTTATCTGCCTCTACTGCATCCTTTATCGTGACTTTAAGCAGATATCTTTCCTCTGGATCCATGGTTGTCTCCCACAACTGTTGGGGAGCCATCTCACCCAGTCCTTTGTATCTTTGGATGACAACACCTTTTTTTGCCCTTTGGAAGAGGAAGTCGAGAAGCTTTGCTTCGTTTTCAATTTTCACCTTTTCGCTATTGCCTAAAACATGAAAAGGAGCTCTAAAGTTTTCTAATTCTTTGTGTATCTTGCAGAGGTTTCGGTATTCAGCTGATGTTATTAAATCATAGTTAACCTTGCAAGAAACATTCATGCCGTTTATTTGAAAATTGACTGCTAATTCATGGAGACCATGCTCCTCATCCAAGCTTAAATCTGAGGTTATGCCTTTCTTTGTTAAAAGGCTTTGGATTTTCTCCAATTGATTCTTCTTGCTCAAAAAGTCTGTATCTTCAACTCCGCTGCTAAGAAGAATATCGATCAGGAAGAACGGATAGTTTTTTCTCTCGAGTAGCTGGATAAAATTCTTTTTGGCAATTATTCTATGGAGGAATTTTCTGAATCTATCGCCGCTTATATACTCTTTCTGTCTGCTCATCTTAACTTTGAATTCCTCTGAAATTTTCTTAATTATGTATTTTTCATAAGACCGCTCATCTCTTAAATACTGAATTGATTTTCCTTTCGTTATCTTATACAAAGGGGGTTGGGCAATATAGAGATAGCCGTTTTCAACAAGTTGAGGCATCTGTCGGTAAAAGAAAGTCATGATAAGAGTTCTTATATGGGAGCCATCCACATCAGCGTCTGTCATAATAATGACTTTATGATAGCGCAGTTTTTCTAGATTAAAATCTGCCTGCTCTACTCCAGCTCCCAGAGCTGAAATAATTATCCCTATCTCCTCACTCTTAATAATTTTTTCAAACTTGGCTTTCTCCACATTGAGAATTTTCCCTTTAAGAGGCAGGATAGCCTGATGGCGGCGATCCCGCGCCTGCTTGGCTGAGCCACCTGCAGAGTCTCCCTCCACGATGAAGATCTCGCTGTGAGCAGGATCTTTTTCCTGGCAATCAGCCAGTTTCCCGGGAAGCGAAGTTGACTCTAAAACCCCTTTGCGACGAGCCAGGTCTCTGGCTGTTCGAGCAGCCTCTCTTGCTCTTGCCGCTTCTAAAATTTTCAGGACAACTTTCTTGGCTACAGTTGGATTCTCCTCAAGATATGTCGATAGCTGCTCGTTCACTATTGATTCTACTATTCCTTTCACTTCGCTGTTTCCCAGTTTTGTCTTTGTCTGGCCTTCAAACTGAGGGTTTTTAATCTTCAAGCTTAAAACCGCACATAATCCCTCTCTCGTGTCATCGCCGGATAAATTCTGATCTAAATTCTTAATCAGATTATTAGCATTAGCATAACTGTTTATGGACCGGGTCAAGGCTGCCTTAAATCCGATTAAATGGGTACCGCCCTCGGTCGTATTGATATTGTTTACAAAAGAAAAAATGGTCTCAGAATAGCTCGCGTTATACTGAAGGGCCATCTCCACAACAACACTATCTTTTTTATGCTCGAAGTATATTGGCCTTGGGTTGAGTATGGTCTTATTTTGATTGAGGTACTGCACAAATTCCTTAATTCCACCTTTATACAGAAATTCATTCATCTTGTCGCTTCGTTCATCAACAAGAGTTATCTTCAGTCCGTTATTCAAGAAAGATAGTTCTCTTAATCTCTGGCATAAAATCTCAAAATGAAATTCTACGGAGTCGAAAATTTCTTTATCAGGCTCAAAAGTAACCTTTGTTCCAGTCTTTTTTGTTTTGCCTATACGCTTTAATTTTGTTACAACCTTGCCCCTCTCATAACTCTGGGTGTAGACACCACCATTTCTTTTTATCTCTAGATCGAGCTTGCTTGAGAGGGCATTGACAACAGAGACGCCGACTCCGTGAAGACCGCCGGAGACCTGGTATGATTTGGTGTCAAACTTCCCACCAGCATGAAGGGTTGTCATCACGACTTCCGGAGCAGGTCTTTTCTCCTTCCTGTGCATCCCGACTGGAATACCGCGGCCATTATCGATGACAGTAACACTACAGTCCACATGAATAATCACATCAATCTCTGAACAATATCCAGCTAAGACCTCATCAATACTGTTGTCAACAACCTCATAGACCAGATGGTGCAATCCATCAGGACCCGTGCTCCCGATATACATGGCTGGTCGCTTGCGAACAGCCTCCAGCCCCTTGAGTACTTTTATGCTTTCAGCAGTATATTTTTTGTCTTTCATTTTCTTCCGATTTGAGAGAGAAGAAGGGCTAGGCAGGGGGGACTTTTTGCTTAACCCAACAGGCATAATTTTCGCATATAATTATACCTAAAATGGACAATTTAGTAAAGGAAAATAACCTTTTTTTTAGGATTAAAAAAGTGGGGTTGACGAATCAAAAAAAGCAAAAAACAAGACCTCACCCCAAAATCAATTTTTGGCAAAAAAAAGGGGACAGGCCACTTTTTTTGGAAGGAAGAAGACCGCCTCTGCTCGTGGACATTTCTTACAGAAAAAGTAGCCTGTCCCCATTTTTCTCAAAATCAATTTCTGTAGGGACTTGATTTATCAAGCCCACATTTTTGATTTTAATGAATAAATTTTAGGCATAGATTAAGTCTTAGAAATAATGCATTTTGAAAATAAGATTGCGATTGATTATAATTGAGAGAAAAGAGGTCCTGATGCCGGCAAATTTACCACCTCAGTATTTCGAAGCAGAAAAGAAACTCAAAACTGCCAAGACGCCCGAAGAAAAAAGAATCATTTTAGAGGAGCTTCTTTCCTTAGTTCCTAAACATAAAGGCACAGAAAAGCTTCAGGCACTGCTTAAAACAAAGATTGCCAAACTAAAATCCACAGCTCAAAAAAAACCAACCATCGCCAAACATGCTCTCTCATTCCACTTTGACAAAACAGGAGCAGGTCAAATTATTTTGATCGGACCCCCCAATGTAGGCAAATCCATGCTGATAAAGTCTTTATCCAACGCAAATCCTGAAATTGGAGATTATCCTTTTACAACCCGCACTCCCTATCCGGCAATGATGGAATATAAAAACATCCAGATTCAACTCATAGACACACCGCCTATCACGCCTGAATACATGGAAGTCTGGCACTATGAACTGATCAAAGATGCAGATGGAATTTTGTTTCTTGTGGATTTATCCGGCCAGAGCCCAGCTGATATCATACAGACTCTTTTGGCTAAGTTAAAAGAAAAGAAAATAGAGTTAATTGCTGAAGGCCAGGAAATTCCCTTTGGAGTTCCGTTCTTTTATAAAAAAACTTTGATCGTGGCCAATAAAAAGGATCTTCCCTCCGCAGAAGAAAATTATAACGTATTAAAAAAAGCCCTCGGATCCAAGTTTAGCCCCATTCCGGTTTCTGCTAGCAGCGGAGATGGACTTGAATATTTGAAAAACAGAATATTCTCCATGCTTCATGTAATCCGAGTTTACAGTAAAATTCCAGGTAAGAAAGTCGACTTTAATGATCCGTATACACTTAAAAAAGGATCTTCGGTAATGACAATGGCTAAGACTGTGCATAAGGATTTTTCCCAAAACCTGAAGTATGCTCGAATATGGAGTAAAAACAAATACCAAGGTCAAAAGGTCAACCGTAACCATATCCTCGAAGATGAGGACATTATTGAACTTCACATATAAATCTTCATCC
>CAYTBG010000104.1:0-9304 GCA_964435925.1 uncultured Eubacteriales bacterium | reverse complement strand
AAAAAACACGTTGCTTTTGCCCCAGAATAAATGGGGCCAAATAAATGGGGCCAGGCCCCATTTTGTAAGAAAAAGCACATTCTCAACTTGAGGACATAACAGCAGAAAATGGGGCCACAGAAAATGGGGCCAAGCCCCATTTATTCTCAAGGCTTCGCTCTCCTCTCCTTCGGAGAGAAACCATGCCCACTCAGCCTTTCTCACGGTTTTTTCACCATACAGTCTTCGCCATGCAAAAAACCAGAAAAAGGAGACAAAGAAAATGGGGCCTTTCCCCATTTTCTCAAAGTTGGCAAAAATTGACATCATCATGTCCCATGCTATAATAAGGAGTTTCATGCCACTTTTTAAGAAAAAAAAGAAAGAAAGAGTTTTGGTGATAGGCCTGGATGGAGTTCCCTACTCCCTGCTCTTAGACCTCGCTCAAAAAGGTATCATGCCCGCTACTTCGAAGCTTATTGATTCAGGCCACATTCAGCGGATGAAGGCAAGCCTTCCTGAAATTTCTGCTGTAAGCTGGACAAATTTTATGACTGGAACAAATCCCGGAACTCACGGCATCTTTGGCTTTACAGACTTTAAAAGAGATTCTTATGACCTTCGCTTCCCGAATTTCCTAGATCTAAAAAAAGAGACATTCTGGGATAAGCTGGGAGACCAAAGGAAAAAATGCATCATCATCAATCAACCCTCCACCTATCCCGCCCGCAAAATTAACGGAATTCTGATTTCAGGTTTTGTAGCCATTGAACTCTCTAAAGCAGTTTATCCTCCCTCTTTCAAAGCTCCTCTAGAGCGGGTGGGTTACCAGATCGATATTGACACCCAAAAATCAACAGAAAATGCTGAATTTCTCTGGAAGGACTTGGCTAAAACCCTTACTGCACGCCTGAAAGCTTTTAATCTCTTTTGGAAAGAAGATTGGGATTATTTTGAATTTGTCATCACCGGCACGGACCGCCTCCATCATTTCCAATGGGATGCTTATGAAGATGAAAGCCATGTGTATCATCAAAACTTCCTTGATTACTACAGCCAGATCGACCGAGTAATCGACGAAATCGTAACATCTTTTCGGAAGTTAACTGACAATGATAAAGGCCTCTATCTTCTTTCAGATCATGGATTTGCCAAGATCGAACAGGAAGTCTATCTTAATGCATGGCTGGAGGAGCAGGGCTATTTAAAGTTCAAAAATCCTTCTCCCGAAAGCCTGGCCGAGATCTCTCCTTCATCCAGAGCTTTTGTCATGGAACCAAACCGTATCTACCTGAACTTGAAAGAAAAATTCCCTGAAGGTTGCGTTGAACCATCAGAAAAAAAAGCTCTAAAAGAAGAAATCAGTAAAAAACTGGAACGACTTGAATACAAAGGAAAAAAAGTTGTGAGATGTGTGTTTGATGTTGAGGAAATTTACTCCGGTCCCTATCTTGTTGAGGGCCCAGATTTAATCGTGCTCTCAGAGTGCGGCTTTGATATGAAGGGCTCAGTCAAGAAAAGGGAAATCTTTGGCCGCTCGAAACTGCAGGGCATGCACACATGGGATGATGCTTTTTTCTTATCAAAAAAAGAACAAGGCCAGGACCTCTCCATCTCTGATTTAGCAAAGATAATCCTGGATGACTTTTCAAAAAAATAAAATGGGGACAGGCTACTTTTTCTTCGCGCAATTTAAATCTTGGAGAACTCAACTTTTTCCTAGAAAAAGAAAAAAAATGGCACAGGCCGCTATTTCTATGCGGAGCCTGCATCTTGGTAAACTAAAACCTTTGCCAGAAAAAGTAGCCTGTCCCCTTTTCTCTAACCTTTTCTCTAAAAGTAGCCTATCCCCTTTTTTTCCTTTTTTCATTCTTTTACTTGCTCTTTCTCTACCCCTCCAAGCTTATATTGGTCCTGGAGCAGGGTTTGCCTTTCTTAGCTCCTTTTTTATCCTTTTTCTAACTTTTTTCCTGGCTCTTTTCTCCTTTTTTTCGTGGCCTTTTCGTTTTCTCTTGCGGGTCATAAAAGGGCAAAGAGCATATAAGAAAAGCAGTATCAATAGATTTGTAATCATCGGGCTGGATGGCATGGAGCCGACTCTTGTCGAAAAATATATGTTCGAAGGAAAACTTCCCAATTTTTCAAAATTAAAAAAAGGAGGAACATACGCCAAACTTCAAACGACTATTCCGTCCATATCCCCGGTCGCCTGGTCTTCTTTCATGACAGGTTCCAATCCTTCCAAACACAACATTTTTGATTTTCTAAGCCGCGACCCAAAGACATATCTTCCAGATCTTTCCTCTGCGCGGATAGGAAAGCCTAAGAAAACTCTGTCTCTAGGAAAATACAATATCCCCCTTTCAAAGCCTGAAATCAAAGGGCTGCGCAAGAGCATTCCTTTTTGGAAAATCTTGGGGCAGAAAGGCATTTTCAGCACTATCCTGAGAGTACCAATAACCTTTCCTCCAGAAAAATTCAAAGGACATCTCCTCTCTGGCATGTGTACTCCTGACCTAAAAGGAAGCCAGGGGACCTTCTCCTTTTACACCTCAGATAAAGAGAGAATAAAGAAGCGGGAAGGCGGGATGAATATCCCTGTAACCTTAAATGGGGATAAAATTGAAACCTACATATCAGGCCCAGAAAATAGCCTTCTGCAAAATAATGAAGAAATTCGCCTCCCTCTTCAAATTTCAATCGATAACGATAAAGAAGAAGCCTTACTGGAAGTCTCTGGCCAGAAATTCAAGCTGGAAAAACAGACATTCTCAGGATGGAAAAAATTGACCTTCCGCCCTGGCCTTGGAATAAAAATAAAAGCCATCTGTCGTTTTTACATCTCTCAAATTCATCCTCATTTCGAGATGTATCTCACTCCGCTAAATTTAGATCCGGAAAAACCAGCTCTGCCTCTTTCCCATCCATTTATCTATTCTGTCTATTTGGCGAAGCTCCTGGGAAGCTTCATAACGCTTGGAGAAGCAAACGATACCTGGGCTCTGAACGAAGGAGTTCTCAGCGAAGAAGCCTTCTTAGAATTGACTTATTCAAACCATGAAGAATGGGAAAACATGCTTTTCAATGCCATGGATAAAACAAAAAAAGGCTTGGTCACCTGTGTTTTTGAGACCACGGACAGCATCCAGCATATGTTTTGGCGGTATCTTGATGAGAGCCATCCTGCGCTCGAAAGCGGACAAGCTAATATGAGCGCCAAGGTTATCCAAGACCTTTATCAAAAAATGGATGAACTGGTGGGGAAAGTTCTCGACAAAACAGATGAAAAAGACGTTGTAATAATCATGTCAGATCATGGCTTTAAGTCCTTCCGCCGTGGAGTGAATCTCAATTCCTGGCTTTATCTGAATGGCTATCTCTCCCTTAAGAAAGGAAAAAAAGGAAGCGACGAGTGGTTTAAGGATGTCGACTGGGAACACACCAAAGCATATGCTTTGGGTCTTGGGGGAATTTACATAAACCAGAAAGGAAGGGAAGCAAAGGGGACGATTCATGCCGGTGAAGAAATAAAGGGCTTAAAGAGAGAACTCATAAGAAAGTTGGATGGCCTTAAAGACGAAGAAAGAAACGCTGTGGCCATAAATAAAGTTTTCGATCGGGATGAATTTCCATCTGGTCCTTACAAAGATAATTGCCCTGATCTCATTGTAGGATACAACGAAGGATACAGGATTTCCTGGGATTCAGTCACTGGAAAAGTCAATGACCTTGTCTTTGAAGATAACATCAAAGCCTGGAGCGGAGATCACTGCATCGACCCCAGGATTGTTCCCGGCATATTTTTTTGCAGCAAAAAAATAAACACAAAGAGTCCTTCCATAATGGATATTGCTCCTACAGCACTTGAATTATTTGGCCTCCAGGTGCCCTCGCACATGGACGGGCGTTCACTGCTAGATGTCCAGAATTTTTCCTCAGATCAAAATAGAAAGGGAGAGAAAAAATGAATCAAATAGATCGAAGAGAATTCATTAAATTAGGCGTGGCTGCTGGCTCTCTTCTGGCTTTGGGAAGCTCAGACCTACCTATAAAAGTTTTTGGAAAGAGAGAGACTCCCCAAAAAGTCCTTATCCTTGGACTTGATGGGATAGACCCTCACCTTCTCCAGGTATGGATGAGGGAGGGGAAACTTCCCTATTTCCAGCGGCTGGCGCGCCAGGGAGACTTCCTCCCCTTGAGAACAAGCATTCCACCTCAAAGTCCTGTGGCTTGGTCAAATTTTACTACCGGCACGAATCCAGGGGGGCATGCTATATTTGATTTCATCCACAGAGATCCTGAACGCTACTTTCCTCTGTTTTCCGCATCCGAAACTATGGAAGCAAAAAAAACAGCTCGAATCGGAAAATTTGTTCTTCCCCTTTCAGGAGGAGAGGTAAAGAATATGCGCAAAGGAAAAGCTTTCTGGCAAATTCTCGAAGAGCATGACATTCCGGCAACCGTTTTTAAAATCCCAGCTAATTATCCTCCATCCTTTACAAAACAGAGAACAATTTCCGGTATGGGAACACCAGATATACTCGGAAGCTACGGTATATTCAACTACTACACAACAGAAGCCAAAGAACTCAAGGAGGATATAGGTGGAGGAAGAATACATCCAGTCAATCTGATCGCTAATAGAGTCCAAGCAAAGCTTCCCGGGCCTGTGAATGCGTTCAAAAAGGATAGGCCGGAATCAGCAATAGAATTTAAGGTTTTTGTCGACCCGGTGAATCCGGTGGCTAAAATTTCGATCCAAGGTCACGAATTTATCCTCAAAGAAGGAGAGTGGAGTTCATGGAAAAAGATTCACTTCAGGATGATTCCCACCCAAAGTGTAAACGGAATATGCGTGTTTTACCTTAAACAGGTTCGGCCAAACTTCAAGCTTTATATTTCACCCATCAATATTGACCCAGGTCGAGCTGTCCTGCCCATCTCCACTCCTAAGGGATACTCTGAAGAGCTGGAGAAAAGGTTCGGTCCATTTTTTACCAAGGGTCTTCCGGCTGATACCAAGGCTCTTGACAATGACGTTCTGGATGATGGCGAGTTCCTTGAGCAGGACGATCTTGTCCTGAGAGAAAGGCTGGAGATGTTCGATTATGAACTGGCGAGGTTTTCCTCCGGGCTTCTTTTCTATTATGTCTCCAGCACCGATCAACGCCAGCACATGTTCTGGCGCCTTATTGATAAAGAACATCCTTCTTACGATCCAGTCCTGGCAAAAAAATACGGAAACACGATTGAAAATATCTATAAAGAGATGGATAAGTTACTGGCAAAAGCCATGGAGAAGGTGGATAAAGATACGGTGCTCATTGTCATGTCCGATCACGGGTTCTCTCCCTTCCGCCGCTCTTTTAATCTAAACACATGGCTTAAAGAAAGCGGCTATCACACCCTGATTAATCCCTGGAAACAGGGTCGAGAAGATCTTTTCATGAATACTAATTGGTCTAGAACCAAAGCTTATTCTTATGGTCTGAACAGCCTCTACATTAACCAAAAGGGAAGAGAGGCGGAAGGCGCTGTCAACCCAGGACCAGAAAAGGAAGCTCTCGTTAGAGAAATCGCTTATAAATTAGAAAATTTCCGTGATCCCAAAACAGGGGGAAGGCCTGTTTTGAGAGCTTTTGTTGCTAAAGATGTTTACCAAGGTCCGTATGTGGAAGAAGCTCCAGATATCATTGTCGGCTATAACCATGGCTACCGCACGTCCTGGGCTGCTCCATTAGGAAGAATCCCAAAAGAAATTGTTGAGGACAACACAGAAAAATGGAGTGGTGATCACTGCATGGCTCCAGAAGTTATTCCAGGAATTTTACTCACCAACCGCAAGATAAAGGCCAAATCTCCGGCTCTTTATGATCTAACGCCGACAATACTCAAAATCTTCGGTATAGAAATACCAAAGGAGATGGTAGGAAAACCGATATTTTAGATTCCAGGAGAAAAAAATGGGAAAAGCCAAAATAAAGCTCGATAAAGATTTAATGGAGAAAGTTAAAAAATTCTCCAAAATGGCTGGCTATTCTTCTCCAGAGGAATTTATCAACCATTGCCTGGAGAAAGAGATAGCGAAGCTCGAAGAATCCGATTCCGAGGAGGAAATCAAAAAAAAGCTTAAAGGGCTTGGATACATTTCTTAAGGAATAGGCCTTGTCCCTGAGTTACTTGATTACATGTGTCATTGCGAGGAGCGAAGAAGATTCCTTCACTATGTTCGGAACAGGCTGCGCAATCTCAACCTTTTCATGTGAGATTGCCACGCTCCTTCCAGTCGCTCGCAATGACACAATTCTCACAACGACAGATTGAAGAAAAAGGATGATGTGGATATTTAATTCTGCTTTCGGCAAAATTTTTGATTTCATCTTTTTCCTTTTTCGAAACATGAACCCCTGGATTGGCATGATACTCATCTCAGTTTTAACAGCGCTCTTGATGCTTTTTGTCTTTCGCTTCACTTCAAACCAAGAAGGAATAAAGAGAGTCAAGAATAAAATAAAAGCCCATCTCCTCGAGCTTCGCTTGTTCAAGGATAGTCTGAGCCTCTCTTTTAAGGCGCAGGGAAACATTCTCCGCTATAATTTAAGATACATCAGCTACTCTACAAAACCAATGCTGGTGATGATCATTCCTCTCATTCTGATACTTATCCAGCTTAACTTCTGGTTCGGCTACGAGGCTTTAACTCCCGGGCAGGAAACAATCTTAAAGGTTAAACTGGAAGAAGGTCACAATCCTCTTGACATCGATGTTGCTCTCAAACCCTCCTCAGGTTTTGACATCCAAACTCCTCTCCTCAGGATTGAAGAAGGAAGGGAGATAAGCTGGCGTCTCCAGGCAAGAGAAAAAGGTGTTCATGATTTAACGTTTATAGTTAACGGCCAAAAACTCACAAAAAAAGTGGCTATCGCTCAAAGACCGCTGAGTAAGATTTCTCCTCTAAAAGTTAAACGTAACTTCATAAATGAACTTATCAATCCCGGAGAATCTCCCATTCCAGGAGACATGCCGATTAAAGCTATAGAGATAAGATATTCAGCCAAGGATATGAATCTTTTTGGCTGGAACATTCCCTGGCTATTGGGCATCCCTCCCTGGCTTAGCGTTTATTTCGCTCTTTCTATAATCTTAGGCTTCGTCTTAAAGGGCATTTTCAAAGTCGAAATCTGACCTTTTAATCCTTTTAATAAGTCTTCAGTCACGGAGGATGTCATGAAATTGAAATCAGTTGTGCTCGTATTGTTTCTATCAATCTCTTTGGGAACGTATGTTTTTGCACAGGAAAAACCAGAAGAGGAGCCAAAATATGGCTGGCAAAAAGAGATGGTTGGAGGGATCAATTTAACTCAAACCAGTTTAAGCAATTGGACCCAGGGAGGTGAAAACTCATTTGCCTGGCAGCTAAATTTTAATTTCAAATTTACAAATAGCCAGGAAAAGTTTAATTGGGCTAACTCCGGTAAGTTTACCTATGGTTCAACTAAGATCGGTGATCAAGAGTCCCGCAAGTCCCTCGATGAGATTAAATTGGAAAGCGTCCTTACGTATAAGTTTGGAAAACATATTAATCCTTACGCTGCCTGTACTGCCGAAACTCAATTTGGACCAGGTTACAATTACGGTACGGAGCCAAAAACACAAATATCGTCTTTTATGGACCCGGGATATTTCCGAGAAAGTATTGGTGTCGGCTATCAACCAAACGATATCGTAAAAAGTCGGTTGGGTGTTGCACTCAAACAGACCATCACCAGTGATTATCCCATACCGTATGCAGATGACCCGGGTACCGTAGATAAAATTGAGAAAACAAAGAATGAATTCGGAGCCGAATCGGTGACTGATATCAGCTGGAAAATCACTAAAAACTCACTTTTTACCTCTAAATTAGAACTCTTTTATGCATTTAAGGCTTTTGATGAAACAGACGTAAATTGGGATAACGTTTTCACCATAATGATCTCCAAGTATATTAATATAAATATTAATTTCAGGTTATTCTATGACAAAGACATCTCCAAAAAACGCCAAATCAAGCAGGCTATTGCCTTTGGTTTTACCTATAGCTTTTTATAATCACAAAGCTATAGAGACGGCTATCTGTTAAAAATTATATGAAAAACGGGAAAGAAGAATTGGGAACAGTTCTAATTTTACCTGTTGTTGGAAACGCATCAAAAGAAGATAAGGATCAACCCAAGTTATTATCCTAGTCCTTTTCTTCAATCTTGTTGAACCAGGCTATCTCTTCTAGTTTCCTCCGTTTCCTCTCTCTCGAAGGCTTTCTCTCGTAGTAGCCCATGGCCATAAGCGAAACGATCTTGTATTTACGAGGAATCTTTAAAAATTTCCTGGCTTTTCGGGGGTTGAACCAACCAATCCAGCAGGTACCCAGACCGAGCTCCTCGGCTTGAAGCACGATATGCTCACCAGCTATTCCCGAATCAATGTAGTAATAGTGAATGTTCTGGATTTGTTTCCCAATTCTGTTGGCAATAATATCCAGCCGAGCCAGTATCAAAATTAAAACCGGGGCTTTGGCAGCAAATTTTGTGATGAAATATATTCCTGAAAAAACCTCTTTAGCAAATTGCGCTTTAAGATCTTGATCGTCAATAATTAGAAACCTCCAGGGTTGGACATTATCTGCGGACGGCGCCAACCGGGCAGCTTCGATGCAGGTCAGAATCTTCTCTCTTTCAACAGGCTTTTCCAGATAGCGGCGGATACTCCTCCGGCTCTTGACAAGCTGTTGAAAAGGATTTTTAAATTCTTGTTTTTCCTCTGTCATCTAAGTTTTTATTTTATAAGCTGGAATTTGGTCTGATGTCCGCCAATGAAGCAAACTCCCTTCCGGGTGAAGGCTCCATCCTGCTCCAGAGTAATACGAATTTCCTGGCCTCCCCACTCTGCAAGGCTTGTTCTGATGTTCAGTTCGATTGCATAACAGGTGTCTTAGTATAAGCGGTGATCTCCATTTCCAGCTTAAATATTCATGCACCTTCTCCTTCAATTTATAACAGAAAAAAGAATATTTTAGAAACTTTTGAGTCTTTTTTTTCGTATTACACTAGTGAATACAGGCTAAAAGCTTTCGAGCATTCTATAAAGAAAGAAGTGATTAAGAATAAAAATGGGGCCATAAAAATGGGGCCAGGCCCCATTTTATGTATAATTGTCTAATAAAAGCAGTTGCTCAAGTCAGGAATTTTTTGATATAGTGCTTAAAGCTTTAGGGCTTTTTAAAAATTTTATTAGCCTGGATTATTCACGGATCGAGTTTGCCGCAGATGCGAGGCACAGGGTATGC
>CAYTBG010000103.1:0-9508 GCA_964435925.1 uncultured Eubacteriales bacterium | reverse complement strand
CGGAAGCCCGCGCTATATAATTGAGTGGTACACCGGTAACCTAAAATACAATTATAGAAATTCATGGGTTATTATAGAAAATGGAGCAGTTACCTGTTTAGTGCGCTCTAAAAACTTCGAAGAATATTGGGGAAGAAGTGATTACGAGAGAGAGAATCCTAAGGCCATAATTAAATAATCATAGATCTTAATAGCATCATTTTTTTACTCTTTTCTGGATTTGACTTCAAATTTTCCCTGTGCTATAAGCTTTTTAGCGTAGAATTAGAGAAACCTATCCGCGTTCATACAAAGGTAGGAAGTGCAGAAAATCAAAAAATTGAAAACTAACAATAAAAGTACATTCCTACCCCAAAATATGGCTTGGAAAATCCGAATATAGGAGGGGCTTTTGAAGAAACTGAATCGACGTATGCTAGAAAAAGCTCAGAAAACGGGAACAACGGCAATTTTTGATGGGATAAGCGTGACGGGGAACATAAAGGGCTCCCACAACCTGTTTCTAAACGGACAATTCGAAGGGACGATCGACCTTACTGCACTCTTGCTGGTGGGCAAGACAGGAAATCTAAAGGGTAAAGTGAAGGCAGAGTACGTGATCATCGAAGGTGAGGTGGAGGGTAAAGTAGTCGCCCATGAAAAGGTTGAGTTACGCGACGGAGGAAGGTATAAGGGTGAAATCTTGGCTCCAGCGGTCATGATTTCTGACAACTCCTTCTTCGACGGCATTGTGAAGATGTCGAAGAAACGAGCTGAGCCGCCACCCATCTCCACAAAAATAAAACCTCCCGCCGAGATTGAGGTCACTCCTCCTCAAGTTGAAGACATTGATATCAAAGACGCAGGGGCGCTGAGGACGAGTGAAGCAAAAGACTTGGTGGAAAAAGAGACTCAGAAACTCTGAGCATCTGTCGGGAAGGGAAAAGAAGAAAGCTCGCCAGACATCGAAATAGAATTCCCTCTGCCTCATGAAGAACAAAAAGAAGAGATAGAGGTCACTCCTCCTCCTCAGAGAGAAGAGATAGGTATAAGGAGAATAAGGCTGAGGAGGACTCCCGGTACTGAAAAAAGGAAAAAAGCGAGTACGAAAGAGAAAATCTTAGGGCTATAATTAAATAATCGCAGATCTTAATAACATCATTTTTTTACTCTTCTCTCATTGACTTCAAATTTTTCCTATGCTATAAGTTTTTTAGCGTAGAATTAAAGAAACATATCCGCGTTCATACAAAGGTAGGAAGTGCAGAAAATCAAAAAATTGAAAATTAACAATAAAAGTACATTCCTACCCCAAAATATGGCTTGGAAAATCCGAATATAGGAGGGGCTTTTGAAGAAACTGAATCGACGTATGCTAGAAAAAGCTCAGAAAACGGGAACAACGGCAATTTTTGATGGGATAAGCGTGACGGGGAACATAAAGGGCTCCCACAACCTGTTTCTAAACGGACAATTCGAAGGGACGATCGACCTTACTGCACTCTTGTTAGTAGGCAAGACAGGAAGGCTCAAGGGTAAAGTGAAGGCAGAGTACGTAATCATAGAAGGTGAGGTGGAGGGTAAAGTAATCGCCCATGAAAAGGTTGAGTTACGCGCCGGGGGAAAGTATAAAGGTGAAATCTTGGCTCCAGCGGTCATGGTTTCTGACAACTCCTTCTTCGACGGCATTGTGAAGATGTTGAAGGAAGGAGCTGAGCCGCCACCCATCTCCACAAAAATAAAACCCCCCGAGATTGAGCAGAGCATCAAGGATCTCAAAGAAAGCTAAGTCAAGTCAGCAAAAAATTGGAGGGATTTTCCCCCCGATTTTTTTTTGAGCTTGGTGATTGATATCCTGCAGGGCTCCGTTTTTCGCTAACACAGTAATAGCATCCCATCAGCCTATGTGATACTCCTTTCATACTATGTCTCTTGATAAACAGGCATCCAGGTTCCAAAATCAAAAATAAAGAATTCCTGACGAAAAGAGTATAGCTTAATTCTTTTACATCTGTCCTCTTTTTAGGGCGAAAAAAGGAGCGGTTTATGAGGAAGAGAATTGGCATGATATTTGCAGTAATTCCAGGTAGAATCAAAAAACTGAGTGGAGGAAAGAATGAGAAAGCTTTTTTTGATCAGTATTCTGATGGTCTTAATTATCTCGATTGGCTCTACTGAAATTCTAGCCAACTCACCCAGGGATTCTTCATCAAAAAACTATTTAACGTTTTCCTGGTTTTTTAAACCCGCCAGCCTTGGCACTAAACTTCGAATAGCTAGCAATGTTTATGCAACGGGAAACATTGACCATAGAGATTCGACAAAAGATCTTGAGTTCCAGGCAGGAGCAGTATATTTATTTCCTCCAAAAATTCTTATCTTCAAGCTATACGCAGGAGGCGGATATCAATTCTCCAGAAATGAAGGATTTCAGTATCCCTATATATCAGTCGGAACCAATTTTTTATTTCTTTTCTCCGAGATCCTCTACCCCATGAAAAGCGGCTTGGACCCCAGATACAGAGCCGGGTTTAGCATCAAGTTTTAATCTGTATACAAGCCCTTACACTCGCATCAATAACTTCTCGCCTAAGGCTAATCGTTCTATTATAAATGGATGACAGTACGAGCGATCTCTTCTCGCCTTGCCACTCTTCCCAGAGGCGCTTGGGTCGCTAACTTTTTCACTTAATCTTTTTTGCAGGTTGGTCCTGGCCGCCTTGATGGAGAATCAATTGCGTGACTCGGTTTTTGTCATCCTTGACAAAGGTTATCTGGGCATCGACTACCTTTAAGAAAAATTTTGTCTCTGACTCGGGATAAATCTCGACTTCCGGCTGACCGGTGGCTCGGACAAAAAGCCGGTCATTCTCCTTTGTTACGACTATAGTAAAATCAGGGGAAAGCTCGTATTGGCCGACATAGACATCATAGATTTTGGGATCTACCTTTATTTCAACTTGTTCTTTAGGTAACTCATACTTCTCTCCAAATAAGATTGCAGCTAAATCCCGGCTGATTTTACTCGTCGGCGAATGGTCAAAATTGCTCAAAACAATTATGCAGGCATCGTCATCAACATATCTTGAGATATTTGTCGTAAAGCCATTGATCCCTCCACCATGGCTTATGCGCTTCCGATTGAATAATTTAGTTATGCCCCACCCATACCCATATTTTTCCTTAAAAGGAGTGAAAATTTTATCCAGTGAGCTTTTGCTCAACAGTTTTTCAGTATATAAAGCCCGATCCCAAAGGTATAAATCTTCAACCGTTGAGTACAGAGCACCTGCCCCATGAGGGATAGACATATCAATATAGCTTGCATTCACAAGGCCATCTTTTTCGCGGGAGTAACCTGCAGCCCTGTTTCTAAGTACAGGTTTCGTATGGCCATATCCCGAATTCATCATATTAAGAGGAGTGAAAATATTTTCATCAAGAAATTCTTCATAGGATTTTCCTGAAGCTTTTTCAATGATATACCCCAATAAAATATATCCAGAGTTGCTGTATTTATATTTTTCACCTGGATTAAATTCTAACGGTTTATCCTTGAACCTTTCTATAGTTTTTTCCACGGGCGATGGAAGCCCCATCGTTTTCCTGTATTCTGGAAAATCTGTAAAATTGGGTGTTCCCGAGGTATGTGTCAACAGGTGATGAATTGTAATCTTTTCACCATGAGGATATTCAGAGATATATTTCTTTATAAAATCACTAACGTTCAATAAACCTTTTTCCTGAAGCTGCATTATGGCCATTGCAGTAAACTGTTTTGTAACGGATCCCAAAAGGAATTTTGATTGAGGTGTATTGGGAACCTCGAGTTCACAGTTTGCCATTCCATATCCTTTTTTTATCAGGATGTTCCCATCTTTGGCTATTAAAATTGACCCGCCAAATTTCTCCATCTGCAACCAAGCATTAATGTACTCATCAACATTTAATTCAATATCCTGACCTGAATTGCTTATTAAATTAAATTGAAATAATAAAACTATGGCAATAACGACAGACATTCTCTTTAGCATTTCAATGATTATTGTTTTTACATTTCGCATTTGAAAAACCTCCTTAATTTCTCTGTTTGATGCATTGTATCAAAATTAAAAAAAGGAGACAGCTACTTTTTTTTGAGGAGAAAAGACTCCCTTATAAAATGGAAAGGTTTTTTGTTAGAGGAAAGAAACCGTTCTACATTCATGGACAGTTCATAAAAAAGTAGCCTGTCCCCTTTTTTTGCATCCTTTTTTTGCTAATCTTTTTTGAAATAATTTTTGCATCTTGCTCTCAGAATGGTAAAATATCCTGACTAATCCTTCTCTAAAGTAAAACCAATGGATGAGTTATTAAGGCTGCTTCTTCTGTTTGGAATCGGTTCTCTGGTTGGGTTCACCAACGTCATGGCTGGTGGTGGATCCGCAATTACCCTCCCTACGCTCATATTTCTTGGACTCGATGGTTCCGTAGCAAACGGGACCAACCGTCTAGCTATCCTTATTCAAAGCTTTTCTGCGGTCTTATCCTTTCGCCAGGAAAAATACTCCAAATTCAAGCTAAGCTTAAAATTGGCTGCTTTCGCCCTGCCAGGAGCTATAGCTGGTTCCATCGTCGCCGTCAACATCAGCGATGAACTGTTCAAGGATATTTTAGGTTATGTCATGATTGGTGTTATCATCTCGATGGTCTTCCGGAAATCAAATCAAAGGAAAAAACAAAGTGAAAGCCTTCATCGTAATTCCTGGTTTATCTATCCTGCGATGTTTGCCGTTGGACTTTATGGAGGTTTTATCCAGGCCGGGGTGGGATTCGTGATTATGGCATCGATATACCACTTTATGAAAATCGGCCTTGTCCATGTCAACATGCACAAGGTTTTTATAATATTTATTTATACAATTCCAGCACTGCTTGTTTTCATTTTCACAAGCAATGTGAACTGGAAGTTTGGGCTGGCCCTTGCAGCCGGAACTGCAACCGGTGCATGGTGGTCGGCAAAGGTTTCTGTGAAAAAGGGAGAAGGGATCATCCGGATTGTATTTATGGTCTTAATACTAATAATGTCTTTAATTCTTTTAAACATAATTAAATTCCCTGATTTCCCTTCTGTCCACTAAAAAGTCCTTACTCAAGAATCCAAAAAAACAAGTGTAAATTGACTTAAGAAGAACAAGCAGATATTATGAATTTTAATTTCCTGAAATATTGACTTTAAGCATGAACAGTGCAATAACATTATCTAATCAAAGATCCCCCAGGACGTGAGGAGGACTCATGAGGCGGATCTCCGGAGCAGTTGCGGCCGTTGCTCTCTGTGCCATTTCTTATACTCTGGGCCACCCGGCAGACGCATTCAGCATCAAAATCATCCAGATCCTGCTGATGCTTGCCGCCATTGTTATCTTGATTTTAACAACCCTTCGCCGAACAGGCATACCGACACAGATCTTCGCCGGACTGATCCTCGGAGCTGTTACTGGTGTGATCTTCGGTCCGGATGCAGCGGTTATCCGTCCTGTGGGAACGGCTTTTATCCGTCTTATAAAAATGGTTGTAATCCCTCTGATTTTTGCCTCATTACTGGTCGGCGTTGCATCTCTCGGCGACCTGCGCAAACTGGGGCGTGTTGGCACCAAAACATTCGCTTTCTATATTGCCTATTACGTGTCGGCTGTTGCCCTCGGCCTTTTTCTGGCTAACAGCCTGCAACCCGGCAACAATCTCCCTGAAAACGTTCAGGCTGAACTCAAGGCGAGCTACGGGGAGACCGCAGATATGCAGGCAATACGTGCCAAGGAGAGACCAAGCATAGGGGAAGTCCTTATCGACATCATTCCTGACAATCCAGCCGGTTCATTTGTCCAGGCTAACATGCTGCAAGTCATCTTTATTGCTATGTTTATGGGAGTGGTCATCTCTCTTCTTAACAAAGCAAAAATGAAGCCGGTAATTTCGCTTTTCGAAGCGATAAATGACATCATGATTAAAATCGTCGAGATTGTGATAAAAATCGCCCCGTTTGCCGTCTTCGCCCTCATCGCTGCAGTTGTGGGCACGTTCGGCGTTGATATATTGATGTCCCTTGTCCAATATTGTGCGGTTGTTATCGGAGGGCTGCTTATCCTCGCTTTGACTTACCCGGCTGTTGTCTGGCTCTTCACAAAATATCCCTATTTTAAGTTTTGGAAGGGGATTATCCAGGCTCAATTGATTGCCTTCAGCACTTGCTCAAGTTCAGCTACACTGCCTGTCACCATGGAATGCGCTGAAGACAACATCGGCGTTTCAAAGCAGATTTCAAGTTTCGTCCTTCCGCTGGGTGCGACCATAAATATGAACGGAACAGCTCTTTATCAGGGAGTAACAGCCATTTTTATCGCCCAGGTCTATGGCATGAACCTGGGAATCGGCGACCAGTTGGCCATCGTTCTCACGGCAACGCTCGCCTCCATCGGAGCTGCCGGAGCACCGGCCATGGGCGTGCTCATGCTGGTAATCGTGCTCAGACAAGTGGGAATCCCCCTGGAAGGCATCGCACTCATCCTGGGTGTGGAACGCATCCTGGATATGTCCCGTACCGTTATCAATATCACGGGCGATGTAGCTGCAGCGACAGTCATCGCCCATTCAGAGAAAGAACTCCATCCACCACCTTTGAACTGAGAGATGCACTTCAAATGCGCTGAGAACGATGACAAAAAGATAAAAACGACATTTTCATGAAGCGCTTCTTGAGTAAATGAGGCAGAATCAATCTGAGTACGATATGAATTCCAATTTTCTTGTATAAGGAAACTCATAATGGAAATAACTGGCGCTCAACTCACAAACCTGATGGTAGATATTTGCTGGTTGAGCCTTCTGCTTCTTGTTGGTAAATATCTACGCACAAGGTTGGTTTTGCTTCAGAGACTCTTTTTGCCTGCCTCGGTCATTGCCGGATTTATAGGGCTTCTTCTAGGACCATATGTCTGCGGGAAGTACCTTTTTACCTTCATCCCCCAGGAGATTATGAACTCCTGGTCGCTCTATCCGGGCCGATTGATCAACATCGTCTTTGCCTGCCTGTTTCTCGGATTTTCCGTTCCCTCCATCAAGTCGATTTGGAAAGAAGGAGGACCACAATTATGCTACGGGTGGTTAGTAGGCATGGGGCAGTATATGGTCGGCGTGGGAATTTCTATCATTTTGCTCACGCCGCTATTCGGCGTTCCCCATTTCTTCGGCTGCCTTCTCGAGATCGGTTTCTCGGGAGGACACGGAACTGCAGCCGGGATGGCCGAAGCGTTCGATCAACTCGGCTTCCAAGCCGGGTCTGACCTTGGTTTGATGTCCGCAACAGTTGGCGTCATCAGCGCTGTGGTCTTCGGAATGGCCATGATCAATATGGCCGCAAGGCGTGGCTACACAAAAGTCATCAAATCACCGAAACTGTTGTCACGGGCGGAAACCCGAGGGCTGATACCGCCGGATAAGAGAACGCCTGGTTCGATCACAACCATATCCCCTGATACCCTTGAACCTTTTGCCTTTCATGCCGCATGGGTCGGTGTAGCTATTCTCATAGGATGGTTTATGCTCAAAGGCATCAAAAGCCTGAGTGCCAACATGGAGCCCGACCTGTTTAAATCCTTCCCGCTCTTTCCACTGGCCATGCTGGGAGGTCTTTTTGTCCAGATTTTCGGCGCTAAAACCGGACTTTCCAAGTATCTGGATAGACAGACATTCGACCGCATCCTGGGACTGGCCCTCGATTTCCTGGTAATATCTGCCATCGCTTCCATAAAGCTGGATGTGTTTTTTGCCTATTTCTTACCGTTTTCGATTTTGATGATTGTCGGCCTTGCCTGGGTCCTTTTTGCCACCTGGTTTATCGCGCCGCGCATGCTTCCCGATGCCTGGTTTGAGCGGAGCATCACCGAATATGGCATGCAGACTGGAGTCACAGCACTGGGTCTTCTATTGCTTCGCGTTGCAGACCCGAACTTCAAGACGCCGGCAGCAAAATCCTTTGGCTTCAAGCAAATTCTGTACGAGCCCATGCTGGGAGGAGGATTTATTACAGCAGCTGCTCCAATATTGATTTTTAACTACGGGATTGCCCTAACGTTTTCCATAGGGGCCACCTCCATCGTGGCCGCGCTGGTTGTGGCTTTCTTCAACGGTTGGATCCACAAATCCAGAAAATGACCTAATACAAATGCATTAAATAGAATGTTATTGCGAGGAGCGAAGAAGATTCCTGGCATGTCATTGCGAGCCCGGAAGGGGCGAAGCAATCTCATATAATAAATTGTCATCGCGAGGAGCGAAGAAAATCCCTCCGCTTCGCTCGGAAGAGGCTGAGCAATCTTATTTTATTTATATGTCATTGAGTATATATGATTGCGAGGAGCAAAGCGACGTGGCAATCTCAACTTTTTTCCTGGTTAAATTGCTAGGCTCTCTTCGGTCGCTCGCCATGACAATGTAACAATGATAACTGCGTTTGTATTAGTTCCTCAGGTCAAAAGTGTTGAAAAGAAATAAAATAAAGGCAATGGGGCAGCATTTCTTGAAAGATCATGCCGTCCTAAAAAAAATCATTCTTCACATCTCTCCCCAGAAAGATGACCTTATCATCGAAATAGGAGCAGGTAAGGGAGCATTAACATTTCCTCTGACAGCAACAGCAGGAAAAGTTATCGGCATCGAGAAAGACCCGGCTTTCATTCCTTTCCTCCAGAGAAAAAACATTCAGAATTTAACGATCTTAGAAGAAGATATCTTGAAAGTTGATTTCAGCCAGCTCATAAAAGCGCAAAACTTTAAAAATAAAGTGAAACTTGCGGGAAACTTGCCCTATTCTCTTTCGTCCCCGCTGCTGTTCAAAGTGCTTCAAGAGAAAGAGTTCTTTTCAGAGTGTATCTTTCTTCTCCAGAAAGAGGTGGCGGAAAGAATTTGCGGCCAGCCCGGGTCGAAAAATTATGCTCCTCTCTCTATCCTTTTTCAGATTCATTTTTCTACAAAGCTCCTTTTTCTCGTCCCCCCAGAATGTTTTTCTCCTCCTCCCAAAGTTTACTCGGCCTTGATTTCTCTAAAAAGAAGAGACCATCCCCTCTTTTTAATAGAGCAGGAAGAACAATTTCGACAATTCTTAAAAGGGGCTTTCAAGCACAGAAGAAAAATTCTTCGCAAAAACTTGGAAAAATTAAATTTTCCTCTACCTCTGATAGACGAGACGCTTGATAAATTCGGAATCGAGAGGAATCTCCGCCCCGAACAGCTATCAATTTCCCAGTTTGTGGCTCTCTTTAATTTTTTCTATCAAATAGAAGAATAAATTCTGTATGTGTCTGATTCATCAAACACACATTATTGTTTTTACAAAAAATAAGGCGGGTATGATAAATCAAGCCACTACAAGAAAACAAATCCCTGCAAGAAATTAAATCCCTCCGTTAAGAAGAATGCAAGTTTGGTGAATCAAGCCCCTGCAAGAAATTAAATCCCTCCGTTAAGAAGAATGCAAGTTTGGTGAATCAAG
>CAYTBG010000102.1:0-9850 GCA_964435925.1 uncultured Eubacteriales bacterium | reverse complement strand
AAACGCATTTGAGACCGATTGAATGTTCTGCTAGAGGTGAAATCAGCGTAACGAGTAGATATCAATGAAAATAAATATTGGTGTCGGCCTAATTTATGAATAAATCAGGTTTATCAAACCTTGGCTAAACCAGCAGTAATGAACAAGCATAACAGGTGTAAAAGTAAAGAAAAGTATAATTAAGTATAAATAGGTAAGTGGAAATTATTTGGCTTAGATTAAAGAACGAAACAATAATTTATACTATGATATATATTGATATATGGGGGTCCAAATGAGCTGGGTGGACGACTATAAGAAAAAGTTGGTAACTGCTGAAGAAGCAGCATCTTTGATTAAGAGTAATGACCGTGTCTACATCAGTGGTAATGCTGCTACTCCCTACGTCTTAATGAATTCCTTAGCTCGAAGGAAAAATAAACTGGAGGACGTTGAACTTGTTCATGTTCTTCTTTTAGGAGAGGATCCTCTCTCAAAGCCGGAGATGGAAGGTCATTTTCGTCATAATTCCCTGTTTGTCGGTCCTGCAGACAGGAAAGCTATAAACGAGGGAAGGGCCGATTACATTCCTATCTTTTTGCACCAGATTCCTAACCTTATTTATTCCGAACAAATGCCTCTCGATGCTGCGATGCTTCATCTTTCCCTTCCTGATGAGCATGGATTTATGAGTTTTGGAGTGGAAGTGTTGGCTTCCAAGGCTGCGGCAGAGAGGGCAAAAAACGTAATAGCTCAGGTGAATGAGAAAATGCCTCGTGTTTTAGGGGATTCCTTTATCCATGTGTCCCGAGTGCACAAGATCGTTGAGGTGTCTGAGGAATTGCCTGAACTTAAGAGAAAACCTTTCAGTGAGGCAGAAAGAAAAATAGGTCATTTTATAAAGGAATTGATCGAGGATGGCTCCACCCTGCAGTTAGGAATCGGAGGAATTCCAGATGCTGTCCTTTCTGCTTTAAAAGAAAGCCGGGATTTAGGTATCCATACCGAAATGGTTTCTGATGGAGTTATGGAAGCCATCGAAGCAGGAATCATCACTGGAGCCAAGAAGACATTTCATCCAAATAAAGTCATTTTAACCTTTATTTTGGGCTCCAAAAAACTTTATGAGTTTGCTGATAATAATCCTGTTCTTGAAGCCCATCCTACGGATTATACGAATCACCCTTTTAATGTTTCCCGAAATGATAATATGATCGCCATTAATTCTGCCATAGAAGTGGATATAACAGGTCAGGTCTGCTCTGACTCTATCGGCACCTATATCTATAGCGGCTTCGGCGGGCAGGTTGACTTCATTCGAGGAGCGGCCCACTCAAAAGGTGGTAAACCTATAATTGCTCTTAGTTCTACAGCAAAGAATGGGGAGGTCTCCAGGATTGTTCCTTTTTTGAAAAAAGGTGCAGGAGTAGTCACAACCAGAGCTGATGTCAAATATGTAGTAACAGAACACGGAATTGCCTATCTCCATGGAAAAAACTTGCAGGAGAGAACGATAGCTCTGATAAACGTTGCCGACCCAAAATTCAGGCCGGATTTAATAAAAGAAGCTAAAGGTAGATATCTTCTACGCTAAGAATTTATACTGGTTTAATGCGGCAATCAAAGTTATTTCAACCCGAAAAGGGACATATCGGGACGGATGAGTCTGGAAAGGGAGACTATTTCGGTCCTCTCGTGGTTGCAGGAGTTTTCGTTCCGGAGGGGCAGCAGAATGTCCTTACCGAACTGGGTATAAGAGACAGCAAGAAGATCTCTGATAATCGTATCAGGGAGTTAGCCACTCTACTGAAAAAGGGATACAAGCATTCCTTGGTCGCTATCGGCCCTGAAAGGTATAACGAGCTTTATACAAAGCTGAGAAATCTAAATAAAATCCTTGCCTGGGCTCATTCGCGTGCCATCGAGAACATCCTGGAAGAAGTAAACTGTTCTGTTGCCGTCACTGACCAGTTTGGAGATAAGTCTTTTGTGCTAAATGCTCTAATGAAAAAAGGGAGGGAGATTGAGCTTATCCAGAGGCCAAAAGCTGAGGAAGACCTGGCTGTGGCCGCAGCTTCGATTCTGGCGAGAGCTGAATTTCTGAGGCGCCTTTATTTTCTCTCCCAAGATGTAGGAATGGACCTTCGTAAAGGTTCCTCATCTCTTGTCGAAGAAGTCGGGCTAAAGCTTGTCAAACTCCACAAAGTGGAAATTCTGGATAAAGTTGCCAAGAAGCATTTTAAACTCACTCGCCGTATTCTGGCTTCTTTGGAGGAGTGAAAATGAAAGAGGAAGGAAAACGGCTATATCTTGAAAGTCCTTACAAAGTTGAGTTTGAGGCTCAAGTCGTAGAAAAAGTGATTTGGGAACAAAAACCTGCCTTATTCCTTGACCAAACCTGCTTTTATCCAGAGTCAGGGGGGCAGCCCTGCGATAAGGGAATGATAAATGAAGTGGAAGTGCTTAAGGTTTTGGAAGATGAGACAAGGATTATACACCTTCTAGCTGAGGATATATCCTCCGCTAAAGTAACGGGAAAAATTGAGTGGCAGACTCGTTTTGACCATATGCAGCAGCACTCGGGCCAGCACATTCTTTCCCAGAGTTTTCATGAGCTCTTGGGTGCAGAGACTCTCTCTTTCCATCTGGGAGAAGCTATTTCTTCGGTAGAGATGGATTTAAGGAAGATTTCAGAAGAAGAGGTTGAGAATGTAGAAAGGCGGGCTAATGAGATTGTGTTTCAGGACAGAGAGATAAAATGCTATTTCATTCCTGAAGAAAAGATCGAGAGTGTTCCGCTGAGAAGACCGCCTAAAAAAAAGGGGCTCATTCGAGTCGTGGAGGTCTCGGATTTTGATTTTTCAGCCTGCGGAGGAACACATGTCGCCAGGGCAGGTGAGATTGGCTTGATAAAAATTCTCAGGTTGGAAAGAATAAGGAACAATATCAGGTTTGAATTCATCTGCGGCAAGAGGGCTTTAGAAGATTATTTACGGAAAAATAGAATTCTTCGTGAGCTTTCCACCAGGTTCACTGTTAATGAAGGGGAGATTATCAATACTGCTGAGAAACTTTCTTCAGATTTAAAGTCGCAAAAGAGAAAAGGGAAAAAGATGCAGGAGAAAATTGCCCGGTACGAAGCTCAGGAAATCATTCGTGAAGCAAAGGAGAAGATTATAAAAGAAGTTTTTGTGGATAAAACACCAGAAGAGGTGAGGTATCTCGTACTAAACATCATAAGAAAGGGTGATTTTGTTGTTCTCTTTGGTCTGAAAGGGGAAGAAAGAGGACATCTTATCCTGGCCTGCTCTGAGAATATCAACATCGACATGAGAGAAATTGTTCCTCTTGTATCTTCACTGATAAAAGGAAAAGGGGGAGGAAGGCCTTCTTTGGTTGAGGTCGCTGGAGAAGAAAAGGAGAATCTCGAACAGGCTTTGGAAAGAGCCTTTGAATTCATCAAAAAAAAGATGGGATCAAACCTTTAAAACTTTAAAGCTCTGAACCCTTTTGCTCATTCGTATCTTAAAGAAACAATCGGATCCAGGCTGGCTGCTTTTCGGGCAGGGAAAATACCAAAGAAAAGACCCACCGAGATTGAGACAAATAATCCTAAGACAATTGACCAGGAGGTGACAGAAGTCGGCAGAGGAGTCGCAGCTCTGACCAAGAAAGCAATCGCGAATCCGATAATTACGCCTAAAGCCCCTCCTGTGCCGGTTAGAAAAATTGCCTCAATAAGAAACTGCTTCAGGATATCTGCTGAACGGGCTCCGAGGGCTTTTCGTAGCCCGATCTCCCTCGTTCTTTCCTTGACGGAAACGAGCATGATGTTCATGACTCCGATTCCACCCACGAGAAGACCTATGGAAGAGATGACAATCATGACTATGTAGACGGCTCCGGTAATCTGGTTATAAAGGTCAACAAAGGTGCCCTGGGTGGAGATAACAAAATCGTTGGGTTTTCCAAATCCGACTTTTCTTCTTTTTCGGAGCACATTGGTTATCTGGTCTATCGTTTCCTCTATGTAGCCATGTTTTTTTGGTGCGGCTGTGATCTCAATTTCTGAAAGGTGATAGGGATAGTACTTCATCAGGGTAGTGATAGGGATACCTACAAAATTGTCCTGACTCTGTCCGAAAACGCTGCCCCTTTTTTCAAGAATGCCCACTACGGTGAATTTTTCCGGACCGATCCTTATATCTTTTCCAAGAGCATTTGTATGGGGAAAGAGAGTATCATTGAGTTCAGAACCGAGAACGCAGACTTTGGTGCTATGTGTAATATCTGATTCTATCAAAAATCTTCCTTCTTCCGGGAGATAAACGGAAAGAACCTGAGGGAACTTTTCGTTCATTCCCAATATTATGGAATCCAAACTCTTAATATTCTGGTATTTGATCGGGATGCTCTGCCAGAAATCAGCAGTGATGTCAACAGCCACAGCTTTAACCAATGAACATTCCCTCTCTATGGCCATCGCATCTTCGAGGGTAAGGTCTTTTCTTTTTCTTTCTTCCTCTGAACGGTGGCCCATTTGAATTGGCTCGTGTTTGCCCACGAAGATCAAATCCGAGCCAATTGATTCAAGTTCGCCGATAACGGAACGGTTTAAGCCCTGGATGACAGCAACCATCCCGATAACCGTCGTCACACCAATCATGATTCCCAGCAAGGTTAAGAAAGATCGGAGTTTATGGCTCCTAAGGGATTCAAGAGCCATCTGGGTAATCTCTTTAAGGATTCCTAATCTCATTGTTATGCCCTTAAAGCTTCAATGGGGTCAAGCTTGGCAGCTTTGTTGGCAGGATAAATGCCGAAAAAGATGCCCACAGAAGCCGAGACAAAAATAGCTACAGCGATAGAGATAGGTTCTATGCTCGAAGGCCAGGAAGTAACAGCCGTGAAGACCTTGGCAATAGCAAACCCAATGAGGATGCCTATCAATCCTCCAGTTGTGGAAATAGTAGCCGCCTCGATTAAAAATTGGATTAATATGTCATTGCGGCGAGCGCCTATTGCCATACGAATGCCTATCTCTTTTGTTCTTTCAGTGACTGCAACGAGCATGATATTCATGACTACAATGCCTCCCACTAAAAGAGCAAGGGAAGAGATGGCAATCATAGCGATATAGATGCTTGATGTCAGTGTTTTGTATATCTGAATAAAAGTCTCTGAACTCGCAAAAGAAAAGTCGTCAGGATCCTTGAATGAAACATGGCGTTTGGATCGAAGGATTGTTCTCACTTCCTCTCGAGCTGTTTCTAACTGTTCTTGTGAAAGGGTGTGAATATTGATGTCGATACTTCTTCTTGAGCCGTATATTTTGTGGAAAGTTGTGATGGGGATGCGAACGTAGTTGTCCTGACTAAATCCTATTACTTTTCCTTTTTCCTGGCCAAGGCCGACAACTAAAAAATTATGGGTGCCAATTTTTATTCTCTTACCCAGAGGGTCTAGATAGGGAAACAATTTCTTTATTATATCTGCTCCGATGATGCAGACATAGCGGGAGTGCTCTTCGTCCTCTCTTTGAAAGTGCCGTCCTCTTTCCAATTCCACAACTGATCCGATTATGTGGTCAAGATGGGTAACTCCTCTTACATCCACGTCTTTAAGGTATTGATTCCTGAATTTTACGGTCCTGGCAGTATTGACGGTTGCCCCCACAAGCTCGCATGATTTGCACTGGTTGCGGACAAGCCTCATGTCATCTAAGGTCAGATCTTTCCGTTTGAGCATCTCTCGCCATTCTTTCAAGGAACCTCCAGTCATAGAAAATTTAGAGACTGAAAAATCGTTGGCACCGTAGAATGCAAATTTTGTATAGACATAGTTATTCAGACCCTGGATGATTGAGACAACCGCAATTATGGAGAGGACGCCGATGATGATGCCCAATAACGTCAGGAATGTCCTTAATTTATTTGACCAGAGAGAGCTCATAGCCATAGAAACAGATTCATTAAGGTTAATTCTGGCCATTTTCCGTATTAATATTTTACATTATATGATACGCAAGAGGAAAGCAAAGGTTTACTAGAGTAAGCATCTTTTTTTCCGTGATTGCAAGTAGATGATCAGGCTGGGTGTTTCGAAAACACGCGGGATTTCCCCAGCGAGGAAATCCCGCTCGGATACAGGCTTCGCTCTCCTCTCCATTCTGGAGAGGAACCGTGCCCGCTCAGCCTTGCTCACGGTTTTCTCAATCACCCAGCCTGATCAATGCTGGTGGTTTTTCCAACCCATCTATTTCCCGGAAAAAAAGATGCTTCCTTTACTGGCTCTTGACAACTCTTTATGGAGAAAACAAAATAAGCCGAGATGTGACGAAGGCTCTTTTATTGGAAAGGAGTAAATAATAATCATGGGCAGATGCATCAACTGCGGAAAAGAGTACGTTACTATCTCTAAGTTTTTGGGCTTATGACGCGACTGCATTCTTTCCGATTTCAAGGGAGTTGAGTCTCGTATTCATAATCTGTTCAAGTGTGGACACTAATTGTTCGAGAGTGGACATATTGAGTTAAACACTCGGTGAAAAACCTCAAGATATAAAATTGGCACATTCTTTGCTAATATAACAAAATTGAAGAGTTAAATTGATAAAAATAAACTTCTGGGGATTATTCCGGAGCTGCAAGCATGTTTAGCAACTATTTGAAAACCACCTGGAGAAACATAGCCAGGCACAAAGGCTATTCTTTCATCAACATAGCCGGATTTGCCTTAGGTATGGCCTGTTGTATTGTGATTGCCACATATATACGGCTAGAATTTTCTTATGATGGCTTCCACAAAAAAGGTGACCGCATTTTTCGTCTAGTGGAAAGTCAATCTTTTGAAGGACAGGAAGGAAAGGATCTCGGCCAGTCCACTCCCTGGATGGGAGAAACCCTAGTTGAATACCCTGAAGTCAGCAAGGCAGTCAACTTTATCGATATGGGAACCATTTGGACCAAATATAATGATGAGATGATCGAGATACCACGAGCTTTGATTGCCGACCCAGATATATTTGATGTTTTTTCGTTTAAACTGCAACAAGGTGATCCTGGGTCTGCACTTAGAGAACCTTACACGGTGGTTGTCACTGAATCTTTGGCACTGCGTATATTCAGTGGAGAAAATCCTATAGGAAAAATCCTTACTGGCCCGGATTCCAAGGATTACAGAGTCACCGGCGTGGCTGAAAATGTGCCTGTAAACTCCCATATCCAGTTCGATATGCTGGTATCTATCATGGAAATGAGAAGCCAGCCTATCGAGTGGGATGATTATGATCATTACTCACCTACCTATATTCTTCTCGAACTAAATGCTGATCCAAAAACATTGGAAAGAAAACTACCGGGACATGTCCAACACTACTTCAGGCTTAACGCAGATCAAGTGGCTCTGTATCTACAACCTCTAAAGGATATTCATCTTCGTTCAAAGCATATCATGTGGGAAATCAATTGGCATAAAAGTGACATAATGTATGTCTATTTCTTTTCTATCATTATGGTTTTTATACTGCTCATCGCCTCTATCAACTTCATCAATCTCTCGACGGCCCGCTCGGCCAGCCGTGCTCAAGAAGTTGGGATTCGAAAGGTTATCGGTGCAAATAAAGCGCAGCTTGTACGGCAGTTTATGGGAGAGACCTTATTTTTTACCCTCTGTTCATTTCTTTCGGCGGTTGTGCTTGTTAGCACGATTAAATCTGTCCTTGAAAACATATTGAGCGATGCCGTGGTATTTAATTATCTAGATAATTGGATATTTTCAGCCGGATTACTCTTTTTCTTGGTTAGCGTTGGAGTGCTGGCCGGCATCTATCCTGCTTTTGTCCTTTCTTCTTTTCATCCCGCTGTTGTTCTTAGAAGTGCATTTTCTCAGGGAACAAGAGCGGCCGGACTGAGAAAAATCCTGGTCATGGTACAGTTTACAGTGTCCATAGCCCTCATCTTTTCCACAATTATCGTTTCTAAACAGTTAAGGTATATGCGGAATAGAAACACAGGATTTGACAAAGCCCAAGTTATTAATTTGCCCATGACAGATCAGATGCAAGAGCATTTCAACGCCATTCAAGCGGACATTTTGATGAATTCCGAGATAAAAGGAGTCACAGCCTCCACCCGTAAATTGGGAACTCCCCTGTGGAGAAATCAAATTTTCTTTGAAGGGAAGAAACCCGAAGAACAGTGGATTTCTCCATATATTGCGGTGGATTATAATTTTGTTTCTTTCTATGGGATTGAACTTGTGGCGGGCAGAGATTTTTCTCCAGAATTTGCCGATGACAGCAGCGGCCGGTCTTATATTATCAATGAGACCCTGGCTAAGAAGATCGGGTGGGAGAATCCCGTGGGGCAGAAGTTTAAAATTGGGAGTATGAATTGGGGAAAAGTGATCGGAGTTGTTAAGGATTTTAATTATCGTTCCCTGCACCACCAAATCGAGCCAGTTGCATTTTGTATTTACAGACCATGGCTGTTCCACATGTCTGTCAGGATCGGAACAGGGAATATGAGCCAAACTTTGAAGTATCTGGAACAGAAACTGAAGCCATACAGTCCTGAGCAGCCGTTTCTTTATTCATTTCTAGAAGAAAATTATGCGAGGCTTTATACAAATGAGGAGAAAAGTAGCCGAATTTTTGGAATCTTTTCTCTTCTTGCTATCGTTATTTCCTGCCTGGGTCTTTTTGCATTGGTATCTTTTACTGCCGAGCAGAAGACCAAGGAGATCGGAATTCGAAAAATTCTTGGATCGTCGGTGTTAGATATAATATTCATGCTGTCCTGGAGGTTTACTAAATGGGTTATCTTGGCCAACATCATCGGCCTGCCGGTAGCCTGGTATGTGATGAACAGATGGCTCCAGAATTTCGCCTACCGTATCCAAATAGGAATGGATATTTTTCTCTTCGCATCTGGATCAGCCCTTCTAATAGCGCTGGCAACCGTGGCCTTCAGAGTATTTCGGGCTGCCTTTGCCAATCCTATAGATGCACTCCGGTATGAATGAGTGGGGAGAAATAACCGACTCCTTAGACATGGCGAATCAGCCAAATCGCAGCGAATCCACAGGTTTTATAATGATTTCATTTTCTGCTGGGCGGGATGAATTGAGAGGGAGGTGGTCATTCAGCCTGTATCGCTGTCGCTAAGATATCTTGCATCACATTAACCAAGCTCGGCTCTTGACAACTTTTTGCAGAGAAAACAGAATAAGCAAAGATATAATGAAGTCTGTGGGCAGTGAGTATTTGGGTAAGAGTTTGCTAGCCCTGGGAGTAGGAATAGATCCCAGAAAACCGGGGCAGGTGAAATAATTATCCAAGAGATAAAATTAATATTTAATATATGAGATAAGGAGAGCCGTTCATGTCAGCAATAAATAAAAGCGATTCATCTGTATTATCTGGTTCTTGTGTTTATTTCGAAAGAACTGGTCGGGAGAATACTGGCAAAACTCTGGAGGTAGCAGCGAAAAAAGCCGAAGAGTTGGGCATTCAAAATGTGCTTGTGGCGACTACATCAGGGGAGACAGGCCTAATGGCAGCCAATATTTTCGCCGTAAAAAATTTGATTATGGTCACTCATTCCACGGGTTTTGCGAAACCAGGTTACCAGGAATTTCTGCCTGAATTTCGTAAAAAAATCGAAGAAGCTGGAGTCAAGATTCTAACCTGTCAGCATGCCTTGGGAGGAGTAGGTCGGGCAGTCAGGAAAAAACTGGGAACTTATGAGCTGGAAGAGATAATTGCTTATACTTTGCGAATTTTTGGCGAAGGAACAAAGGTTGCTGTTGAGATTGCGCTAATGGCTGCAGATGCAGGCTTCATCCCTACAAGTGAACCTTGTATTTCTGT
>CAYTBG010000101.1:0-9919 GCA_964435925.1 uncultured Eubacteriales bacterium | reverse complement strand
CGCCCGACTCTGTCGGGTTCCCTCGAAGAGCGAATTCCGAAGGCTAAATCTTCAAGGTCGCTGCGGCTATTTCCCAAAACCTATGCCTTAGCAACGAGTTATAACGGATATGGAGATGCTTCCTAAATAACACACTCTTCTGTTATATCCCCCACAATTAGAAAGTAAGAATTAGCATTATCCCAATGTTGGTTGATAAGAAGATCTGGATTGTTTATTCCTCTGTCATTGATAAGATTGTCATCGCGAGCGGAGCGTGGCGATCCCATTCAATAAATTATCATTGCAATGATTAATGAGATATGAATCAGCAGTAAAAAAAGCTGGAAGAGGATAAAAAAAGAGGCTGCGATTTACTCTTCTGGGAGAAACCGCAGCCTCTTAAAGGATGGGAATTGGTTGAGTCTGAAGGCTTAATCTGCCTTTGGAAGTGGAGAGCATCAACTTCTCAAAGTCAATTACCAGCCAATCCCGGATTTTGATGATTTCGCTCCTTATTCTTTTTATCATAAGAGCTTCGTCCTTATGAACTACTGGAAAGTTTAGTGATAGGTTCTTCCTTAGCCAGAACATTGGCTATGATTTCATTGCCAGCTTTTTTTCCAAGTTTTAGTAAATCCACTGCTGGTGAAAAAGCAATGAGGTTAAATCCGACAAAAGTGAGTAAAACAGCCATTAAAAAAATTGAAACTTTCGTTCTGAATTTCATCTATATCTCCTCTATCATTTGTTTTCAATCTCACTTATATATACGTAAAAAACGAAAGAAAAGTTGCATCGCTTTTTTAAGACTTTTATAGATTGATTCTTTTTGATAAAAAGAATTGGCGCATTAATAAGCACGATAATTAATGTTTTGGCGACTGATGGATACCTATTGAGAAGAGTTAAAGAAAATTGAGCTTCGATATTCCGTCACGCCTTTTTTTCTAAAAGATGGAGTCTTCTTGACTCGCATCGTCATGGATATTAATATGATTTTCGATGGAAAAGATAAGCCGTCTTAATCCTCTCTTTGAAATCGTTAAATCTTGCCCCAATCGAGTCAATAAAATATTGATCCAGAAGGATAAGAGACAGAAGAAAACAAACGAAATCATCCAGCTGGCTAAAGCCAATCATATCCCCCTTCTTTTCGTTCCCAAACAAAAACTTGAGAGGATGGACCGCAACCATCAAGGTGTTGTGGCGTTGCTGACTCCGAAAGAGTTCTCTTCTCTTGACGCTATACTGTCTTCAGTGAATGTTCCCTTTCTTGTTTTGCTGGATGGGATAGAAGATCCACAGAACTTAGGAGCTATTATCCGCACCGCTGAAGGAGCTGGTGCGGACGGAATTATTCTGCCTGAAAGGAGAACTGTTGGTTTATCAGAGGCGGTTTCCTTGGTATCGGCCGGGGCCCTGGAATACCTGAAAGTGGCCAGAGTAAAAAACTTGGCCAGAACAATGGATGATTTGAAAAACCGGGGAGTTTGGCTTGTGGGAGCAGAAGCTGCCGGCAAAGAATATTGGTGTGAGTTTGATTATAAACTGCCTGTAGGCCTTGTCTTGGGCTCTGAAGGGAAGGGATTACGCCCTCTCATCAGGAAGAAATGTGATAAAATTCTTTCTATCCCTCTCCTGGGCAGCATAACCTCTCTTAACGTTTCAGCCGCTGCTTCGATTTTTCTTTATGAAGTTGTCAGACAGAGGAAGAGCAGAGGAAAACAGCAGAGAAGCATTTAGAGGAGTGTCCGGAATGCAGGAAAGAATTTGAGGAAATAGGAAAATTTGAGGAGGTGATGAGCAAAATGGAACTTAAAAACCCCCCAAAAGATGCATGGAGGCTCTATTGGGCTTCAGTTTATAATCGCCTGGAGAGGAGAATCGGTTGGATTTTACTCTTCATTGGTGCTATGATTATTTTTTTCTTTGGAGGCTATAAAATGGTAGAGGGTATCATTCAAGATCCTTCTACTCCTTTTCGATGATCATGCAGAGTGCCTCTGAAATCTTAGCTTATGGTACAGCCGTTATCGTTGAATAAACGGCATAGAATAGAGATATAAAATGTTTAAGAAAATATTGGTTATATTCATCTTTATATTTTTATTGCTGCTTTGTTTCTTTGTCATTGCGGCGCAGTATGAAGAGGAAGTTGAAAGTGGAGTTCTTTCTATATATTTTCAAGATGAGAGGGTGGGCTACGAGGAATACACTTGGCAGTCCGATGAGATGGGTTATATCCTTTCGGTAAAGGGCCGAATGACAAAACCGGTTGACATGGAAATCCATAGCCTCATCCTTCGTCTGGATAAAAGTTTCATTCCTCATCAATTCAATTTTAAATTTTCTGTTGGTGGGATAGCTCAAGAGATTTCAAGTTTAATTGTGGATGGTCAAGTTGAGAATACAATCCATGTCTCAGGACAGGAGCAGAAGAGCGTAGTTAAAATAAAGAGGGATGCTTTTCTTTTGCCGAATCCTGTTTTCTCTTGCTATATGGTCATAGCGAAAAAATTTCGATGTCACCTCCAAGAGGCTGTTGACCTTTCTGCATATATCATTCCTCTGTTCGAAGTTCCCCTTTCCCTTGAATTTGATGAAGAGTCCCCTTGCTCGATGCTTCTGGAGATTAGCGGGATAACGATGGAAATGGAAACGGATGATGAAGGAAGCCTGAAATTCCTCCACAGCCCCGCCCAAAAGCTAAAAGTTTATAAGCAGAATCTCTGACTCTGCACCCATCCCCAAATCCGCTGCAACTCATTACCAAAGCATAGGTTTTGGGAAATAGCCGCAGCGACCATAGAAGAGGGGCTCAGGCTATATGGTTCCAAAACACGTTGCTTTTGCCCCAGCGAGTCAAAAGCAACTCGGATCAAGGCTTCGCTCTCCTCTCCTCCGGAGAGCAACCATGCCCGCTCAGCCTTTCTCACGGTTTTTCACCATACAGCCATCGCCAAGCAGGGGACCCGATGGAGTCGGGCGGCGAGTATGTTTGAGCGGCGCGAGTTACGCAGCCGCCGAGAAGAGCGAATGGAGAATGGCGTTAAAAATCTGATTGGGAGCTAGGCTATTTCACGAAACCTTTTTAATAACGGAAATGGAGATGCTTACTCCCATCTTTTCTCATCTTGACATTAATTCAGGCAACTCTATAGAATAGACGGGTAAAAAAGACATTTTTTTATCTGCAGAGAGATGAAAGAAAAAAGAGATTTCTATCAATTAGAAAAAAACATTGTTGCTCTCAAAGAGAAAATGGATGAACTTCAATCGAGCGAAAAAGCGGACAAAAGAGAGAAAGTCGCTCAGCTAGAAAAGCAAATAGAGATAGAATGGGCCAAGATCAGTCCGCATTTTACTCCTCTACACATCGTTCAAATAGCTCGCCACCCCAAGAGGCCCTATACTCTGGATTATACAGAGTATTTGACCGAGGATTTTATGGAAATCCACGGAGATCGCCGCGCTGGAGATGATCCTGCTATCGTGGCTGGGTTTGGTTTCTATAGAGGGAGCACCGTTTGTTTTATAGGACATCAAAAAGGAAGGACAACAAAGGAGAGAATAGATCGCAATTTTGGCCAGCCTAATCCAGAGGGCTTTCGAAAGGCCCTCAGAATCATGAAATTGGCAGAAAAATTTGGCCATCCGGTAGTAACCCTTATCGATACGCCCGGAGCATACCCGGGGATTAGAGCTGAAGAGCAAGGTCAAGCAGAAGCGATTGCCTATAATCTAAGGGAAATTTCAAAATTGAAAATTCCTGTTGTAAACGTGGTTATCGGAGAGGGAGGGAGTGGAGGAGCGCTGGCTGTAGGTGTAGGGGATGCCATTTTGATGTTAGAGTATTCCTTCTTCTCCGTTATTTCCCCTGAGGGTTGTGCTGCAATACTCTGGAAAGACCAGGAAGCTGTTACCAAAGCTGCAGAGAATTTGAAGATTGAGGCCAAGGATTTACTGGATATGGGAATAATTGATAGAATCATCCCTGAACCACCTGGCGGTGCTCACATAGATCGTGAACAAACATTCAAGAATGTAGACAAAGACCTTAATCTGACTTTAAAAAAGCTGCAGCAGATATCTCCTGAAGAGAGATTGAAAATGAGATACAAAAAATTCAGGGAGATAGGAGTGTTTACGGAGAAATGAAGAAACAGATCTCTGCCATAAAGGGAACAAAAGATATCCTTCCTCGGGAAGCAAAAAAGTGGCAGCGAGTTGAATCGGTGACCAAGAGAATTCTTGAACTCTATGCCTACAAAGAAATCAGGGCTCCCGTCTTTGAAGGCACGGAGCTGTTTGAAAAAGGGACAGGGCAGACTACTGATATCGTTATTAAAGAAATGTACACTTTTAAAGATAAGGCGGGGCGCTCTTTAACCCTGCGGCCAGAATACACTCCTTCTGTGGTCCGCTCCATCATCGAAAATCGCCTTTATCTTCAGCCTGAGCCCTTGAGATTTTACTATATTGGCCCGATGTTCCGCTACGACAAGCCGCAGAAAGGACGTTATCGCCAGTTTCATCAGGTGGATATCGAGGTGTTTGGTGAAGAGGATCCGGCCCTTGATGCTGAGATTGTGGAGATGGCGAATTACCTGCTCAGAGAACTCAAAGTTTTCGATACAGAAAACCTTGTGAATTCTGTCGGCTGTAAGAAATGCCGACCTTCTTATATAAAAGATTTGAGAAGTCATGCAGAGAAGGTAAGACACGACCTGTGTGAAGACTGTAAGAGAAAGGTTGAGTTAAATCCTTTGAGGATTTTTGACTGCAAAATAGAAACCTGCCGTGAAACGGCTAAAACTTTTCCTAAGATTACAGATTATCTCTGCCAGGGGTGTGAGGATCATTTCAACCGATTTTGTGATTACCTGGCTTTTTATGGGATAAAATATAAAGTCGAACCTCGCCTGGTTCGAGGCATAGATTATTACACGAAAACGACTTTTGAGATTGTCTCCTCCAAGCTGGGGGCCCAGAATGCGCTCATTGGCGGGGGAAGATACGATGATATGATGAAGGATTTTGGAGGCCCCGACCTTTGTGCAATAGGTTTTGCCATGGGCTTAGAAAGGCTGATCTCAGTTGTTCCCTTTACAGAGGAGAAGGGGGAATTCCTTTATTTAGCCTACTTAGGAGATGAGTCCAAGAGAGCTGGGATGAAAGCAGTCCAGTTTTTGAGGAGAGAGAGTGTGGAGTGCCTCGTTGAATACAAGGAGCGAGGTATAAAAAGCCAGATGAGTCGAGCCAATAAATTGGGAGCAGCCTGGGTTTTGATTATCGGCGAAGAAGAGATAAAGGAAGGGAAATATAAGCTGAAGAACATGGCTTCCGGTTTGCAGGTGGAGGGAACTCAAGATGAAATCCTCAAAATCATCCGAGAGTCTTCTTAGAGGAATTACTACTGCCTGATAAGGATAGAACAAATGGGGACTAACAAATCAACAAAGTGGCGACGAACAGTCTACTGTGGAGAACTCCGAGCAGAGCATGAGGGCAAGGAAGTGACTCTTCTGGGCTGGGTTCACAGGCAAAGAGACATAGGAAACCTGGTCTTTATCGATCTTAGAGATAGAGAGGGTGTGGTTCAGGTTGTTGTTCCGTCTTCGGAGGGAGCACTCTTGGATGAGGCCAAGAAGATTAAGATGGAAAATGTCGTGGGCATAAGAGGGATAGTAAAAAAGAGGGCAGAAAGATCCAGAAATCTCCAGCTTGCTACCGGAGATGTAGAGGTCGAGGCCAAAGAACTGAAAATTATAGGCACATCTAAGATTCCACCCTTTGTCATTGCCGATCCACCCCAGGCGTCAGAAGAACTCCGCTTTAAATACAGGTATCTGGATATGAGAAGACCCTCGATGCAGCGTAACATTAAGCTCAGGCATCAGGCAGCACTCTGCATCCGCAATTTCATGAGCGAAAATGGCTTTTTAGAGATTGAAACGCCTTTCTTGACCAAATCTACTCCTGAGGGAGCCAGAGACTATCTGGTGCCCAGCCGAATGTACAAAGGAAGGTTTTATGCTCTTCCTCAATCCCCTCAGCTTTTCAAACAGATTCTGATGATTTCTGGGTTTGACCGCTATTTTCAGATCGTTCGCTGTTTTCGTGATGAAGATCTAAGAGCTGACCGCCAGCCTGAATTTACCCAGATCGATATTGAAATGAGCTTTGCCGAGCCGGAGGATATATTTGATTTGGTTGAAGCAATGATGGCCTCTGTTTTTGAACTTATAGGGATAAAGATAGATATTCCATTTCCCCGCTTAACCTACAAAGAGAGCATGGAAAAATTCGGAACGGATAAGCCAGACTTGCGCCAAGAAAAGGACAAAAAGACCTTCGAATTCGCCTGGATTACAGATTTTCCTCTCTTTGAGCGGAACGAAGAGGAAAAGCGGCTTCTCTCCATGCATCACCCTTTCACCTCTCCCCATGAGGATGATCTGGTTTTCCTTGAGAAAGAGCCGTCTAAGGTAAGAGCCAAGGCTTATGACCTGATCCTTAATGGCGTTGAGATTGGAGGAGGTTCTATTCGAATTCATGACCCGGAGCTTCAAAAGAGGGTATTCAAACTTCTCGGCTTGAGCCAAGAAGAAGTCGAGGAAAAGTTTGGGTTTTTTTTGGAGGCCCTTCTTTACGGAACTCCTCCTCATGGTGGTATTGCCCTGGGATTTGATAGGATTGTGATGATTCTGGCTGGTGAAGAATCTATCCGAGATGTGATTCCCTTTCCCAAAACAACGAGTGCCATGTGTTTGCTCACAGGTTCACCAGCAGAAGCTGGTCCAAACCAGCTTGAGGATCTGGGACTGAAAAAGACCAAAGGAGGCTAAAAACATGAATCTAAAAAAAAGACTTTATCTGAAACTGGTCCTCTTTCTGGCTATCATTACAGTCTTGAATCTTTCTCTTGTTGCTCAGACTTTTGATGCTGTCAAAAGCCGGGTAAAAGTCCATACCTTGCCAAGCGGCATGAAATTCATAGTTCTCGAACGTCACGAAGCTCCTGTTGTATCATTTCATGTCTATGCGGATGTGGGGAGTGCCAATGAGTCCTACGGGATAACAGGCATTTCTCATCTTTTGGAACACATGGCTTTCAAAGGCACAAAGATTGTGGGAACAAAAGACTACGAGGCAGAAAAAAAGATGCTCGTAGAATTGGATGTCATTTTTGACAAGATCAAAATTGAAAAGGCCAAGGCCAAGCCGGATGCCAAGAAACTTGAAGAAATGGAAAAGAAATTCGAGGCTCTGCGTAAGAAGGCCAAAGAATATGTTGTCACCAGCGAAGCCGACAATATGTTAATGAAAGAAGGGGATCGTGTAGTCAATGCCTACACCAGTAATGATGCAACCCAGTACATAGACAGCCTGCCTTCAAACAAGGTGGAATTCTGGATGGCCATGATATCAGATCGTTTTTTCAATCCTGTTTTTCGGGAGTTTTTCAAAGAAAGGGATGTTGTTATGGAGGAGAGAAGACTAGGTGTAGAAACTCGGCCAACAGGGAGAATGTTTGAAGATTTTTTTGCAACCGCCTTTAAGGCTAATCCATACGGACATTCAGTTGTCGGTCATATGTCAGACCTGGAAAATATCACACGGCGAGATGTAGAGCAGTACTTCAAGAAGTTCTATGGTCCGAGCAATCTGACAGTGGGGATTGTTGGAGATGTTAAGACGGAAGAGATCTTCAAAATGGCCGAAATCTATTTTGGCCGTATCCCCAGTGGCCCCAAGCCGGAGCCTGTCAGGACAAAAGAGCCTGAGCAGTGGGGAGAGCGGCGGGTTATCATCGAGGCAAAATCCCAGCCAAGGATTATTATTGGCTATCACCGTCCGAACTATCGCCATAAGGATAATATTCCTTTGGAGGCTTTGGCCAATATTTTGGGTCAGGGGCGTTCTTCAAGGCTTTACGAGCTTCTTGTGAAGGATAAAAAGGTAGCTGTTAATTTAATGAGCTTCAATGGATTTCCAGGTGAGAAATATTCAAATCTCATAGCCTTTTATGTTATCCCTTCCAGAGGTCATACTTCTGCTGAGTGCTTGGAACTCATCGATGAAGAAATTGAAAAAGTGAAAAAAGAATTGGTGACTCCAGAGGAGTTAACTAAATTTAAAAGAGGTAATGTTAGGAGCTTACTGAATGAAATGAAGTCGAATTCAGACATGGCTGCCTTGCTGACTTATGCTGAGGTTGTGCTTGGAGGTTTGGATGCAGCCTTTGACCAAATAAAACAGATCAGAGATGTTACTCCAGAGGATGTCAAGCATGTCGCCAACAAATACCTAATCAAGAAACACAGGACAATCGGTGAGATTGTTCCTGAAAAATAAACTTCGGGGAAGAGGATATGAGTATAATAAATTTTTTCCATAGGAAGGAAAGGACAATGAAACAACAGAGAAAATTAACTGCACTTTTTCTTGTTTTATTTCTTTCGATTCTTTTTTGCGGGACTTCTGTTTATGCTCAGAAGAGCCCCAAGGATAAGTTTATATTTCCCCCGCTGAATCCTATCAAGATGCCGAAAGTGGAAAGAATTGAGTTCAAAAACGGACTAGAGCTGTTTTTAGTCGAGGATCATAATTATCCGACAATAGACATAAGGGCTATGGTGCGCCTGGGCTCTGTTTTTGAATCTGCCTCTCAAATTGGATTAGCGTCTATTACAGGGCGAGTTCTGCGCACTGGAGGGACTACATCCATGACAGGGGACCAAATCGATAAGGAATTGGAGACCATGGCAGCCTATGTTTCAACAGGGATCGGTTTGACTTCAGGATACATAACGGTATCTGTTCTTAAGGAAGATATGGACAGGGCTCTAGAAATCCTGGCGGATATCTTGATGAATCCTGCCTTTCAGGAGGACAAGATCTACTTGGCAAAAATCCGGGAAAAGACAGCTATCTCCCGGCGGAATGATGAAGTAGAGGGGATAGCATACCGGGAGTTTCAAAAATTAATCTACGGCAAAGATAGTCCTTATGCCCGGCATCCAGAATACGCCACTATTGAAGCTATAACAAGGCAGGATATTGTTGATTTTTACACCAAGTATTTCTTTCCGAATAACACCATTATGGCAGTATGGGGAGATTTCAGTCCAAAAGATATGGTGGCTAAGATGAAAAAGGCTCTGGGAGAATGGAAAGAAGCAGAAGCTGAAATCCCTGCTCTGCCTAAGGTCAGTTATGAGTATAAATACACAATCAATTATATCAATAAGCCAGATGTCAACCAATCTAACATAATGCTCGGCCACATCGGTGGTCTGAGGGACAATCCTGATTACCCAGCCTTGAGCGTGATGAACAGCATTCTTTCCTGGGACAGAATGTTCAAGATAATAAGAACGGATGAAGGGCTTGCTTATAGTGTTTGGGGATATTATGGAGCAAATTATCAGGTTCCCGGAGTTTTTAGGTGCGAAGCTCAAACCAAATCAGAATCTACCGTCTATGCTTTAGAATTAATGCTCAAAGAACTAAAACGAATTAGAGAGGAGGAAGTCAGCAGTGCAGAGCTAGCCAGAGCCAAGGATGAATACCTGAATTCTTTTGTCTTTAATTTTGACAGTCGGGCAAAAATAGTAAATCGTTTGATGACCTATGCCTTCTTCGGTTATCCCCTGGATTTTATGGACAGGGTTAAAAAAGGAGTGGAGAAAGTCACAAAAAAAGATGTTCTGCGAGTGGCAAAGAAATACCTCCGTCCGGATAAAGTTCAAATTTTAGTTGTGGGGAAAAAGGAGGACTTTGACAAGCCTCTTGCAACCCTGGGGGAGGTTAACATTATTGATATCAAAATTCCTCCCCTTAAGCCCAAAAAGAAAACAGGCAAGTAAGCATCTCCATTTCCGTTATTAGAAAAGGTTTTGGGAAATAGCCTGGCTCCCTTCAGATTTTTAAC
>CAYTBG010000100.1:0-9942 GCA_964435925.1 uncultured Eubacteriales bacterium | reverse complement strand
AAAGCTCCCTGTTAAAGATCTCTCTAAAATCGCAAAAGAGATTAGAAGTCTAATCCTTGATGTTGTCTCCAAGCACGGAGGGCATCTTTCATCAAACTTGGGTGTGGTCGAGTTAACTCTTGCTCTCCATTATGTCTTTGATACACCTCGAGATAAAATTATCTGGGATGTGGGCCATCAATGCTATCCTCATAAGATTTTAACCGGGAGAAAAGAGAAATTCTGGACTCTTCGTCAGTATCAAGGTCTGTACGGATATCCATCCCGGAGAGAAAGCGAATACGATGTATACGACACAGGTCATGCCTCAACCGCCCTTTCTGCCGCACTGGGAATGTCTGTTGCCCGGGACAAAAAGAAAGAAAACCATAATGTTGTGGCGGTTGTGGGAGATGGGAGTTTGACAGGAGGTGTAGCCTGGGAGGCCTTGAACCAGATCGGGCATCTAAGAGAAAAGTTAATTATCGTTCTCAATTATAATGAAATGTCCATTGCTCATAATGTGGGAGCCATGTCCAAGTATCTCTCCTACATTGTTTCCGGGCAGCATTACCTGAAAATAAAGGACCTTGCGAAATCTATCCTGGGAATTATCCCTGCTGTGGGTAAGCCCATGATTAAGGTAGCCGGGGCAGTGGAAGAAGCAATTAAAAAGATGGTTTTCCCTGGCTTGGTTTTTGAGGAACTGGGAGTGAGGTACATCGGTCCAGTCCAGGGGCACAACCTTAGATCTTTAATCGAGGTTTTTGAAAATGCTAAAGATTATGACGGGCCTGTGCTCATTCATTGTGTCACTCAGAAAGGAAAAGGGTATTCTCCAGCGATGTCCAATCCAGAAGGCTTCCACGGCGCAAGCCCTTTTGATATCCAGACAGGAGAAACTTTAAACAAGGATAAGAGATCAAGCTTTTCTTCTGTTTTTGGACAGACTGCCGTAAACATAGCCAAAGAAGATGAGAAAGTTGTGGCCATTACGGCTGCTATGCCCAATGGAACAGGCTTGAGGACTTTTGCCGATCATTTTCCTGAGCGATTTTTCGATGTCGGTATTGCCGAGCAGCATGCTGTTGATTTTGCCTCGGGTTTAGCCCTCAGCGGCTTTAAGCCCATAGTGGCTATCTACTCCACTTTCCTTCAAAGGGCTTATGACCAGCTTTACCATGATGTTTGTTTGATGGATATCCCTATCTTGTTTGCCCTTGATAGAGCAGGTATTGTGCCCGATGATGGTCCCACCCACCAGGGTATTAATGATATCATCTACTTGAGGCATTTACCCAACATGATCGTCATGGCGCCCAAGGACGAGAATGAATTGCAGCACATGATAAAATCCGCTCTTTCTTATTCTCATCCTGTGGCTGTTCGTTATCCCAAAGGAAAAGCGCTGGGTGTTCCATTAGATGAAGATTTCAAGGAGATTCCCCTTGGCCAGAGTGAGGTCCTTAAGGACGGGGAGGATTTACTAATAGCCTATGGCAGCATGGTTTACCCCGCTCTGGAGGCAGCTCGGAGGCTGGAGCAGGAAGGGATAAGCCTGGCTGTTGTGAATGCCAGGTTCGCTAAACCTCTTGATGAGGAGACGATCCTTCGTTTCGCTAAAAAGGGAAGAGTGATTATTACCGCAGAGGAAGGTGTTACAGCCGGCGGGTTTGGAAGTGCAGTTCGAGAGCTCTTAGACAAGGAGAAGAGGTTCGATATCAGATTCAAGATCATAGGGCTCTCTCTGGAGATCTATGCACTGGGCAAGGTTGACCAGATAAAAAAGAAATGCCTTCTGGATGAGGAAGGCCTCTTCAAACAAATAAAAGAATTTTATGCAGGAGCCTGATTTTTTGTAGGGGCTTGATTCTTTGTAGAAGCCTTGTTCTTTGTAGGGGCTTGATTCATCAAGCCCACCGTTTTTATTATGTTGGGATTCGATGCATCAAATTCTATAAATTGTAGAGGCTTGATTCTTTGTAGAAGCCTTATTCTTTGTAGGGGCTTGATTCATCAAGCCCACCGTTTTTTTTTTATAAAAATGGTTATAAAAATGGGGAAGGCGCTCCTTTCAACTTTTATGTCCTCAAGAGCAAGATAGAAAGACTATCCTCTTTTGAGGAGAGGCTTTTTCTTGATGAAAAAGGAAAGAGCAGATAAGATTGTTGCAGGCCGCGGTTTGGCTGAAAGCCCCCAGAAGGCTCAGGCTTTGATCATGGCAGGATTAGTTTTTTCAGAAGGGCAGAGAATCGAAAAACCGGGTCAGATGATAGGTGCAGACCAGGAAATTTCGCTTAAAGAGAAAATGCCCTATGTAAGCCGTGGGGGGCTAAAACTTAAAGAAGCACTGGAGGCATTTCAAATACCCATCCAAGGGAAGGTTGCAGCAGATTTAGGAGCCTCCACAGGAGGCTTTGTTGATTGCCTGCTCCAGAAAGGGGCAAAAAGGATTTATGCCGTGGATGTGGATATACGCCAGATAGACTGGCGCTTAAGAGAGGATCCGCGGGTTATTTGTATACAGAAAAATGCTCGCTATTTAAAAAAAGATGATTTCGGAGATGCCCTGGATATCGTCACCACAGACTTATCCTTTATTTCTGTGCTTAAAGTCTTGCCTGCTGTGAAAGAATTCCTGGGTGGCGGCAGGCTCCTTTCTCTTATCAAACCTCAATTTGAGGTAGAAAAAGGTCAAGTGGGAAAGAAAGGAGTAGTCAGGAACCCGGCTTTGCATGAAGATGTCCTAGACAGGATCATCGAAGAAGCGCATAAAATTGGATTCGCCCTGAGAGATTTAATCAAATCCTCTCATCGAGGCCAGAAAGGAAACCGAGAATTTTTTATCTTCTGGTCTTTAGAGGAGGAGTCTTTAGGTCAGGGCGAAGTCCAAAGATTGATCAAGGAGGTGGTCTGGAATGAAAAAAATTAAACGAGTGGGTTTTGTTATAAAGCCTCATGCTCCTCGTATTGAAAAAATTTTGGCAAAGCTGCTCCATTACTTTGAAGAGAAAGGAATAGAGTGTCTCTTGGAGGGAGCGGCCGCGCAAAAACTTAAAAGAGGCGGGGGAATACCGAGGGAGAAGCTCCCGGGGAAAGTTGAATTAGTGGTTGTCCTGGGAGGAGATGGCACTCTGCTCAGCATTGCCCATTTGGCAGCCCAGAGGGATGTTCCAGTTTTGGGGATCAATATGGGGGATCTAGGCTTTTTAACAGAAGTACCCCTCGATGAGATGTCCTTAACCCTGGATGCTTTTTTAGGGGGAGATGAGAAGATTGTGAGCCCCAGGCGAATGCTTGAGACCAAAACTAAAAATAATGTCTATTATTGTCTGAATGATGTAGTCATAAACAAGGGAGCATTAGCCCGGATGATTCAGTGCAAGATCTGGATTGATGAGAAAGAAGTTGCAACTTTTAGATCTGATGGCCTTATTATTTCTACTCCCACAGGATCTACAGCCTATTCTCTGTCTGCTGGAGGTCCAATCATCCAGCCTTATATTCCAGCCATTATCATTGCTCCTATCTGCCCTCACACCTTATCTTTCCGGCCTATGGTCATTTCCTCCTCATCCATGATTAAAATTCGCCTCCTTACTGAAGGAGAAAAAGTCTACCTCTCCCTTGATGGACAGCGTGGAAATCCGCTGGTGAAGAATGATGAGGTGGAAATCAAGCGTAGCGATTTCGAACTCCGCCTGATTTCTTCTCCTAAAAGGAACTACTTCGATCTTTTGCAGGAGAAATTAGGTTGGGCGGAAAGATAAACGGAAAGATAAATGGGGTCTGACCCCATTGTCTATTTGACATTTTGAGAGTGGAGAATTAATATTATTTTTCATGAGCCATAAGCCTAGAGTGATTTATGTTTCGCCTGAATTCTCCCCCCTTGCTAAGTCAGGCGAACTGGCTGATGTAGCCGCCACTTTGCCCAAGTATCTCTCTTCTTTGGGGATAGAGATTTCCATCTTCATGCCGAAGTACAGAAATCCTGAGATTGAATCTTTTCCCAAGGAACTGGTTATGAGAGACCTTATGGTTCCTGTTGGAGGAGAAAAGGTCAAGGCCTGTGTTTATAAGGGTGAGCTGGGGAAGCACGATATATACTTTGTTGATAATCCCAAATATTTCTGGAGAGACTACATCTATGGTACAGGCAAAGGAGAATATCTGGATAACGATGAAAGGTTTATTTTCTTCAATCGTGGAGTGCTTGAGTTCTTGCTCGAGGCGAAAATGCATGTCGATATTATCCACTGCAACAACTGGCCCACAGCTCTTATTCCGGTTTTCCTGCGAACGCATTATTCAAAGAGAAGCAAGTTCAAAAATATCGCTACGGTTTTTACTCTCCATAATGTTGCTTATCAGGGGGAGTTCCCTCCAGAAACCCTTGCTTTAACAGGCTTGAACTGGAATTATTTTAATCCCAAGCAGTTGTCCTTTAACGGCAGGTTCAACTTTCTTAAAGCGGGGGTGATTTTCTCAGATGTGCTCAACACGGTTAGCTCGGCTTACAAAAGAGAAATCCAGACAGAGAAGCACGGTTTTGGTCTGCATAAAATATTGAATAACCGAAGAAATGTCTTTTTTAGCATCCGTAATGGTTTAGATTATGAAATGTGGAACCCGGAAACAGATCCATATATTGTCGCCAATTATTCTCTCTCTGACCTTAAACCCAAGAAAAAATGCAAACTTGACCTGATCAAAGAGTTTGGTCTTTCCCTATCAGTCAAGACTCCCTTGATAGGTATGGTCTCTTACCTGAGTTCCCAAAAGGGCTTTGATATATTGCTGGAGACTGTGGATGAGCTTATGGAAATGGATGTGGGACTTGTCATTCTCGGAAAAGGACATGAAGAATACGAGAATAGATTTTTAGACATGCAGAAAAAGTATCCGCAGAAAATAGCATTAGAATTTGAGATGAAACCTGGTTTGGTCCATAAAGTTGTTGCTGGTGCGGATATTTTTCTCATCCCTTCCCTCTACGAACCGTGTGGTTTGAATCAGTTACGCAGCTTCGGGTATGGCACTGTGCCTGTTGTGAGAGCAACCGGAGGTTTAGGAGAAACCGTGAAACATTTCAATCTCAAAACTTTGAAGGGAAATGGGTTTGTCTTTAAAGAATATTCACCCCAGGCCTTGCTTTCTACCATAAAGCAGGCTTTAAGCTGTTATAAAAAACCAGATTACTGGCAGGAAATTATGAAAGCAGGTCTTCGTGAGAATTTTTCCTGGGACACTGCAGCCAGAAAGTATGCAAGACTCTACCAGAATGCTCTGGAGATAAAGAGAGGAGGTTAAATTGGCAGAGGGCATCATGAGTGTTTCCGATGATACTTTTGAAGAGGAAGTTCTCAAAAGTGAGCTTCCGGTGCTTGTGGATTTTTGGGCCGTTTGGTGCGCCCCTTGTCATATGGTTGTTCCTACCTTGGAGCATTTAGTTCAAAACTACAAAGAAAAGTTGAAGGTCTTCAGACTTAATGTTGATGAGAACATGAAAATATCTGCTGAGTTTGCCATAAGAAGCATCCCCACGCTCCTTCTTTTCAAGGGAGGGGAATTAAAAGAGACGATAATAGGCGCGCTTCCCCAGAATAAGATTATAGATGTTATATCTAAGCACCTATGAGGGAAACTTTAGATGTTGTCATCATAGGAGCCGGTCCGGCAGGCCTCGCCGCTGCTGTTTACACGGGCCGGGCCAGACTGAACACCCTAATTCTTGAAAAGGGCATGCCCGGGGGGCAAATCCTCCTCACCGATTTTGTCGAGAACTACCCTGGTTTTCCGGAGGGAGTCGTTCCTTTTCAGTTGATGGAAGATTTTCGTAAGCACGCCGAGAAATTTGGGGCAAAAATAGAAACGGATGAAGCCAAAAAAATTCAAAAGCAGGGTGAACTTTGGCAAGTCTTCGGGGTAAACGGAGAATATCCCACCCGAGCTGTTATTATTGCTACAGGTTCGGTCTACCGCAAGTTGGGACTCCCGGGCGAGGCGAAGCTAACAGGAAGAGGAGTGTCCTACTGTGCAACCTGTGACGGAGCTTTCTTCAAGGATAAAGAAGTAGCAGTTGCCGGTGGAGGGGATAATGCTCTTACAGAAGCACTCTTCCTCACGAAGTTTTGCCGCATGGTGAAGGTCATCCACCGCCGGGATCAATTTCGTGCCGTAAAGATACTCCAGGAAAGGATTTTCGCTAATGACAAGACTGAAGTTCTGTGGGATTCTGTTGTCGAGGAGATTTCAGGAGAGGACAGGGTCGAATCCATAACCATAAAAAATGTCAAAGATAACAAGACTTTCAAGCTAAAGCTTGATGGGCTTTTTGTCTCTATCGGAATGGATTCAAATAGCGAGTTTGTGAAAGAGCTGGTGGATTTGGATGAATGGGGGGAAATCAAGGTCAGTCAAAATATGTCTACGTCTCAGCCCGGAATATTTGCTGCTGGAGATGTTACCGATGCCTGCCCCGAACAGATGGCAACAGCGGTAGGGACAGGTGTAGTTGCTGCCCTGGCCTTGGACGAATATCTGAGTAAATAAAAAGGGGACAGGCTACTTTTTCCATCCTATACAGAGCATAACTATTTAAAGGCCACATAAAATGGGGCCATAAAATGGGGCCAGGCCCCATTTTCTAAAGAGCATAACTATTTCAATAGGGGAAAAAAGTAGAAAAAAGGGACAATCTGTTTTTCCCATATTGTAGGGGGTTAATTTATCAAACCCACAATTTGATTTTAATTAGTCAGATAATTTAAAGTCTCCCAGCGATTCTACCCACTTTAGGTCTTTTTTGACCACGTTATACAGTCCTTTATCTGCTGTGACCAAAGAAATACCTTCATCATCAGCCAAAGCGAGGTAACTGGCGTCATAAGCGGATCGATTATAAATCTTAGAATAGTGTATTACCCTGGGATAATAGAGAGAAAGATTTATCAGCTTTATTTCTAAACTCATAAATCCATCTATAGCCGTGAGAATTTTTTTCTCTTGAATTCTTCCTCTTTTTTTGGCGATTACTAATCCATTAATCACCTCATATTCTAATAGCGAGGGAGCTAGAATATCTATCTCATTTGATACATATTTATCCAATATGCTCAAAGCTTTTTGGCTGTACTCTTCATCGACTAGATACCATTTTAGGACTACACTTGTATCTATGACTATCCGTTTCAACGTCTCTTCTCTAATTGTTTCTTGGATTCCTTAAAAACCTCTTCTGCCCTAATACCCGCTTTTAAGAAAGCCGTTCTCGCTTCCATAATCTTTCTATGCCCTTCTACTCTTTTAGAGCGTTTATATTCCTCGTAAGGAATAATCACTGCAACAGGCTTTCCTCTTTTAGTCACAATAGTCTCTTCTTTCTTTTTATTGGCCTCTTCTACCAGGCGGCAGAAGCCCTTTTTTCCTTCTGCAATGCTGACAGTTGTTTCTTTCATATGACCTCCTTATTGGTTATTTATTATGACTAAGTATATAGACATCAGCTTCAAATGTCAAACAAAAAATAGGAATTGTCCTAAAGTTGGTTGAGGCTATGTCATTGAGAGCGAAGCGAAGCAATCTCATAAAAATGAGTTATTTATTCTTATGAGATTGCTTCGCCCTTTCAGGGCCCGCAATAACAATTGTAATTTGCCTTGCCTTTAAGATGAATTATCAACTCATTGAATATCACCTTAGCTCCGGCAAATCTTCACGAGCTCGGCCAGCAGCTCATTATTGTGCCGTAATTTTCCGGCTATCCGTGTTGACAAGTAAGCCGGCTTTGGACTGACCTGTTGAATTACATGAGAATGAACCATGGTCGAAAACGGATAATCTGGGAGAGACTGAAAGATGAAGGAGTGGTTCTTCAATAAAGAAAAATCCGTTTTTCCCGTGCGGGACAATATTATCAATCTTTGAGCATTATTCATTATTTTTAATGATGGTTAACAATAATGTATACTTTTATTGTAAATAATTAAGATTGTTTGTCCATCTTCCTTAATATTAAGGTTGACACCATTATAAAATTAAATTATATTATTTGTAACAATTATAACGTTAAACGTGATAATAATGACAACGATTATAACATTCGGCCCTCATGAGACTAAACTTCTCTTTGAACTAGAGAAAGAAAATCTTAGAACCTTCACTTTCCATCAAGCCAAGGAGATATTGAGCATTCCTGACCAGTCTATAGCCAATGTACTCTACAGGCTGAAAAAGAAAAACAGAATCATGAAGATCGAGAAGGGAAAGTATCTTCTCATACCTGCCAGATCAGGCATTGAAGGCCATTGGTCTGAAGATGTTTTTCTGGTGGTGGATAGCCTGCTGGATGATTATTACATAGGCTTTCTTAGCGCTATGTATTATTGGAATTTGACCGAGCAAATCCCACTTCAAGTGCTTGTAGCTATAACAAAAAGGAAAAGGCCTATAAAATACAACTCTCAACAGATTAGATTCATTACTCTCAACAATGAGAGATTCTTTGGCTTTACGCAGATCAAAAGCAATGATCATTCTATCAAGATTTCATCTTTAGAGAAGACTATTGTCGATGGACTTCTCTACCCCCAACACTGTGGCCGCATGCCAGAAGTGGCCAAAGCGATTTGGGGTGCCAGAGATGATGTCAATTGGTCGCAGGTTCTAAAATTTCTGGGGAAACTAAAGGTAAGCTCTATGGTGAGACGGTTAGGTTATATTTTAGACGAGCTAGACTTCCAAAAAGAGGTCAAAGAAACTCTTGTTCGAGACTTTCAGGGCTTCAGGTGGCTGGATCCTTCCTCACAGAAAAAAGTGAAAGGCTATTCCAAGGAGTGGGGCCTTATTCTGAACCTTACAAGTGAAGAACTTTTTTCTTGGAGAGGCTTTTCATGAGAGAAGATGAGTTAAGGAGAATTGCTGGTAAGGCCAAAGTCCCTCTGGGAACAGTGGAGAAGGACTATGTCATTACTCTTATACTGAAAGAAATCTCTGAGCTTGATTATTTCAAAGAATTAGTCTTCAAGGGAGGAACTTGCATCAATAAAATGTATTTTCCAGATGCGAGGTTTTCTATAGACCTGGACTTCACCTGCCTTAAGGATGTCATAGACAAGCTCTTGATAGATTTAAACAAAAGGCTTAGTGGTAAAGAGATCGGGAATATCTCATTTGTCGATGTGAGAAAGGAAGAAGAAAGGCAAGATGGAGTGAGACTCAGTGTGAGGCATCAGGATATGAGAGGTTACAAGACAAGCGTCAAGCTCGATCTAAGCTTGAGAGCGGATATTGTCCGCAAACCCCAGCCTAAAGGAGTTCTTAACACTTATGACCTGCCTCCCTTCAAACTTCAAGCAATGGTCATCGAGGAAATGTTAGCTGAGAAATTAAGGGCTACTATCGCGAGAGGAGCGCCACGTGATATATACGACACTTGGTTTCTTCTCAAAAAGGGGGTTAATTTCAATTTAGAACTGATTAACAGGAAACTTGAGCTCCTGAAGAGAGACAGAATTTTTAATCGTAATCTTTTCATTAAAAGCCTGGAGGAGAAAAAGCAAGGATGGAGGAGGGATTTGGTCATACTTCTTCCTGAAGTTCCCCCATTTGATCAGGTAAAGGCGGAGATTCTGGATTCTCTCCGTCAATAATTTGGACCCTTTAATAAGAAAAAGTAGCCTGTCCCCTTTCCTTTTATAAGATCAGGATACTTATGAAATTTAAAAGGTGGGCTTGATAAATCAAGCCCCTACATAAGAATCCATACATGAGAAGGATCAAAACCGTTCAGTTTATTGATATATTCAAAAAGGTGGGCTTGATAAATCAAGTCCCTACAAAAAAAATCTCCAATTTGATTTTGCCCATTAAAAGGTGGGTTTGATAAATCAAGCGCCTGCAATTTATTTATAAGATCAGGATACTTATGAAATTTAAAAGGTGGGCTTGATAAATCAAGCC
>CAYTBG010000099.1:0-10167 GCA_964435925.1 uncultured Eubacteriales bacterium | reverse complement strand
AGATACACCTTAAATTGCGACCCATTTTGGTCTGAATCAACAAAACCATTATAGTCAATCCTTTTTCTTTTCTTATTTTTTATGAAATTGGAAGAGATGACAATATTTATTATGGAAATCCTGAAAGATATAGAATTCTTGTCTTTTCTCCCGAGGGGCAATTGATAAAAAGAATTTTAAAAGAGTATGAACCTGTCAGAATTACGAAAGAGGACATCGAGGAATTTAAGAAGAGTCTCCAGCTCATGGGAATGAATATGAAGGGAAGATTTAAATTTCCTAAATTTTTTCCAGCATATCAAGATGTTTCTATTGATGAGCAAGGAAGGATTTTTATTAAGACTTTTGAAAAAGGCAATAAAGAGCAAGAATATATTTTTGATATTTTTGATGCTGAAGGAAAATATTTCCTTAGTTTTCCTCATAGGTTTGAGCCCATTATATGGAAAAATGGAATGGTTTATTCAAAAGAAGAAACTTCTGAAGGCATCGAGATTATTAAAAGGTATAATGTTTTGTGGGGAAAATAACCGGTCATGGATCATACAAGGACATCTCGAGATTCAGAAAATGAATCTCCATTGGCATGGATTCCTTCAGGAAAATTGAGGATAATGTCTTTTTGTGAACAGACATGAATCTACATAATTGGCATGAGTATTGAATAATTCGCTTAAAAAATGAGGAAAAAACTTTTCTATACTTTGATATTGGGATTTCTCGTAGTCGTCCCAATTTATCTTTTGTTGAATATATATTTTCATTTAAAGGAAGAAGATGAGTTGAAACTCGGCTACAAAGTGCCAAAATTCTCTTTAAGTATGCTCGACGGGTCTCGAATTAGTTCAGAGGACTTTTATGGGAGCTATTATTTGCTTGTGTTTTTTTCTACAGATTGTGTTGAATGTGCTGGACAGATCAACGTCATAAACGAAATGTTTTCTGAAATGCAAGATCATGGACTAAAAATCCTATTAGTTTCAAAAGATAACAGGAGAAATACAAAAAGATTCCTCAATGAAAATAATGTCTCTTTAAATGTTGCCATTGATGAAAAAGGGATTTTTAAAAAAATATTTAAATCGGTAAGAGTGCCTAGTTTGTTTTTGATCAATTATGAGGGGGGCCTTATATACATTAAGAGGGGGTTTACAAACAGAAAGGAATTAAGGCATATCATGTCTGGTTTATCATAAATATTCGGGTAAATGAGGGAAATAAAATTAAAGGAATATGAGGGCAGTCAATATCTAGATAGTGCAGCGAGATCATATGTATTTTAAAAAAATTAGATTTGTGTTTATTTTTATTTTGGTAGCGCTTTGTGCTTTTTTCCTGATATACAGATCTAGAAGATTTAAAGAACAAATATCAACTCTATATCATTCAAATACTCAATTAATCCAGCCTGAGTACTTAGGAGAAGAAGGTGTCATTTTTCAGAAAGGAGAAGATGATTGTGGCATCGCTGCATTGAAGATGATTCTTGATCATTATCATATCAAGTGTTCCTATGAGGAAATATCAGAGAATGTCGGAAGGGATAAATATTCTGATATGTTGAGTCTGAAGGAGTTTGCTGAACTAAAAGGATTGAGGACTGAAGGTTGGCGGTTTAATCAAAGGAATGTAAAGAAGATGAAGGTTCCAGCTATTGCTCTCGTTGATAATAATCATTTTGTGGTCCTATCAGAAATTGCCGAGGAAGGAAATGTATTAGTCTTAGATCCAGCCAGAGGGAAGCTAAGTTATTCACAATCCGGATTTGCCAGCATATGGAATGGGGAGGCTTTGATATTTGAATTAGCAAAAAAATAGGATTCTTTAACTATGGAAAAACAGAAGACCCAGAGAAGGAATTATTATTTTCTTCTTGTTTCCTGTATTTCGTCAGAATCTGTAGCTGAAAAGAGTCAAATTCTACACTACTGTGAGTTAGATTCGAAATGACGGGTATTTGGTAAATTCAGATGAAAAAGATTTTATCAATAGTAGTCATAATATATTTTTTGTTCATCTCTTGTAGCCCACCCTGGTATAGTGATTAATGGTAGAGGATGGAATTTAAACTTTTTATTTTAATCGGCATAATTTTCGTCCTTTACCTTCTAGGGTTTGGCGGCTCCTCGTTCCTCACCAATTATATACTAAAAAAGACTGATCAGGATATTGCCGCTCGATGCTTCCGCCACTCTAAATATACAGGATGGGGTGCTATGATTTTAATGATCCTCATGATGGTAACACTTATAGCATTTGATCCAATAGAAATCCTGGCTTATTGGGTAGATAATGATATACTTCAGGTTATATTAATGCTGGTGTTCTTCATAGTATTAATACTAGGACTTCTGATCTTAATTTCACTTCCAGGTTATAGGATAGGCAGAGAACTTCGGGGCGCTGCAGTCTCGCTGGGACGTTATCTCTGGTTAGTGACAGCTGGAATATTATTTATTTTCGGATCGATTATTGTCGTAGGCATAATGGGAATTATTTCATTTCTTGCTGTAGAAAAATTACCCTTATGGATAGGAATCCCAATTTTTATCTTGCTTTTATCGCTCTTTCTGCTTTTGTTTTATACTCACTATCCACGCCTCATAGGTACTATCTATGGGTCAAGTAAGATCCAAGACGATGAGATTAGTACCCGCCTAATTAGACTCTCAGAGCGGGCCGAAGTGAAAATCAAGGATTTCAACTTAATCAGGGCACGAGATCTGAGGATGGCCAATGCCTGGGTCTTTGGGCTTCTAAATAAGCGAATTTATATCACTGATTATCTATTGGACAATTTTAGCCTTGATGAAATGGAGACGGTGTTAGCTCACGAGTTAGGGCATGTGAAGAAGAAGGATCTCTGGATTTATTTTGTTTCTGCTCTTGGTTACGGGGCTTTTTTTGGAATAATTAGTCTAGGTCTGAGTACTGTCCTAGACTTGGAAAAACTGTCCGTTGGTTTCTGGGGCCTTATGGGGTCGGTTCTAGGTCCACTTTACTTTATAATCCTCTTTGGAATCATCAGTAGGAAGTTGGAATTCCGAGCAGACAGGTATGTAGTTGAGGTTGCATCTAATCCATCAGTATATATCGAAGCCTTAAAAAAATTAGCGACGCTAAATACGATGCCTTTTCGCTGGAAGAAAAAAGATGAAGCCTTATTGAGCCATCCTTCAGTGGAGCGTCGAATTTTAAAATTTAGCCAGGTATTGAATTTTAGACAACATGACATCTAGAGTATTGAGGTTAATAGGAATTCCTCCTCCCACAAAAGTTTCGGCATAAAATTACTCCCTTACAAATATAAAAATGATACAAAATATAACTTGTATTTTTCTTATATTTTTTAATATTATAAGCTTTCCTATCTTAGCCTTGAATCAGAGATGCATAACTATTAAAAAATCTATAACTATTTAGAGGTCTAAACCATAAAAGGAGGAGGAAAAATGAAGAAGATTTTTTTATTGCTCTTTATTGCAGGATTATTATGCTCCTGCCTGAAACAAGAGGAGAATCCCCTTTTAAGCGAGTTTGATACGCCTTTTCAAGTTCCCCCGTTCGATAAGATAAAGGAAGAACATTATCTACCTGCTTTTAAAGAAGGAATGGATCAGCAGAATATGGAAATTGAAGCGATTGTCAATAATCCCGAGGCGCCAACTTTTGAAAACACCATTGAAGCCGTGGAAAGCACTGGATCTTTATTGAGGAAAGTAGGCAGTGTTTTTTATGTTTTAAACGGGTCAATGACGAATGACAATATGCAGAAAATCGCCAGAGAAGTTGCTCCTCTTAGTTCCAAGCACCGGGATAATATTTGGTTAAATGAAAAGCTATTTCAAAGGGTCAAGGCGGTTTATGAACAGAAAGATAAGCTGGATTTAACGACAGAGCAAAATACGCTCCTTATGAAATATTACAAAGATTTTGTGAGGAGGGGTGCAAACCTGGATGAGGAAAAGAAAACCAGGCTGAAAGAGATTAATCAGGAGATGTCTCTTCTCACGGTGAAATTTGGCGAGAATGTTTTGAAAGAAAACAATCGCTTTGAAATGGTCATTGATAAGAAAGAAGATCTGGCCGGGCTGCCGCAAGCGGTTATAACCGGAGCGGCAGAAGCTGCAAAAGAACGGGGGCATGATGACAAATGGGTATTTACTATCCATAAGCCAAGCATGATCCCCTTCCTTCAGTATTCCGAAAAACGCGACCTCAGGGAAAAGATCTTTAAGGCTTACATAAACAAGGGAGACAATAACGATGAGCTGGACAACAAAGCTATCTTAGCTAAAATAGCTGCCCTTCGGGTGAAACGGGCAAATCTATTGGGCTACAAGACCCACGCCGATTATGTGCTCGAGAATAACATGGCGAAGAAACCTGAGAATGTATACAAGTTTCTTGACCAGATTTGGAAGCCGGCTTTGAAGATGGCCAAAAGAGAAGCAATGGAGCTTCAAGAGATGATTCGCAAAGAAGGCCATGACTTTAAACTACAACCATGGGACTGGTGGTATTATGCCGAAAAACTGAAAAAGGCCAAGTACGCGCTTGACGAAGAGATGTTAAGGCCGTATTTTAAGCTGGAAAATGCCAGGGATGGAGCCTTTGCAGTGGCGAACAAACTTTATGGAATTCAGTTTATCGAAAGAAAAGATATTCCAAAGTATCACGAAGATGCGAAGGTGTTTGAAGTCAAAGAGGCTGACGGATCACATATCGGAATTTTTTATACAGATTATTTCCCAAGAGCCAGTAAAAGGGGCGGCGCCTGGATGAACAGTTTCAGAAAACAATCAAGGCTGCACGGCAAGGAAATCTATCCAGTCATCACCAATAATGGCAACTTTTCAAAACCTGCTGGCGACAAGCCGGCCTTGATCAGCTCAGAGGAAGTATCGACCTTATTCCACGAATTCGGACATGGCCTTCACGGGTTGCTGTCCGATTGTACGTATAACAGGCTATCAGGAACTTCCGTCTCCAGAGATTTTGTAGAAATGCCGTCGCAGATAATGGAAAACTGGGCATTCGAGCCCGAGGTCCTTAAGATGTATGCAAAACACTACGAAACCGGTGAAGTAATTCCTCAGGAACTGATTGATAAGTTGAAAAAGGCCAGCCACTTTAACCAGGGTTTTGTGACCGTTGAATACCTTGCCGCATCCTTCCTCGATATGGACTGGCATACGCTAACTGAGGCCAAAGATCTGGACGTGCATGAGTTTGAAGACGCATCACTGAACAAGATAGGCCTGATTCCCGAAATTATTGTCAGGTACAAAAGTCCCTATTTCAATCACATCTTCAGCGGCGGGTATTCTTCAGGATACTACAGCTATATATGGGCCGAGGTTCTTGATGCCGATGCTTTTCAAGCATTTAAAGAAACAAGCCTTTTTGACCATAAGACAGCTCAGGCGTTCAGGGAAAATGTCCTCAAAAGAGGCGGCACGGAAGACCCCATGGTACTTTACAAGCGCTTCAGAGGAGCTGAGCCCACGGTTGAGCCTTTGCTGAAAAAAAGAGGCCTCAAGTAAGAGTTTTCGATAATAAAATTGTCTTTTTAAGAAAAAGAAAAGAGTATTATGGAACGAACGCCCGTTCCGAATACGGAAGTTGAGCTCTTTTAATAATAAATGGGGCCTGGCCCCATTTTATTGGCCCCATTTTATTATTCTATTTTATTTAATATAGAAATAGCAGCCAATACCAAAGATTGCCTTGCCGATAAAACATACCCATCTAATAACAGGAAAAGGGAACATAAAAGGTAAAATGAATAAAGAGGCCATAATTAAAGATAAGATTATTTTGCCCCTGGTATCAGCAGTTATGAAAGCCACTATAAAAATTATGAGGACTATTATATTAACGAGCTGTTCGTAAGGCATAATTAAACCTTCAAAATACGAGTTTTTTCGCGGCTATTAATTATAATCTGTAATTTTATAATAAGTTTTCATAATTTGTGAAGCCCTAATATTCTCCGTTCGCACTTTTCGGGTTTGATGAATCAAATTCCTACAGATTGCCCTTTACATATTCCTGTCGATATCTTATATTATATACTCAGAAGGGTGGCTTTGATAAATCAAGCCCCTCTTTTTTTACATTTAGGATCAGATTGGAGTTTCGATGACCCATGCAACAACCGTAATTTGTGTTTGCCATAAAGGAAAGATTGCCATGGCCGGAGACGGCCAGGTTTCAATAGGCGAGACTATTTTAAAGAAGAAAGCTAATAAAATAAGAACTCTGTTCAAAGGAAAAGTAATAGCTGGATTCGCAGGAGCCACTTCTGACGCTTTTGCCCTGTTTTCCAGGTTTGAGGGGAAACTTGAGGAATTTCGAGGTAACCTCTCCCGGGCAGCAATTGAATTGGCTAAGGACTGGCGTATGGATAAGGCACTCCGCAGGTTGGAAGCTCTCTTAATCGTAGCTGATAAGGACAATTCTTTTCTGATTTCAGGAACAGGGGATGTTATCGAGCCTGACGACGGAATAATCGCTATAGGATCCGGAGGGCCTTACGCCCTGGCTGCCGCTCGAGCTCTAATTAAATTCACTGACATGTCCGCTAAAGAGATTGCCCTGGAAGCCATGAAGATAAGCTCTGATATTGATGTCTACACTAATAAGCAGATTAAGGTCGAGGAGCTATAAATGGCCATAGCTCTTCCCCAGGATTTAAGGAGCCCGACCCTAAAATCTAAGGAGACAGAGCTTACTCCTCGAGAGATTGTAGCTGAGTTAGATAAGTACATCATCGGCCAGGAAGCTGCCAAAAAAGCGGTGGCTATAGCCCTTCGAAACAGGTACCGGAGGAGGAAACTTCCTCCTGACCTTGCCGATGAAATTGCGCCCAAAAATATTTTAATGATCGGTCCTACCGGTATCGGGAAGACCGAGATATCCCGCAGGCTGGCCAAGCTGACTTACTCTCCTTTCCTCAAGATAGAAGCAAGCAAATTTACTGAAGTAGGTTATGTTGGAAGGGACGTAGAGTCTATGATACGAGATTTAGCGCGGATTTCTGTGGATATGGTGAAGTCGGAAAAGATTGAGGAAGTCAAAGAAAAAGCTCATAAAAACGTTGAAGAAAAGATATTGGACCTACTCCTTCCCCCGTTAAAAAGAAAGACAGGCGATCTTGACGAGATAAGCCATCTCGGATTTCAGGAGACAAGGGAAAAATTTAGAAGACAGCTCAGGGACGGGCTGCTGGATGAGAGAATGGTGGAAATTGACGTTAAAGAAAAGATGGCTTCTCCTATGGAGATTTTCTCAAACTCCGGAGTTGAAGAGATAGGAATCCAGATTCAGGAAATTATCCCCGGATTTTTAGGGGGGAAGAGTAAAAGACGAAGGATAAAAATAAAGGAAGCCTTCGAGTATTTATTGGAAGATGAAGAGAAAAGATTGATAGATATGGACCAGGTATCCCGATTGGCTGTGGAGAGGGTTGAACACTCTGGAATAATCTTTCTCGATGAGGTAGACAAGATTGCCGGCCGGGAAACGGGCCGCGGTCCTGAAGTCAGCCGCGAAGGAGTCCAAAGGGATTTGCTTCCTATAATCGAAGGCACTACTGTTAATACGCGATTCGGTTTGGTGCGAACAGATCATATTCTTTTTATCGGGGCTGGAGCTTTCCATGTTTCCAAACCCGCTGATCTTATACCTGAGCTCCAGGGGAGGTTTCCGATTAGAGTAGAACTCACTTCCCTGGATAAAAAAGATTTCGTCAGGATACTGACCGAGCCAGAAAATGCTCTTATCAAGCAGTATGAGGCTCTTATGGCAACTGAAGGAATTAATGTTGATTTTACTGAGGATGCCATTGATGAAATTGCTGAAATTGCAGAGAAGGTCAATGAAGATGCAGAGAATATCGGAGCCCGCAGGCTTCACACAGTCATGGAGAAAGTTATGGAAGAGATATCTTTTAAGGCTCCAAATATAAAAAAGAAAAAAATTCCAATCGATAGGAAATACGTTCAACGCCAGCTCAAAGATATTTTAGAAGATCAGGATCTGAGCCGGTTCATTCTTTAATGAAGAGATTCTCTCTTTTTCTTGTTCCTTTGTTTCTTTTGTTCACATTTGTTTTTTGTGGAAAAAAGGGACCCATTCTTCCCCCCATCAAAAAAATTCCCCAAAAAGTTGAAGTTTTTAAGATAGCCCAGAGAGGGGAGAAGCTCATCCTTGAGTGGGAAAATCCTGCAGCCTATACAGACGGAAGCTCCCTATCTAGCATTACTGAAATCGAGATCTGGCGTGCCGAACAAGAGAGAGAGAATGCTGAAAAAGAATCTGGAGGGAATAAGAAAGTTACTTTGGCAGAATTTGAAGAAATAGCCAGGCTCGCCGTTTCGATAAAAAAGGAAAGATTTTCTGCATATCGAGCAAAGAGAAGTGAGGCTCCAGGCAAATTCCGCTATTTTTATGAATTGAAAGGAAAAGACTTTACTCCGAAAAACCTTACATTTGGGCTCAGAGTAAAGGATAGGAAAAAAAAGAAGTCAGCGTTTTCTGGTCTGCTTTCAATTGAGCCAAAAATTATTTCTCTCCCTCCTGCAGGGATAAAGGCGACTGTTTTTAAGGATCGAATCGAGATTACATGGAATCCGGCAGAAAAGAACATAGACCAATCTTCACCCCCTCATTTCAAAAGCTATAACATTTACAAGCTGAACGAAGCGGGTTTAGACTATCGCCTTAACTCTCAACTCGTAAAAGAGAGAAAATACAGCGATAAAGATATTCTCCTTGGAGAAGTTTATCGCTATTTTCTGAGAGCAGTTATTTCAGATTCCCCGCCTTTATCAGAAAGCGACAATTCTGAGGTGATAGAAGTTTTGGCCAAGGACACCTTTGCTCCTGCTGTTCCTTCTGGCTTGGTATCTATTGCCACAGAGGATTTCATATCTATTAGTTGGGATGCCAATCTTGGGAAAGATTTAGCCGGATACAGGGTGTGGCGGAAAATGGAAGGGGAGGATAAATATATCTCGTTAACTCCCCTGCCAATTCAAGAAAATGCCTTTAACGATACGAGTATTGAAAAGAATAAGAGATATTATTATGCTATTACGGCTCAGGATGAATCCGGGAATGAAAGCCCGAAATCAGAGAGTGTCTCTCAGAAAACAAAGGAAGGATTATTATGAAAATTTATCGATACACACACAGAAACAAAGTCTACTGGGGAGCATTAAAAGGAGACGTTCTTTTTGAGCTGAAAGGCTCGGTATTCAGGAAATTTGAAACCAAGGAAAAAGGGATTCCAATCAGTGAAGTGATCCTGCTTCCTCCTGCAGAGCCTACTAAAATTGTTGCAGTCGGAGCTAACTATAAAAATCATACCAGGGAAATGGGAAGGCCTGTCCCAGAAGAGCCACTGATTTTCCTTAAACCTCCCTCAGCGGTTGTGGGTCCCAATGATATTATCGTCTATCCGAAGATGGCCAAGAGAGTCGATTATGAAGGAGAGCTGGCTTTGGTAATTAAGAAAGAAGCCAAGCTGCTCAGCGATGATGACAAGATAGAGGATTATATCCTGGGTTACACCTGCTTTAATGATGTCACAGCTCGAGATCTTCAGCAAAAGGACGGTCAATTCACAAGGGCCAAGTCTTTCGATACATTTGCCGCTGTCGGGCCTTGCATTGCTACCGATGTCGATCCCTCCAAGATGAGACTCAAGACTTTCTTGAACGGAAAACTAAGGCAGTCATCCCTTCTAAATAATTTAATTTTCTCTATTCCCTTTCTGGTTAGATTCATATCCAGGATTATGACTCTTACTCCGGGAGACATCATCACTACGGGAACTCCGGCTGGAATAGGCCCTATGTCTCCAGGTGATAGGGTTGACGTCCAGATCGAAGGAATAGGAACTCTTTCCAACACTGTCATGAAGATAAAACCGTAGTGCTTGATATATCTTGTGTATTGGGTAGAGATATCTTATGTAGGGGCTTGATTCATCAAACTCGTGCTTATGGTGCAGGATAAGTGGTACAGGATTTAGTTTATCTTATGTAGTAACAACGGGGACAGACTTGCAAAACTTGAGTAATTGCGGTCATGCCTTTATTTAATTGTAGGGGCTTGATTTATCAAGCCCCTCGAGTTTGGCACTTTACTATAAATTAT
>CAYTBG010000098.1:0-10206 GCA_964435925.1 uncultured Eubacteriales bacterium | reverse complement strand
CGTCTGACTACGAATCAGAAGGTCGGCAGTTCGAATCTGTCCGGGCGTACCAGCTTGATTGTCAGCTATTTATATTACAGATCTGCAAGTTAGAGTAGTATTTTATTCCATTATATTTTTTTAAAATTAACCATTTTTAGCCATTATTGACGATGGATGTTGAAATATGGTTAAAAGATTTTATATATTTTTAAGCAAGAAATCCATTAAGAGTGTTATAGTCCAAGGAGACTTGTTACTCCAAATTTGTGCTTGACATCTCTGCAACCATGAAGGGATAATCCTCCTTCGGGGTTAGAAAAACGCCGAGTCTTCTTTCAAAGCTCTGTAATTTTCAATAGTATAACAGTAATGAATGAACATCGGGTTGTTGTAACTGGATTAGGAGCTGTAACTCCTATTGGTGTGGGGCTTGAAGAGTTCTGGGAAGGATTGAAAGCCGGACGAAATGGTATATCAAGGATTACTCACTTCGACCCGTCTGATTTTCGCTCCCAAATGGCGGCAGAAGTAAAGAACTTTAATCCAGAAGAATGGATTGACGAGAAATCTGTAGAGAGAATGGATAGGTTCATCCATTTTGCCATGGCCTCGTCCGCTATGGCGATCAAAGACGCTGGTTTAGATACCTTTACCTTTGATGGAAACAGGGCGGGAGTAATCATAGGTTCCGGTATCGGCGGAGCACACACACTGGAGGACGCGTATTCGAGGCTTCGTGAGAAAGGGCCAAAGTCTCTCGGGCCCTTTTCTGTGTCCAAAGTACTAATAAACATGGCAGCATGCATGGTCTCCGTTGCTTTTGGTTTAAGAGGGCCTTTATCTGCTCCTTCTGTGGCTTGTTCTACGGGGGCAATTGCCATCGGCGATGCCTTTCGAATTCTCCAGAGGGGAGATGCCGACATCATGTTGGCGGGAGGTTCAGAGGCCAGTGTGAGTCCTTTGCCTTTCGCTGGTTTTTGCGCGACGCGGTCGATGTCGAGCAGGAATGATTGTGTGGAAAAAGCAAGCAGGCCTTTTGACAAGAACCGTGACGGTTTTGTGATGGGGGAAGGGGCTGGCATCGTTGTTTTAGAAAGATTTGAACACGCTCTCAGCCGGAGAGCTCGCACCTATGCCGAACTTATTGGCTATGGTAATACTGCTGACGCCTATCATTTTACAGCTCCAGAACCTGGAGGAGATGGAATGATCAGGGTTATGAGGGGGGCGCTCAAAGATGCAGGCATCGACCCGCCGAAGGTGGGATATATCAATGCGCATGGCACTTCCACCGTCCTGAATGACAAGATTGAGAGTGGAGCTGTTATGAAGGTCTTTGGCGATCACGGGAAGCATCTTAAAATTAGCTCCATTAAGTCGATGATTGGCCACCTTTTGGCTGCTTCAGGGGCAGTGGAATTCGTGGCCACTGTGATGAGTATCTATACCGGCAAACTGCCCCCGACAATCAACTATGAGGAGGCCGACCCGGAATGTCCTCTTGATTATGTGACCAAAGGAGTCGAATCGATCGACCTCGAAGTGGCTATGAGTAATTCCTTTGGCTTCGGAGGAGGTAATGCCTGCCTTATAGTCAAAAGATACGGAAATTAAAATGAAAATCCCCAAACTTCAATTTGGAAATATCACCGCAGACATACCGATTATACAGGGTGGGATGGGCGTGAGGGTTTCTCTTTCCTCGCTTGCCTCTGCCGTGGCTGAGGAAGGTGGGATAGGCACCATCTCGAGCATAGGCCTTGGAGATATAGAGACCTCAAAGAATGAATATGAAAGGATATCTCGAGAAGCTCTGGAGAAAGAAATTCGTAAAGCAAAAACAATGACAAATGGTCATATTGCAGTCAATTTCATGGGAGTGCTCAGCAATGCAGACGATCTGATTACGACCTCCGTAAGGGAAGGAATTAAGATAATCGTATACGGTGCCGGACTCCCTATTAAGCTTCCTGGCTTGGTCAAAGACAGTTCTGTAAACCTCCTGCCCATAGTCAGCTCCGCACGGGTAGCCGAATTAATTCTTCGAGTCTGGGACAAACGTTACGAAAGGACTGCCGATGCCATAATCCTTGAAGGACCTCTGGCGGGAGGGCACCTTGGTTTCTCCGAAGAACAGCTCTATCAACCGGAAAAATATTCCCTTGAAAATCTTTTGCCGGAGGTTTTGGAAACGGTAAAAGCATATGAGGATAAATACGGAAAGAAAATTCCTGTTATCACTGCTGGGGGGATTTTCAGCGGAATGGATATAGCTCGGATGCTGTCCCTGGGGGCGTCAGGAGTCCAAATGGGTACACGTTTTGTTTGCACCGCGGAGTGCGATGTCTCCCAGGAATTTAAGCAGGCCTACCTTGACGTCAAAGAAGAGGATATTGTCATCATAAAAAGTCCTGTCGGCATGCCAGGAAGAGCCATTCATAACAAGTTTTTGCAGGACTTAAAAGTTAAGGGTAAACTTAAAATCAAATGTCCTTACAGGTGTCTTTCTGTTTGTAAAGTAGATAAGGCTAAGTATTGCATTGCGCTGGCTCTTGTAAACTCTTATTTCGGGGATGTTGACCACGGCCTCATCTTCTGTGGGCAGAACGCTTACCGTTGCGACAAGATAGTAACCGTAAAAGAACTCATCTCAGACCTTCTCGCCGAACTCGAAGCGGCTTGAGTAAGTCTTGCAGCATCAGTTAGCCCTCGGAACGATTCTTTGATCATTAATTGTAGGTTTTTTAACTAAGAGTTTTTATCAAGGATGTTCACTGATCATTCCGTATTTTTCAAGTTCTGAACCTGAAATACTTATCCTCCGCATGGCGCCGCTGTAACAGGGTTTCATCTTCCTTCCTATTAAAATTTTTTCTTGGCAAATAAGAATAGCTACTATATAGTACTAATATGAAATTAAAAGCTAAGAACGCTTCTCTGGATTTCTTCAGAGAAAAATGTAGAGAGCATAGTCTCAAGGTGACCCCACAGCGTACACTTATATATAAGGAACTGCTTAAGTCGAAAGACCACCCTAATACAGATGTTCTTTTCAGTAGAGTCAATAAGATATTTCCTGATATTTCATTGGATACTGTGAATCGAACGCTTTTGACATTTCATAATATCGGAATTGTCAATATTGTTGAGGGATATGGAGAACCAAGACGTTTTGATCCAGATATTGAGAATCATCACCACTTTAGATGCGTTAAATGCAACTCAATAACAGATTTTGATTACAACTTGTATGATAATCTAAAAGTACCGGAGGAAATTCATGAAAAATTTTTTGTATTGAATAAAAAAGTCCTCTTAGAGGGTTATTGCGATAAATGCCGTAAAAAAATATAATTTTTTTTCAGCTTATAATAGGAATAGATACTATTTATAATCAATAACTAAATAGGAATAAGTTATTATTCATTATAAACGAAGGTAAGAATATTCCCGGCTAATTTCTGTTTAAAAGAATAAGGGTGGGAATAAGAAATTCAAAAATAAGGAGGTTTAACATGGCAAAAGCCAAAAAGACTTTAACAACTGCCTTTGGTATCCCCGTCCCAGACGATCAGAATAGTCTGACGGCGGGCGAGCGAGGTCCTGTCTTGATGCAGGACGTTCACCTGTTAGAGAAGCTGGGCCATTTTGACCGCGAGCGTATCCCCGAACGTGTTGTTCATGCTAAAGGAGCAGGAGCAGGTGGTTATTTTGAAGTAACTGCTGATGTAACAAAGTACACCAGGGCCAAGTTTCTTTCGGAAGTTGGCAAGAAGACCGAAGTCTTTGCCCGTTTTTCTACAGTGGGGGGAGAGAAGGGATCTGCTGATGCTGCACGCGATCCTCGCGGATTTGCGGTGAAATTCTATACCGAGGAGGGCAACTATGACTTTGTCGGCAACAACACCCCAGTTTTCTTCATCCGTGATCCTCTTAAGTTCTCCGATTTCATCCATACTCAAAAGAGGCATCCAGCCACTAACTGCAAGGACCCTGACATGTTTTGGGACTTTCTCTCTTTGACTCCGGAATCAATCCACCAAGTAACAATTCTGTTCTCAGACCGAGGCACTCCGGCCACATATCGCAACATGAACGGCTACAGCAGTCACACCTATAAATGGTACAACGACAAGGGCGAGTATTTCTGGGTGCAGTACCATTTCAAGACTGACCAGGGCATAAAGAACCTTACCCGAGAGGAGGCGACTCGCATATCGGGCGATGATCCTGATCATGCCACCCGAGACTTGTATCAGGCCGTTGAGCGGGGCGATTACCCGTCCTGGACGCTTGAGATGCAGATTATGACACCAGAACAGGCAAAAGATTATCATTGGGATATCTTTGACATTACGAAGGTCTGGCCCCATGCTGAAGTCCCTCCCATCAAGGTAGGCAAGTTGGTCCTAAACCGCAACCCTGTCAATTATTTTGCAGAGGTGGAGCAGGCGGCCTTCTGTCCAGGAAACCTTGTGCCAGGCATTGCAGCATCACCCGACAAGATGCTTCAAGCCCGTCTTTTCTCCTATCACGATACCCATATCCACCGTCTAGGGCCGAACTATCATCTTCTACCAGTGAACGCACCTAAGAATGCTCCTGAGAGCAGTTACCAGCGTGATGGTTTCGTGCGCTTTGACGCCAACGGAGAAGGCGGACCAAATTATTGGCCCAACAGCTTCGGCGGCCCAGAACCAGATCCAAAGGCGGGAGAGCCACGCTTTGAGGTCTCCGGTCTTGCAGCTCGTCATCCATTTACTCATCCCAACGATGACTTCCAACAGGCCGGGGATCTGTATCGCAAAGTGATGACCGATGAAGACGGGGATCATCTGATCGGTAATATTGTGGATCATCTAGGAGGCGCACAGAAACGCATCCAGCTACGTCAGACAGCTCTCTTCTATAAAGCTGATCCTGAATATGGACGTCGTGTTGCCGAGGGATTAGGGCTGGACGTTAAGGAGGTTGAGCGCTTGGCCGGGATGTCACAGGAAAAGAGGGCCAAGGCTACAGCTGAATAAGCCTACGCCAAGCCGAAATAAATCCTTTCAATCCGGGCACCGAGGCTTCCTTTTATCCTAATGGATGGGCTTTCTCGATTACTGCCCAAGGATGCCCGAGTACGGCTTATCGAAAATATTATGTGTGACCTTAAAACGGTGCTATAATTTATGCAGAAAAGGATGATGAAGCATTTCTATATAGCCGATCATTCATACGGAGAAGACATTTATATTGATATCTCCTCTCTGGGGAGAAAGGTCAGGATGAGATGAAGATTTTTGAAAAGCTCAATCGTAGAATTTCAAGTTGGTTCATAGATGACTTCGATGATATCGACAACAAACAGGAACGCATACAATTAAGTTAATATTTAAGGGCGAGGTAAATGCTATGAAAGATTATGATGTGATTGTCATAGGCTCAGGGGCAGGTGCGATTATTGTCGAACAGGCATTGATCCATGACTTAAAGGTTGCCCTGGTGGATAAGGGCCCTCATCAACCGTATGCATATCCATCCGGCCATGCCTGAGGTGATACAGACGACAATACAAAACCTCCAGGAGCCGCAATAAAATATTAAAGGAGGAGAAGTGATGCCTGATATACAAGCTCTTACAAAGATGAAATGCGTTCCGTGCCGCAGGGGTGAGCCGACTGTCACCGATCTGGAGATTAAGGGACTCCATCCGCAAGTTTCAGAGTGGGAGATTGTCGAGCGCAATAATATCAAGAGGTTAGAGCGAGTGTTTAGGTTTAACAATTTTATACAGGCTCTTGAGTTTACGAACAAGGTAGGAGAAATAGCAGAGCAAGAAGGACATCATCCAGTTATCGTGACCGAATGGGGCAGAGTCAAAGTTTCATGGTGGACGCATAAAATTAAAGGTCTTCACCAGAACGACTTTATCATGGCAGCAAAAACAAACGAGTTGTATTCCGCCGAATGAAAATGGAAAGAAAAAAAATTTAGGATTGGCTATAGGATAAAACTTAAAACTAGATATGAAGAGGAAAAGATCTTCCTTGATAAGCTAGTTACCTTTCTATAGGTTTTCAATAGACGGGAAAGGTAAAAAAACGAAAGGAGGATTGAAAGATGAAAACTTTAGTTGTCTATTACTCGATGTACGGTCATATTCACCGTATGGCAGAGGCAGTAGCCGAAGGGGCTAAAGAAGTGGAGGGAGCGGAAGTCGAAATGTGCCGTGTACCAGAAACTCTTCCTGAAGAAGTTCTCCAGATGATGGGCGCCCTCGAGGCACAAAAGGCGTTTGCCCACGTCCCGGTGTGCACTGTGGATAAGCTGGGAGAGGCTGATGCAGTAATTTTTGGATCCCCCACACGTTTTGGGAATATGTGCGGGCAGATGCGACAGTTTCTGGATGCCACGGGTAACCTCTGGGCAGAAAGTGCTCTTGTGGGAAAGGTTGGGAGTGTTTTTACGAGCAGTAACACCCAGCATGGAGGACAGGAATCGACTATCATCTCCTTCCATTTGACTCTTTTGCATCTGGGGATGGTAATTGTGGGGTTACCTTATTCTTTCCAGGGACAGATGCGGATGGATGAAATAACTGGGGGCTCTCCCTATGGAGCATCTACGATAGCTGGTGGTCAGGGTGAACGCATGCCGAGCGAGAATGAATTAGCGGCCGCGCGATTTCAGGGAAAGCATGTGGCAATGATTGCTTCTAAACTGGCAAAATAGTTTGTAAAATAGCCTAAATCTTTAAATTCTGATGCATAATTTCGGTCGTTTAAAAAATCTCCATGGTAAAAGAGTGAATGGTTACACGCTCCATCTGGGAGAACTAAAACAGCTTCGTTTTAGCGGCTGGAAGGGTTTTAGATTATACATTCGAAACTCTCGCGGCGCACTCAGCGGATTCTCTGTTATCAAGGGCATTTACAGTATAGGATGAAAAGACGGAGTGAAACCATGGATGGATTTGGAGTATTATGAAGGGCTTGATTTTTTTGCTGAGAACGAAACAAAAGATAGCTTAATTTTAAGCTCAAATAGGCTTGATCGTAAGCTATTTAGGTATCTCGGGAATATCATTGCTCCCGGCGGCCATCTAATGGTCTCTTATGAAGGGGAACAGATGATTCACTCCACTACAATAAAATCTCTTAGCATGGGTATCCCTCCGGCAGCCACATCCCTTGGTTTTCTCATTTTTCAAGGAGGTTTTCAGCTTATAAAGGATTGGTATCTTTCTGAAGGGGGCCATGAAGGACCGCGTAAACTTTGGGGAGAAAAAGTGCCTGATGATACTTGGGCTCAGACTTTTTGTAAAAATACAGCTCAACAAATATTTAAGTTTTTAGAAAGACAACAAAATTTAGCTCACGAGGAGTTTCTAGAACCTGCAATTCAGCGGTCAAAAGAAATATTAGAGATAATCAAAAGGCATTATAAAGGCAAGTTATAACTGCAGTGATAAATAAAAAAAATATAATTTACAAGAAAGATAGAAATACTATATAATATTCCTTGACATAGTGCTTTCTCAATAGTATGAATATTTTCTTGGGAGGCTTTCTAGTCTAGAGCATGAGGTAGGGAATGGCTGTAAAAAAAACGACAAAAAAGACTATAAATACTACCAAAAAGAAGAGACCCGTTGCTAGAGCGAAAAAAGGTGATGCTCATGAATTCAGCAGTATAAACTTAAAATTGTCTCCTTCTGAGGTTTTTGGTGTAGCCATAAAGTCTGAAATAGAAGCAGCCCAGGCTTATTCAAGGTTTTATGAAATGGTAAAGAATGAGATTTTGAAAATGAAACTGAAATTGCTACTTTCAGAAGAGAAAAAACATCGTCGAACTTTAGAGAAACTTTTTTCTCAAAGATTTCCGGGGGAAGAGCTTGAGATTCCAGAAAAATCCTTTCTTCCTCCTATTAAAATCTCGAAGGCAAAAAAATTTTCAGTTTTAGACCTGTTCAAATTAGCTCTTAAAGCTGAAAAGATGTCTGAGGAATTTTATAGAGAAGCAGGTGAGCAAGCAGAAGATAAGGAGAGTAAAAGGATTCTTGGCTATTTAGTTCGGGTGGAGCGAAGTCACTACTTCATTATTAAATCAGAAATTGATATGCTTGACAGATTTCCCGATTACTACAAGGTCGAAGATTTTCATCTTGGCCAGGACATGTTTCACGTTGGTCCGTAGAATATTTGCAGGCTCTTGGCTATGCCTTTCTTATAAAGAACTAAAAGCTATAAGAAGGGGGCCAAAGCATTTGTCCGGAGGGCCCTTTTTTTGAGGAGATGAATTTAACTAAGACTTTTTCTTTACTAGAAATTCTGAAAAAGAATTAAAGAGTTAATAAAATGATTTTTAAATAATATAAGGAGGATATTATGTGTGAAGACGATATTTTCTGTGGAGTCAACGAGGCTAAATCAGCGAATGTGGATGAGATGACTGATTTAGAAAAAAAGCACACTCCAGTTATTGAATCTCCAAAAAAGGTGAAAAAGGGAGAACCATTTGAGGTTCAGGTTGAAGTTGGAAAGCACATGAAGCATCCAAACGAGAATGCTCATTACATCGAATGGATAGAGCTTTTCTCAGGGGAGACTTTTCTGGCAAGAGTTGATTTGGTGCCCAGATTGACGGAGCCAAAAGTGAAATTTGTTGTGGCCCTGGATCATGCGCATCCATTAATTGCTAAGGAAAGATGTAATCTCCATGGATTGTGGCAGAGCTCCCCAGTCGAAATTGAATTTGAGGGGTAAAGGCCGGAAGATTAGCCTTTTTTTATGGTAAATCAAAAAGGGAGAAATACCATGAAAAAAACACAAGGGATTTTATTTTTTTTGGTGATGATTGCTTTACTCAAGCCGGCTGTTTTTTCACATTGTGAGATTCCATGTGGAATTTACGATGACGAGATGCGATTCACCATGGTCGAAGAACACATTAAAACTATCAAAAAAGCCATGAAGGAAATAGAGCATCTCTCCGGTCATCAGCCGCCTAACTTTAATCAAATCGTTCGTTGGGTTACTAACAAGGAAAAACATGCCGACGAAATTCAGCATATCATTAGCCAGTATTTTCTGACACAACGAGTGAAGCTGGTTGAAAAAGAAGATGATAAAGCCGATAAAATCCGCATGGAGTATCTGTCATTATGCCATGAGATTCTTGTCTATGCGATGAAGACTAAGCAAACAACCGATCTCTCAAATGTCGAGAAACTGAAGGCTGCTGTAAAAGCTTTCAAAGACTCCTACTTTAAAGCCAAAACTAAAAAATAAAATCCATTGAGTAAGTAAATGGATAGATAAGAAGTACTAATCCTATAAAACATATTTTTTGAAAGGAGGTTAATCATGCCTGATTTTGGAACACCTTTTTCTGGTCTTGCCAAGGAGCGCAAACTAACACACGAGGAATTAGTTCGTGCCATAAGGTTTATGATTGCCGCAGAATACGAAGCAATCCAGCTCTACATGCAGCTTGCTGAATCAACTGATGATAAGCTGGCTATCGAAGTGCTGAAGGACATTGCGGATGAAGAACGCGTCCATGCCGGTGAATTCCTCAGGCTTTTAAAACACCTTGCACCGGATGAAGAAAAATTCTACGCCGAAGGGGCTGAAGAAGTAGAAGAAGAAATGAAAGAGTTAAAATAGAGTTGAACCACACAACTACATAACATCAAGCGCTGTTTATATCTTCTAGCGTCTTATACGGTCTCTAGCGTTGTATAATTTAGGTTTTTAGAATCATCTGTTATACTTTAATATTTGATAAGGAGAGGATAAATGGTCACAATCAGCCAAAAAGTTAAAGACGCAATCAAAGGAGCCATCTTGCTGGAAGTCAACGGCCGTAAGTTTTTTAATCATGCGGCAGATGTTACTCAACATGAGAGTGGCAAGAAGATGTTCCGGTTTCTGGCCGAAGAAGAAGTAAAGCATCTGAAAACCTTTACTGATCTTTTTGGTCAAATTCTCGGAAGCAAAGATTGGAAAGAACATATCAGCAGTCATGAATTGGAGGGAGAAGCGCCTCTGGTCGAAAAATTGAAAGAACGGATGAAAAGAGAAGAAGGAAAAGGAGAGACAGAGGCTTTAAGTATAGGTATGCAGCTTGAAATGGATGCTATCACCTTTTTCCAAAATGCTGCGTCAGAGACAGACGACCCCGTTGCCAAAAAAATATTCACAGATATTTGCGATGAAGAAAAATTTCACTATG
>CAYTBG010000097.1:0-10244 GCA_964435925.1 uncultured Eubacteriales bacterium | reverse complement strand
ATGGAGAATGGCGTTAAAAATCTGAAGGGAGCCAGGCTATTTCCCAAAACCTTCTTCAATCACAGATTTGGAAATCCTTCCGTCAGGCCTTATCAATTGGGGCCAGATTGACTTTAACCCTGGCATATGCTACTTTTTTTAAGAACCCCGATGAACTTTCTAAAACTCATTATTGAGGCCGATATTGTAGTCCAACTGGTCATCCTCGTCCTTATTTTCTTCTCAGTCTTTTCGTGGGCAATTATTTTCTTCAAAAGAGCGACTTTGAAATCCGCCTTTTCCCAGTCACAAAAATTTCTGAAAGTGTTTCAAAAAAGCAATAATCTATCTGAGGTGAATAAAGCCTCTAGGAAATACCGCGGCAGCCCTCTGGCTTCACTCTTTCAGTCTGGATATAAAGAGCTCGTCTATCTGAGCAAATCCAATCCAGAACGGCCTCTTACCTTGGATAGGCTCGAAAGCGTAGAGCGAGCTCTGGTAAAGGCTTCAAACAGCGAGATATCCAAGCTGGAAAAAAGGATGAGCTTCCTTGCTACTACAGGAAGTGTAACTCCTTTCATTGGCCTGTTCGGGACCGTGTGGGGAATCATGGTCGCCTTCCAGAGAATCGGGATAGTCAAATCTGCAGGTCTTGATATAGTGGCTCCCGGAATTGCCGAAGCACTCATTGCCACGGCGGCAGGCCTCTTTGCTGCCATTCCTGCGGTTATCGCTTACAACCATTACCTTAACCTGATAAAAAACCTGGTAACTGAGATGGAAGATTTTTCTCTCGAATTTTTAGGCATTGCCGGGAAGCTCTATGGCCCTTAAAGCACGCCCGCCCTACAAAAGACGTCTCGGAACTTCTCTATCGGAGATAAATGTCACACCTTTTGTGGATGTCATGCTCGTTCTCCTGGTCATTTTCATGATAACAGCCCCTATGATTCAATCTGGAATTAGCGTTAATCTTCCTCAAGCTGAAACAGAATCAACACCTGCAGAAGAAGGCCTAACCCTCACTATCACCAAGGATAAATACATTCACATTGAGAATTCTGTCATCAATCAATTTTTGCTGGAACAAAAATTGAAAGAATATTTCTATGGAAAAGAAAAGAAAATTGTGTTCATCCGAGCCGATGAGAGCCTCCCCTATGGTTTTGTTATGCACATTCTTGATATTTCTAAAAAAGCGGGTGTGGAGATAACCGGACTTATAACAAAACCCATAGAGCCCGAGGAAAAAAAATAAAAATGATAGCGCCCAGCAAAAGCAACGCCGTATTTAAAAAGGCTGTTGTCCTTTCTTTCACTGCTCATCTGGCATTTTTCTTGTTTATTCTCCTCTCTCCTCATTTACAAAAGTCCTCAAGAGGAGAAATGATTCACTATGTTGAGCTTATCTCTTTTCCTGGAGGAGGCAGTGGAGGCGGAGTCTCATCCGGAGGAGGCGAAAAAAAAATTGCAGAAACCACCTTGCCAGAAAGAGATACTTTAAGAGATCTAACCACACCTCAAAAGCTGCAGCAAGAGACACCTCCAACCCTAAGACATCCAGTCGAAATACCCGAAAAGGAGACAAGGACAAAAAAAGAAAAAAAAACTGTTATTCAAAAACAATCAACTGGAACCAGAGAGGCTGAAGCTGGTCCAGCCAAAGGAAACGGCACTGGTCCGGGCTCTGGGGTAAGGCTCGGCGGCGGTTTAGGCGCCGGCCCGGATACTGGATCAGCATATTCCTCCCAAATCGGCCTCTCCAACTTTCCCTTCACTTATTATCTCCAAATTATAATAGACAGGGTTTCAAACAACTGGTTCACTTCTCTTGTCGGCCCAGGAATCTCGGGCAGCTTCCAGGCAACTGTCCATTTTAAAATATACAAAAACGGCCAAATCTCAGAACTAAAAATCGAGGAGCCAAGCGGAATAAAATCCTTAGATCTGTCCGCCCTTCGGGCTATACAAACATCAGCCCCATTTCCTCCCCTCCCAGGAGCCTACGAGCATGAATATTTAGGAATATATTTGATATTTGAGCACTCAAAATGAAGACAAAGTGGATTTTATTGGGAGGAATTATTATCTTTCTTGCAGTATTAATACTCCATCCTCAGCAGGAAGTGGTTATAAGTATAAAAGAAGGGATGCCGGCCATTCCTCTGGCTCTCCCCGATTTCATAGTCCGTTCTTCTTCTCCTGAAACAAAAGCTGCTGCTCAAGAACTTCATCAAATCATATCCGACGATTTAAAATACAGTCGGGTTTTTCAACTCTTGCCCAAGAGCTATTACAGCTATATAAGACCTCTGAATCCTGAAGAAATATTTTTTAAGGACTGGGAATCCATCCAGGCCAATATCCTTTTTGTGGGCACGGTTCCGGAGAGCGAGGAGAAAAATTTTCTGTTCGAGGGCAAGATTTATGACGTCAAGGCCGGAAGATTAATTTTTGGAAAGCGATATCAATCAGAAAAAGTCCTGCTCCGTCTGATAGCTCACAAAATGGCAGATGAAATCATGAAAATCTATGGAGAAAGAGAACTTTTCACCTCCAAGATCGTCTTTATCTCTAATAGAGATGGCAACGACGAACTTTACATGATGGACTATGACGGCCATAACCAAACGCGAGTTACGTTCAACAAAAAACAGGACTATATGCCGGCCTGGTCTGCTGATAGGAAAAAGATCGCTTATACTTCTTACCGAAACAACAAGGCAGGCTTGTATATTTTAAATCCCTTTGAAGGAGAAATAACTGAAGTGGTCAGCAAAGGAACAAACTTTGCCCCAACCTTTTCTCCTGATGGAAAAAAATTAGCTTTCTGCTCTACTTTGGAGGAGGGAAATCCAGAAATTTATGTGGCTACAAGCGAGGGCAAGAAAATAAATAGATTGACATTTAACAAAGCAATTGACACAGCTCCTTCCTGGTCTCCGACAAGTCGAGAAATAGCCTTCACCTCTGACAGGGGAGGGACTCCTCAAATTTACATCATGGATGCCGAGGGCTCAAATGTCAGGAGGATAAGCTTTGGGGGAAGCTATCATGATGCACCCGCCTGGTCTCCCGCTGGAGACAGGATTGCCTACGTTTCCCGTGTAGACCAAATATTTGATATATATGCCCTGAATCTCCGGACAGAGCAAGTTGTCAAACTCACAGAGAGCAATGCCCGGAACGAGACTCCTTCCTGGTCTCCTGGCGGCAGGCATCTTGTTTTCTCCTCAAACATTACTGGAACAATACAGCTTTACACCATTGATTACGATGGTTCCAACCTTCGCCGTCTCACTACTAAGGGAGAAAACAAACTCCCTGATTGGTCACGATAGAATAATTTGCGGGATTCGTTCCTGTAGCATAAAATATCGCATTCGGGATTTCATCCCTTTTTTTGATTTGCATAGATGAGATTCATAGAATATCATAGTTATGTTGACATAAAACGCGTTTGCAGGTATAAAATTATAAGATAAAGATAAAAAAGGCTCTTCTGAGCAAATCGGGAGAGAAAAAAACACTTAAAGGAGATGAAATGAAAAAAGCAATCATTTTTTCTTTGGCTTTCTTCATGGTTTTCGCCGCTCTTTCCTCCTGCCGGGGCCGAGCGAGAGTAGAAGAAGTGACTCCTCCCCCTCCACCTCCTGAGGTTGAAGAGCAGCCTGAGGTTGAAACGGTCGAAAAGGTAGAGGAACCTGTCATAGTGAAAGAGCCCGAACTGACAGAAGAAGAAATTTTCATGAGCAAAACTCTTGAAGAAATCAACCTGGAAGCTCCTTTGCAAATGATTCATTTCGATTATGACAAATACTTTATTCGGGACGACGCGAAATTTGTCCTTGAAGCGAATGCAGATTGGCTCAAGAAATACGATGCTCTAGTAATCCTTATTGAGGGCCATTGCGACGAAAGGGGAACCGAGGAGTACAACTTAGCTCTGGGTGAGAAAAGAGCCAAGAGCACCCTTGATTATCTTGCCTCTCTCGGTATTTCTGCGGACAGAATAAGAACCATTTCTTACGGAAAAAGTGTGCCCCTGGATCCAGAGCATAATGAAATTTCCTGGCAAAAAAACAGAAGAGCTCAATTCTTGATCATCAGAAAATAATTATGCACAAAAGGGCAATCGGGGTATTTCTTATCCTGCTTTTAGCCCTCGTTTCTGCTGGAGCTGATAAGAAGAAAAAAGCCTATGAATTGATCTACCAAGATGTTCAGCTCCTAACACACCAATTCCTTCAACTCAAAGAGAAGATAGAAAAAAACAGCGAGGACATAAGTTTCATAAGGGAACAATTAGAGGAACTTCTGAGTATGGTGAAGCATCTCCAAACAGAGCAGGCAAGTTTTAAAGAAGATCAGAAAAACATCCCTGCCCAGTATCAAATTCTTCTTGAAAAACTAGAGACGATGACTCTGCAGCTTATAAAATTTTCTGAGGGGCTCACGGAAATAAAGGTGGCCTCTCTTCCTTCCCCTAAGCAGCAAGAGGAAAATTTAGAAGGCAAGCAAGAACAGCCTCCTCTTCCGGAAAAAGGAAAAGAGGACAAAAAGAAAGAGGATCCAGCGGGGAAACAGGCAGAAGAAGAAAAAAAAGAGGAACAAGCCAAAGGAGAACCTGAAAAACCTCCCTTAACTCATCTGTCTCCTAAAGAAGTCTACAACATGGCTTATTCAGATTATCGAAAAGGAAATTTCGAGCTGGCAATTGATGGCTTCAAGATGTACAGAGTACAATTTCCAGAAAGCCCTCTTGCTGACAATTCTTTATACTGGATCGGAGAATGCTACTTCAGTCAGAAAAAATACGCAGAGGCTATCGAACAATTCAACGAACTTCTTCTTAACTATCCCCGGGGAGACAAGATTCCTGCAGCCTATTTGAAAAAGGGAATCAGCCTTATGGAACTTAGAAAAAAAGAAGAGTCTCTTATCGTGTTTAAACTCTTGATAAGTAAATATCCCCTTGAAGAAGAAACAAAAATAGCTCAACAAAAAATCAGGGAGTTGTTATTGGAAAATGAGAGATATAAACAGCCTTAATAAGGTTATGCTAATCGGGCGTCTTGGTGTAAAACCTGAATTAAGATACCTTCCCCAGACAGAAAGGGCAGTGGCAAAATTTACCCTGGCTACCAATGAGCGTTATTTCAAGCCCAGCACAAACGAGTCAGAAAATCGCACTGAATGGCACCGTATAGTGACCTGGGGCAAATTGGCCGAGTTCTGCGAAAAATACTTGAACCCGGGGAAACAAATCTACCTGGAAGGAAAAATAAGAACTCGAAACTGGCAAGACAGAGATGGTAATAAAAGATATACAACCGAAATTGAAGCCCAGAACATCACCCTCCTTGGCAAGAGGGAAGAACAGGTTGAAGATCAAGATCATGCAGAACCTAATAAACCCCCTTCTGATCTTTCTGAGGATGCACCCGAAGCTCCTGATAAAGACAAAGAAGACGAAGACGAGGTTCCCTTTTAATCTATTTAAGGTTGAAAAATTTACTCGTAATTCCTTTGATTAGGTTTGTCTTTCAATCCGATTCCTGTAAGCCGGGTTACCTGCAGGAGCATTAATGACTTCAAACAAGAAAAGCGATATTGAAAATTTTAAAAAAGAAATTAAAGAAGACATTCGGCCATGGGGAAAATTCCGCTCATTCCCCTATAAACAAGCCAGAGGCATAAAAATTATAACTGTAAATCCCGGAGAAACTCTCTCTCTTCAGTATCATCTTCACCGAAGTGAATTCTGGGTCGTGCTGGATAAAGGTCTTGAGGTGACCGAAGGCAAAAGAGTCTGGCAGCCAGAAGAAGGCGAAGAAATCTTTGTTCCCAGGAAAAGCCCTCATCGCCTTCGTTGCCTTGGGTCAAAGCAGGCTCGCGTGATGGAGATTTGGATAGGAAACTCTGATGAATCAGACATTGTCCGCCTTGAGGATGAATATGGAAGAGAAGAGAAAACCGAAGAGAATTAATCAGCCTGAATTATTCATAAAAACTGCCGATACCTTTATTTATTTTCAATGATATTAGCCTATTAACATGATTTTTCACAAGGTCGAAGGATTCACTTTATTTTCCAATTTTTCTTTTAATCATAATCGGCAGTTTTTACCCTTCGGGCGAGCCGATCTCACCGCATCTGCGACGTTACGGCCCATTCGCGGTGGACGATCCACAGCTTCATGGGCCGCGCCTTGCATCTGCGGCAATCTCGACTCGTGAATAATTCAGGTTAATCATCCTTTAAGCTTTGAATTATCTGGGGAAGAACCCTTCCCGCCTCTCCATTAATCACATAATCTGCCATAACATCCAGGGGAGTTTTCTGTTTATTGATGAGGGCTAATGTGCCACCTCCTTGTTTTGCTATCCACGGAATATCGGCCGCGGGATAAACAGCCAAAGAGCTTCCCACAGCAAGAAAAAGATCGCAGTTTTCGGCTTCCTCAAAAGCCAGCCGGAGGATTTCTGGATTTAAAGCCTCTCCAAAAAAAATAACAGCAGGTCTCAACTTCCCTTTACACTCTGAACAAATGGGAGGAATCTGGACTTCCAGCATGGAGAAGACTTCATCCATGGAATATTCGTGGGAACAGTTCAGGCAATAAATAATCCTTGTGGTCCCGTGTAATTCAATAACAGAAGAGGATCCCGCTTCCTGATGAAGCCCGTCTATATTCTGAGTAATCACTGTTTCTTAAGTTTCCCGCTGCTTCCAACTCAGCTAAGGCTAAATGGGTTTGGTTCGGCTTTACTTTCTTGATCATGGGATATCGGACCTCTCGAAAGAAATTCCAGTAATAAGAGGGGTCTTGATGGAAATAGGTTATGTTGGCATATATATTAGGGTCATATTTGCTCCAGAGCCCGTCTTCTCCTCTGTAAGTTGGTATTCCGCTTTCTGCTGATATTCCTGCGCCAGTAAAAACGACCAGGTCTTTAGAATTTTTTATTTTCGAAGCCACAGCCTTTATGAGATCCTTCATAATATCTTCTCTGCTTCTATTATTATCTTAAAATCTCGATGACTAGAGCTAATGATATCAGCAGCTTTCAAAAGATACAAAATCTAAAAGTGGAAAAAAATTTACAACTGCAAAAATTATTTACACTAAATTCATCAACCTGGATTATTCACGGATCGAGTTTGCCAGATTGCCACGCTCTGCTCGCAACGACGATGTTATTTAAAATATATGTCGTCGGATGCGAGGCCACAGGGTATGCGGCTGTGGTTCTTCACCGCAAATACCCTTAACGAAGCAGATGCGGTGAAATCGGCCCGCCCGAAGGGTAAATTAACTATGTAAATAAATAAGGGGACTACTTCTATAGAAGATATAGTTGGCATGAATTTTGCATAATTAAAAAGCAGGGAGGATAAAAAATGCAATCAGTTCAAGACATAAATATTCAAAAACAAATAGATGAGGCCCTGAAAAGGACGAAGTGTAAAAAAGTGCTCTATTTTTATGACGAATTAGGGCACAAGAAATTATTAGGTGTATTCGATAAAAAAAAGGCTTCTCAGATAAGAGAATACTATCGCAGCAGAAAATTAGTTGACCGCCTAACAGAACATGAAGTAAGAACAACTGAGCCAGATAGTATTTTTAGCGGATAACGTAAAAAAAACAGGCTATTCTGTAGTAAAGAGGGAACATAAATTGGGGCCAATAAATTGGGGCCAGGCCCCAATTTCTAAAGGGCCGGGCATCACAGAAAAATTAACCTGCACCGAAAAAGGAACTGTCCCCTTTTTAAATTACTTGCCCCATCAGGAAGGCCTTTGGATGCTTTGCCAGTATATTTTCAATAATACACTCTTCAATTTCTTGAGCAGTCTTTAATGTCATCGCTTTTTTAATGACTCTTTTCACATATTTATACTCTACGGAACGCAAGGCCTTTTTTATCCTGGGGATAAAGATCGGGTTCATGCTAAATTTTTTCAAGCCTAATCCAAACAATGCAATAGCAGAAAGAGGGTCTGCGGCCATCTCTCCACAAACAGTGATTTCTTTTCCCCCTCTATGGGCGGCCTCGATGATAAACTTAAGTAACCTTAAAATGGAGGGATGCAAAGGCTTATACAGGTATGAAACAAATTCGTTTGAACGATCGACTGCCAGATAATACTGGATTAAATCATTAGTGCCAATGCTTAAATAATCCACTTCTTTTACCAATAAATCTGTAATGGCCGCTGCAGCAGGCACTTCAATCATTACTCCAAGAGGAATTTTCTCATCGAATTTAACCCGCTTTGTTTTAAGCTCATCCTTGACCTCTCGTAAGAGAAGCTTTACCTCCTCCACCTCCTCAATTTCTGTTATCATGGGGATGAGAATCTTGACATTTTTTTGGATACTTGCTCTCAATATGGCCCTGAGCTGGATCTTAAAAAAATCTTTGTCCCGAAGGGAAAATCTTATAGCTCTTAAACCAAGGGCAGGGTTTGGTTCCTTCTCTATCTTCAACTGAGGCAGGTTTTTTTCTCCTCCCACATCAACGGTCCTAATGTAAACTGGATGAGGATAGGCATCTTTTGCGATTCGAGAATAAATTGAAAAATGATCTTCCTCACTGGGAAGAGATTCACTCTGAAGAAAGATAAATTCAGACCTAAAAAGCCCGATCCCTTCAGCCCCAAGAGAAAGAGCAAGATTTACTTCTTCATGAAGCTCGATATTGGCCAGAGGAGAAAAACTAACACCATCCAATGCCAAAGAACTCAATTTTGCTGTTTTTTTGAGTTCTTTTCGGTAGTCATTATATTTTTGTTTCTTACTTAAGAAATCTTTTCTTATAGCTAGAGGAGGATTGACTAGGACTTCCCCATCCGTTCCATCCACAATCAAAGTGTCTCCGTTTTTAACTTTCTGAGAAATATTGTGGAGACCTACAACTGCCGGGACATCTAAGGAACGGGCGAGAATAGCTGTATGGGACGTTTGTCCACCCATATCGAGTGCAACAGCTAAGACATTTCCTTTGCTGAGTTTTACAGCAGCTTCTGAAGGAAGGAGCTCGTGGGATACTAAGATTTTTTCTCTCCCCTCATCTTCTCTTTTCTGGCCCACAGACTCAAGGTTCCTGTAGACTCTCGCTAAAACGTCTGTTATATCTGATTTTCTTTGCTTGAAGTACTCATCATGAAAAGATTCAAAAAGCTTATCGTATTTATCATGAACTCGCGAAAGTGCCCATTCTGCTCTACAATTCTCTTCTTTGATGATTCTCTCAAAGCTCGCGTGCAGTGACTTACCTTCAAGGATAAGAAGGTGCGCTTCAAAGATAAAGGAATACTCCTCCCCCATTTTCTCTTTTATTTGTTCTTTTATGTGAGTCAATTGCCCCCTTGTTCTTTTGATTGCCTTTTTCAACCTCTCCAATTCTTCCTCAACCTTGTGGGGAAAAATACTCTCTTTTCTTTCAGTAAAAATGACTCTTTCTGTGAGCAAAACTTCACCAAGAGCAATACCTGGCGAAACTCCAATTCCTCTCAGTCTGAAGAAATCCATAAAAAATTACTCTTTCTCTTGAAACCTATTATTTATAAGGGCCACCAATGCTTTAAGAGCTGTGGCTTCGTCCTTTCCTGATACTATTAAACTGATTTGAGAGCCTTTGACCGCAGCTAAAGTAAGTATGCCCAATATGCTCTTGCCGTCGATTTCCGCGTCGCCTTTTTCGATTTTTACTGAAGAACCGAAACGGTTTGCCATATTGACAAACTTAACTGCAGCCCTGGCGTGAAGCCCCAGTTTGTTCTTCACCGTGATTTTCTTCTTGAGCATCTCCCCCGCAAATCTTAATGTTTGGAGCTTAAAAGAGCGCTGGCAATATGTATGTTCTTTTTTCCCTGTTCTACAACCTTTTTCACCACTCCTTTCAGATTATTGCTTCTCTGGAGGGAAACAAACTTTATAAGCATCGGGAGGTTGACGCCAGTAATGATCTCCACTTGATCATTTTTAAGAAAAGAAAAACTCAGGTTAGAAGCTGTTCCCCCAAACATATCAGTGAAAATTACTACTCCATTTTTCTGGTCAACACTTTTCAGTGATTTGTTGATCTTTTTTTTCGATTCCTCAACATCATCATACCACCCGATAGAAATAGCCTCTATGTTCACAGCCTCACCAATGATAATCGTCAGAGCGTTTAAGATCTCCTCGGCCAATTTTCCGTGGGAAACAATGACTCCACCGATCATTTTCTTCTTCCGTTAGTCTGTTTAGTAC
>CAYTBG010000096.1:0-10245 GCA_964435925.1 uncultured Eubacteriales bacterium | reverse complement strand
AAAGGTTTTGGGAAATAGCCGCAGCGACCATTGAAGAAAGGCTCAGGCTATATGGTAAAAAAACACGTTGCTTTTGCCCCAGAAAAAATGGGGCCAGGCCCCATTTTCTGCTGTTATATCCTCTATATCCTCAATTTGAGAATGTCCTCTTTCTTACAAAATGGGGCCTGGCCCCATTTTTTCTCAAGGCTTCGCTCTCCTCTCCTTCGGAGAGCAACCATGCCCGCTCAGCCTCTCTCACGGTTTTTTCACCATACAGCCATCGCCAAGCAGGGAACCCGACGGAGTAGGGCGCCGAGTATGTCTGAGCGGAGCGAGTTACGCAGACGCCGAGAAGAACGAATGGAGAATGGCGTTAAAAATCTGAAGGGAGCTAGGCTATTTCCCAAAACCTTCTCCAATCACGGATTTGGAGATGCTTCCTGATCCCATTTATTCCTTGAAGTTTATTAAAAAATGAATTAGTTTTTATAGAAGTCTAATTTACGATTTTTAAGTTTGGAAGGTATCATAAATGGATTTAAAGAAATTCGTTATCAGCCTAGCTCCTACTCCCCTGGTCAAGCTTTTTGCCAGACCTTATGCAGCAGGTGACAGCATTGAGGCAGCAGTAGATACCGCCCAAAAGTTATGGGAAGAGAGGCGCGTGTGCTCCACCATAGATCTACTGGGTGAGGAGCTGGAAAGCGATGAGGAAGTCCGGTACTCAGCCAATGTATACGAAAGGCTTATCGATGCCCTGGGGAACCAGGATTATGCAACCATTTCCTTGAAGCCCTCGCAGCTAGGAAGCCACCGTGGGACAGAGCATTGCCAAGAAGTCATCAGGGGAATTATTCAACGAGCAGAACAGTATAATATAAAGGTAACTCTAGATATGGAGGATCATTCCTTTACTGATATGACACTGGATATCTTCCGTGCTTTGAAAAAGGATCACCCGACTTTTGGGGCAGTGCTGCAATCCCGTCTTTTTCGTACAGATGATGACATAATATCCTTAAAGGGTATGAACGCCCGCATCCGGATTTGCATCGGCATCTACAATGAACCTGAAGAAGTAGCCCTGCAGAGCAAGCCCGAAATGAAGAAAAAGCTGCTTCAGCAGCTTGAACTTTTGTTTAAGGAAGGTCATTACCCTGAGATCGGCACTCATGATGAAGCAGTCATAAATGAAGCCATCAATATTGCCGAAAAGCTGAATATGAAAAAAAATCAATATGAAGTTCAAATGCTTATGGGTGTCCCCAGGCAAGCCTTTCAGGATGAGCTTAGGCAAAACGGTATCCTTGTCCGCCTTTATGTTCCGTTTGCCGAAAAATGGAAATATGCCATAGCTTACTGTAAAAGAAGACTGGCTGCTAATCCGGCAATGGCTGCTTACGTTTTGAAGAATATTTTACAGAAGACAGCCGGCAGGCGTTAGCTGTGTCGCCTAAAAAGGAAATAGGCTGGAAAGAGATTAGTTTTGCGTCTTATTCTTGTTTCTTTCTGCTTGGATAGGAAATAAAGTTCCGTCTGAAATATTAAAATTTCCAACTACCCGCGACCAATTATCAGGAGTTTTTGTCTTTCTCTATCAAAGTAACCTGAGCTGCAGCCAGACGAGCAATCGGAACCTGATAGGCAGAACAGCTCACATAAGTGAGGCCGATCTTATGGCAGAAAAAAATAGAGCGTGGATCCCCTCCATGAACACCGCAGATGCCTATTTTTAAGTCAGGTCTTGTTTTTCGTCCCTTCTTGACAGCCATTTCCATGATCTCGCCTACTCCTTTAATGTCAACGGTCTCAAATGGATTACTCTTCCAGATCCCATGAGCAAGATAATGAGCAAGAAACCCAGCACCATCATCACGGGAGAGACCATACATTGTCTGTGTCAGGTCATTGGTTCCAAAAGAGAAAAATTCAGCTTCCTCTGCAATTTCATCAGCAGTGATGGCAGCTCTGGGGATTTCTATCATAGTCCCTACTGAATACTCTATCTTAACCTTATTCTTCTCCATCACTTCTTCGGCAACCCGCAGAATAATTCTCTTTTGGTTGGCAAACTCTTCCTTAGTCCCGACAAGAGGAACCATAATTTCAGGATATACTTTTTGCCTTTCCTTTGCTAATTGGCAAACAGCTTCAAAAATGGCAGTAACCTGCATCTCAATAATTTCAGGATAAGAAATTCCCAAACGGCAGCCCCTGTGCCCAAGCATAGGATTAAACTCAGACAGCGCCTTGACTCGCTCCAGTAGTTTCTCCAATTTTTGGAGTTTCTTCTCCTTCTCTTTGCTTTTAATGGCTTTCAACACGGCTATCTCAACCATAAGATCTTCTTTACGCGGCAAAAATTCATGAAGGGGTGGATCGAGCGTGCGGATGGTTACAGGATGCCCCCTCATCTCCCTGAACAAGCCGTAAAAATCTTTCTTCTGGAACGGTAAAAGCTTGCTTAAGGCTATTTTTCTTTCCTCCTCGGTTTCAGAGAGGATCATTTCTTTAATAAACGGGAGTCTTTCCCTGGCAAAAAACATATGCTCCGTGCGGGCCAAGCCGACGCCTTCTGCTCCAAAAGCAAGAGCTATCCTGGCATCCTCAGGCGTATCTGTGTTGGCTCGGACTTTTAATTTTTTCACCTGGTCAGCCCAAAAAAGTAAATTCGTGAAATCCTGATAAATTTTAGATTCACCAGGTTTCTTCTCTCCCCGGATAACCTGAATGATTTCAGAAGGCTGGGTTGGTATCTGACCGTGAAGAACTTCTCCTGATGTTCCATCAATCGAAATCCAGTCCCCTTCTTTTACTTTCGTTTTTCCCACATTAAAGAATCTTTTTGCTTCCTCTGGTTTTATTTCTCCGCATCCAACCACAGAAGGTTTTCCCATCTGTCTTCCCACCACAGCTGCATGGGAAGTCATTCCGCCAGTTGCAGTCAGGATACCCTGAGAAGCGCTCATCCCATGAATGTCATCAGGAGATGTCTCTTCCCTGACTAGGATGACCTTTTTTCCCTTTCTTTCCCAGGCGACAGCTTCATCGGCTGTAAACACCACTTGTCCTGCAGCAGCACCAGGGGAAGCGGCAAGCCCGCGAGCAAGAACTTGACGTTTTCCCTTTTCCTCTGCATCAAATACAGGATGGAGAAGCTGGTTTAAAGCTTCAGGCACTATCAGCAAAAGAGCTTCTTCTTTACTTACTAAACCCTCCTCCACCATATCTACGGCAATCTTTACTGCTGCCATCCCTGTTCTTTTGCCGCTTCTGGTCTGCAGCATGTAAAGTTTTTCCTCCTGAATCGTAAATTCAAAATCCTGAACATCTCGGTAGTGCTTCTCCAATCTATTGGTTATTTCTGCTAATTCTTTGTAGGCTGCGGCCATTTCTTTCTCCAGAGATTCAAGAGGAGAAGGAGTCCGAATGCCAGCTACAACATCTTCACCTTGAGCATTAAAAAGATATTCGCCGTACAACTCTTTTTCTCCGGAAGCAGGATTTCTGGTAAACCCAACTCCCGTGGCTGATTTTTCTCCGATGTTTCCAAAGACCATCTGTTGAATATTTACCGCCGTGCCCAGGTCATCGGGAATATAATTCAAGCGACGGTAGGTCACAGCTCGGGGGTTGTTCCATGATTCAAATACAGCTGAGATGGACATCACCAGCTGTTCTATGACATCCTGGGGAAATTCTGTCCCCGTTTCTTTCTTGATTAAATTTTTATAATCAGAAATAAGCCCTTCCAGGGCTTCTTCTGATAGTTTAAAATCATGGATGATCTTTTTTTCTTCCTTTTTCTTTCTCAAGATTTCTTCGAATTTACTTTTGGGGATTCCCAAGACCACATCCCCAAACATATGAATCAGCCGGCGAAAACAATCCAAGGCAAACCTCCTGTTTCCGCTCTTTTTGGTCAAAGCCTCAATCGTCTTATCATTCAGACCAAGATTCAAGACTGTATCCATCATTCCAGGCATGGAAAATTTTGCTCCTGAACGGACAGAAACGAGGAGTGGATTATCTTTACCTCCGAATTTTTGCTGGGTAACATCCTCTAATTTTTTCAGATTAAGAAGGATTTCTTCTTCAACTTCAAAGGGAATTTTGTTCCCCAACTTGGCAAAGGAGCTACAAACTTCTGTGGAAACAGTAAATCCAGCTGGAACTGGCAGCCCTATTCCCGCCATCTCAGCCAGATTCGCTCCCTTTCCTCCAAGGATATCTTTCATATCTTTGTCGCCTTCGGCGTTACCTTTTCCGAAAAAGTACACATATTTTTTTGTCACTTTTCTACTCCTCTTAGGAATAAATTAAAAGTATACGTGCAACTCTTATGAACTAAAGTTGTCAAGCTCGAATTAATTTGGGGTTAAGTCGGGGTCAGACCTTTCAAACTTTTATTTCTAATCTCATAGAAATTTCGCAGTTAGATCGAATCGCAAGACTATCTGCCCAGATTATAATAATAAAATTATTTTTAAACTTTTACAAGATTTTCAAATATAAGATTGTCAATCTTTTTTTATCAAACAATAAAAGTTTGAAAGGTCTGATCCCAATTATTAAGATTTGACCCGAGCTGCACTGCGAGAAAAATATATATTTAGAGAAAAAAAGAGTAAAATGCTGTCCTCTAATATCAGTTTATAATCCACTTTTCCGCTGAGACTGCCAAAGCAGCCGCAGTCGATATCTATCCCCCTGATAATGGTGATAGTGATCAGGACTAGAAAAACTGCCAGGAAGCCTGAAAGGAGAAGAGCACTGGCAGAGCGAAATATCCCCAAGATTAAAAATACCCCACAGTTGATCTCTATCCACGGCAGGATAAGTGCCAGAAAAAAGGAAATTCCCTGGGGAAAAACTCTATAGTTGGAAATGTTCTGCGCGAATCCCAGAGGATCGATTATCTTTGAAACTCCTGCCCAAATAAACACTCCGCCCACAACAAGCCGAAAAGCAACGAGAATATATTTATTGCGGATCATTTTCCGAAGATACAGGCAGTCCTTCCTTCATCCACTCAACCCAGCCGCCGAAAAAGACTTTGATATCTCTAAGCCCCTTTTGGTGAAGAACCTTAGCTAATTCCAGACTCGAATTGCATTCACTCCCATCACAATAAATCACTACGGTTCCTTCAGGCGGAAGGAAAATCAGATCTAAGGCCTTTTCCTTATTGTATTCCTCGAAAGGAATGTTGACAGCTCCCAGGATGTGTCCTGTTCGGAAAGCCTCCTTAGGCCGGCTGTCGATAAAAAGAGCTTCCTCCTCTGAAAAAAGCCCTTCTGCTTCTCCCAGCGTAATGAACGTAATCGAAGAATATTTCTCTAAAGAAATAAATCCGAATCGAAAATCTCCTAGAAAGTATTTTTTTATCAAGGAGAAATTTATTCCAAGTCCTATGATTAAGCTCAAAGACAGGATGAGAACGATCTGCTGAAGAAACCCTTTTGGCGCCACTATGAAAAGATACTCAGGTATTTATTGAGCCCTTCTTTAAAAACGATGATAGCTCGCCTTAAATCTTGCTCTTTAAGCACATAGGCTATTCGCACTTCATCCTTGCCCTTGCCAGGCGTACAATAGAATCCCTGCGCTGGAGCAACCATAACGGTTTCTTGTTCAAAATGGAAATCTCGAAGCATCCAGAGGACAAAATGCTCGGCATCTTTTACAGGAAGCCTCACGATGATGTAAAAAGCTCCCTGAGGCTTATGGATGACGATTCCTGGGATATCTTTCAGTCCCTCATACAAAACATCTCTCCTTCTCTCGTATTCATCCCTGACAGGCTGGAAATAATCTAAACCCATGCGGTAAGCAGCAAGAGCAGCCTTCTGTTCCACCGTAGGAGGACAGAGTCTTGCCTGAGCAAACCTGAGGAGAGATTGATACAACTGGCTGTTTCGAGTTACCACTGCCCCTATCCGCGCTCCGCAGCTTGAAAAACGCTTGGAGATACTGTCGACCACAATAACTCTATCCTTTACTTCCTCGTATTCCAGGAGGCTCTTGTGTGTTCCTCCATCATAAACGAACTCTTTGTAGACCTCGTCCCCGATCAAAAAGAGGTCATGTTTTTTGACAATAGAAATAACTCGCTCCAATTCTTCAGGCGTATAAACGGTCCCGGTGGGATTATTGGGAGAGCAGAGAAGGATCGCCCTTGTCTTTGGCGTTATCCTGGCTTCAATTTCCTCGGCTGGAGGAAGACGGAATCCATCCTCGACACGCAAAGTTAAGGGAGAAATTTTCACGTCAGCATAGCTTGCGTAACCATTGTAATTCGTATAGAAGGGCTCGGGAATGATAATCTCATCGCCTGGATCGGCCACAACACAGAAAGAAAAATGAATTGCCTCAGAGCCACCTAAGGTAATAATCACATTTTCTGAATCAAGAGGGATGTTGTAAGAGACGAAATAATCAGCAATAGCCTGCCTCAACTCCAAGAATCCCTGGGCAGGGCCATAGCTTAGGACCTTTTCGTCAAAGCTATGAAAGGCATCCAGAATGGATTGAGGAGTTGGGATATCGGGCTGTCCGATGTTTATAAAGTAAACATGAATTCCCCGCTCCTGTGCCTTATCCGCATAAGGCTTAAGTTTCCTTATGGGAGAAGGCTGGATTTTTTGACCCCTGTTGGAAATATCCATCTATCGCTCCTTTTAAAATATGTAAAAAAGGGAGATTTGATTATCAGCCAAACGGAATATGGTTGTCAAAGTTTTTATTGCCATGGTGAAGAGATTCTGATATTTTTGTCTCGGTAATCTTGACGATTATGATCAAAGATCCTCAAGCGCGGATAATCGACAAAAAAAGCTGGAATAACTATTATCTTTTCTCGCTGGAATCTCCCCGTATCGCCTCCCAAGCCCATTCTGGCCAGTTTTTAATGGTCCGCATATCTCATCATCCTTATCCGCTTTTGCGGCGTCCTTTTAGCATCCACTCCAAAGATGAAAAGAGTATCGATATTTTCTTCCAGGTGTCTGGTTTAGGAACAGATCTTTTGAGTCAAAAAAAAGTCGGCGATATCCTCGACATTTTAGGCCCTCTGGGAAAAGGATTTCACGGAGGAGCAAGCCTCAACGGAAAAGATGTTGTTGCTGCGGGAGGAGGAAGAGGAATTGCACCTCTTTATTTTCTGGCAAAGGAACTCCGCTCCCATGGGGCTTCGGTCAAAATCTTTTACGGTGGAAAAAGCCTGGAAGACATCCCCCTTAAGGAAAAATTCGAATCAGAGGGTTTTGACTTATACTGCTCAACCGATGACGGCTCGTTTGGATATAAAGGATTTATAAGTGAGCATCTTAAAACAGAGCTCGAAAAGCTCACACCATCTCGTATATTTTCCTGCGGCCCTGAAGAAATGATGAAAAAAATCGCTCGATTTGCCGCAAAAAAGAACATCCCGGCTGAATTTTCCCTGGAATCTGTTATGGGCTGCGGATTTGGAGTCTGCTGGGGATGTGTAAAGAGGATAAAAAAGAATGGTGAAGAAGGATGGGTCAAAATCTGTGAAGAAGGCCCTGTTTTTTCCTCAGAAGAGATTATCTGGACAGAAGACGAAAAATGACAGATCTTTCGATTGATTTAGGCTTCACCAAACTCAAAAATCCTATTATCGCCTCCAGTGGTACTTTTGGCTACGGCCTTGAGTTTGCTCCTTTTATTGACTTGAACAAACTGGGAGGAATTGTTGTTAAGGGCCTTTATTTTTCTCCTCGCCCGGGAAATCCTCCTCCCCGCCTGGTTGAAGCTTCAAGCGGACTCATAAACGCAGTCGGACTTCAAGGTGTTGGTGTCAAAAAATTCTCGGAAGAAATTCTTCCCCAGCTCAGAAAATACAGCACAGCCATTATCGTCAATGTCTGCGGGGAAAAAGATGAGGAATATGCCTCTGTTGTTGATTTCCTGGATAAGGAGGAAGGTATTTCAGCTTATGAGTTGAATATATCCTGCCCTAATGTAGAGAAAGACGGAGCCTGTCCTGCTTTGGATCCTGAGACTACTTTTTCTGTCGTCAGCCTTGTTAAAAAAAGCTCATCTCGGCCTGTCATAGTAAAGCTTTCTCCTAATGTTACTGATATAGCGGAGATCGCCCTCAGCGCTCAAGAAGCTGGAGCAGATGCACTCTCGCTGGTCAACACTTTCCTGGCCATAGCAGTGGACGTGGAGACAAGAAAACCAGTTTTGCCTAAAGTCTTTGGCGGACTCAGCGGTCCGGCCATCAAGCCCCTCGTCCTCAGGATGGTTTATCAGGTTGTGAGCCGGGTAAAAATCCCTGTTATCGGCATCGGAGGAATCTTATCAGCCAAAGATGCGCTCGAATACTTAATCACAGGAGCAAGAGCAGTCGAGGTAGGGACGGCTAACTTAATCGACCCCGAGGCCACGGTGAAAATCATTGATGGATTGACAGAGTATTGTCAAGAGAACGGAATAGATAAAATCGAATCCATTATCGGAACGCTGAAAAAACCGCAGGGGCTTGATTAATCTTGTGAAGGTGCCTGATTTATCAAACATAGAATTAAATTGTAGGGGTTTGATTCATCAAACCCACCTTTTTATTGTGTAAATGATCCCTTGTATGGGCTTGATTTATCAAGCCCACACTTATGATAATAAAAAGGAATCGTGGTGGAATTGACTCATCAAACCCACCGTTTTGTAGAGGCTTGATTTATCAAGCCCGCACTTATGAATATAAAGTGGAATTGTAAGGATTTAATATGTCAGGTCACAAGGAAACTTTCATGAATAAAAAAATGGACTTAGCCAGAAGGATAATCGTTGCTCTTGATGTCGGCTCAAGAGAGGAGGCTCTCCCGCTTATTAGGCAGCTTGAAGGAGTTGAAATTTTTAAAATGGGACTCAAGCTTTTTACAGCCGAAGGTCCTTCTTTACTCAGAGAAGTCAAAACCTTGCGAAAAAAAATTTTCCTGGATTTGAAACTCCATGACATCCCGAACACCGTAGCCGAGGCAGTAAAAGTTGCCGTAAAGCACGGCGTGCACATGCTGACTCTTCATTCTTCTGGAGGACGCAAGATGATGGAGAGAGCCGTGGATGCAGCCAAAAAAGAAGCAGAAAAAGAAGGAACCGATAAACCTCTCCTTTTAGCTGTAACCATCCTAACCAGTCTTAAAGACGATCAGCTCCAAGAAATAGGTATGCCTGCCGATACATTAAACCAGGTGCTCAGGTTGGCCAAGCTGGCCCGGGAAGCAGGAGTAGATGGAGTAGTCTGTTCTCCTCAAGAAATTGAAATAATAAGGAAGGAAATCGGCAAAGATCTCCTCGTAGTTGCCCCCGGGATTCGACCTTCATGGACCGTTGCCCATGATCAGAAAAGAACTATGACTCCCTCTCTTGCCATTCAGAAGGGAGCAGATTATTTAGTCATAGGACGGCCGATAATCGCAGCTTCCTCTCCTCAAGAGGCCTTTCTTAAAATCCTGAACGAATTACGCGACTCTTAAAACGCCCCAGACGGCAAGAAGAGCCCTTAAGATTATTTCAACACCGGCAATCAAAACTATGGCGAGAATACCGCTTACTATTAAATACTTAAGAACCTTCTCTTTTGGTGTTTCCATTAAAGAGGCAGCAAATCCTGAATAGAGAATATAAATTCCATACAGAGCAACTAAATCTCGCAAGATCCATCCCGTGCGAGGAACTAGATATAACACGCCTCCAATCCAATAGGGGGTCAAGCTGTAAATCGCCAGTTTCAGCGAATTGAGGCTGCTTCGACGAGAAGAGAAAATTGGAGCTAAGACATTGATTATTCTCCCGGTAACATAAACAACAATTAAGGAGAAAATATAAGTAACAATAGAGAAAAGCAAATTCTTTCCAGCTACGTTCCAGCTCCATCCAGAATATGGCTTTCTAAAACCACCATACAAAATATTTCCCAGAAATCCAATCACAGGAGGAACAGCAGCCAAAATCAGGACGTAAGACGAAAAAAGCTGGGAGATTAGAGGAAAATATTCTTCTTTTATCTTAATCCATTCTCTTCTGGATCTAAACAGTATCTCTTGAACTCGATGTGCTAGTTCTATCAACATTTCCTTCTAAACAGAAAATGGGATCGCTTCTTGAATCTCGATTCTAGTTTAATTCCCGCCAGATCACATACGGACTATGATCCAAGAACCGATCCCGATGATCAAAAAAGGCGCGGGTCGGATTCGAACCGACGAATCGAGGTTTTGCAGACCTCTCCCTTAG
>CAYTBG010000095.1:0-10350 GCA_964435925.1 uncultured Eubacteriales bacterium | reverse complement strand
CCTTTTTTTAGAGAATATAATTTATTAAATCCACATTATTTACATAATCAAAATTTTGGGTCTGATTCATCAAACATTCCTTTTTATCTTGTAGGGGCTTGATTCATCAAGCCCACCTTTTCGTTATATAAATAATTATAGTATTTCAATCGGAATTATTAATGTTTTTGTTTCAGAGATAAGATAAATATGTTATAAATTTGTATTGAAAGGAATTAAAAAAACAAGATCTTAAATTTTCTGGATTTTTACCACATAAGAGACAAAAAGCATAACTTTCATAGCTAACATGTTAAGCTTTCGAATAATTCAACAGCAGCATAAACGCACGAGATAGAAATGAAAAAAATAACATTCTGGGTCATCGCCGTTCTCATTACAGTCTCGTCAGCAATCTATCAGCGGCTAACAGGACCAACATATCCTATCAGAGAGAAGACCATGATTAATGACTCTGAAATTGCCTACAAACTGGAGCGGAGTCATGAAAACATAAAGGATTATGAAATTGCCATTAAAGTCGATAATGAAGAAATTGCAGGGCACTTGATCTACAAAAGACATAAAACAGATGATCCCTGGACTAAAATTCCCTTTGTCAGGAGAGAGGATTCATTGATTACCAGCCTCCCTAAACAGCCCCCAGCAGGGAAACTGGAATATAAGGTTATATTATCATCCCAGGGAAATGAAATTTCATTATCCGGCGAAAATCCGGTGATTATTCGCTTTAAAGGACCTGTGCCTGCAGTAATCCTTATTCCCCACATCCTCATCATGTTTCTAGCTATGCTTTTTTCTACACGAGCTGGTATTGCAGCGCTGGATCCTAAGAGCAACCCACGAAAATTTGCTCTCTGGACAATAGGTCTCTTGATCGTCGGCGGCCTAATTCTTGGCCCCTTGGTCCAAAAATTTGCTTTTGGGCAGTTCTGGACAGGATTCCCCATTAGCTCTGATTTGACAGATAACAAAATGCTCATCGCCTTCATAGGCTGGATAGCGGCTGTTATCGCCGGACGCGGCGGGAAACCAGCCCGCCGGTGGGTATTGGGAGCTTCGATACTACTCCTTGCAGTTTATCTTATCCCCCACAGTCTTCTGGGCTCGGAACTGGACTATTCCAAAACGAACCCACCCTCTACCCTGCCAAAATAAACCTGCTATCGAGCTCGCAATCCAATAAATTAAAGACCCGTTGAATCTATTTTTTTTGTATATTGCGGTGTTGTTTCCTATCTCTAGAGCCCGCCAAGAATCAAAAAAAAATGGGGCCTGGCCCCAAAAAAAATGGCCCCAAAAAAACATGAAAACAAATATTGGTGTCGGCATAATTCATGAATAAATCAGGTTAATTATTTGAAGGAAATTACGAAATGGGTTCCTAAGGAAGGCTAGACTTAAAAAAAAAGCTGGCTGTCGAGGCGCCAAGGTTTGGAAAAGGAAGCGGGGCTAAGGAGGATCCTCTCCAGCCAGCAGATTCATATGTATTATAAGTACGATTTATTGAAATGTCAATGTCTGGCGGGATTTAAAATAAAAATTTATTTAAAATTGACATCACCTTAACGTCAAAAAAATTGCTTTCATGAGAAAAATAAGATAAATTAAACAAAGAATTGCCAAGGAGTAATACCTATGTCAAAGAAAAATATCATATTCGTAATAGCCTCGCTTTTCGCTTTCTCCATGCTCCTCTCCCCTAACTTGGCAGAAGCAGATATCCTCATTAAAAAGAACAAACTCACGGAATCCACCGTCATGGGCCAGATCCAACCCGCAAAAGTTGAAGAAGGAAAAACATGGATAGCAAAAAACAAAATGAGGGAAGATATAGCAGAAAGCTCAATTATCGTCAGGCTAGATCTTAATGAAATCTATACAATCGACCATTCCAAAAAGACGTATTCTGAAATCCATTTGCCCGTCGAAATTGATAAAGTTTTCCCTCCCGAGGCAAAACAAATGATGGAGGTAATGCGAATAAAATCCTCATCAATTAAAGAAACAGCTGAAACCCAAGCCATAAGAGGCTGGTTATGTCAAAAATTTTTAGTCGAAGTGGAAATTTCCATGATGGAGATGAACCTACCGATGAAGATGGAAATCTGGACTTCAAGGGATTTAGGAATTGATTTAAGCGCCTATAAAAAATTCTCTGGTGCAATCCTTTCTCTAAATCCGTTCACAAAGGATCTTTCTGAAGAATTTGAAAAAATAGAAGGCTATCCGGTGCTTACAATATCCTCGATGAACAGGATGGGGACGGAAACACAAGAGCGGGAAGAAGTGGTATCAGTCGAGAAAAAAGATATACCGGCCAAAACTTTTAACCTTCCCAAGGGGTATGAAAAAATACCTTATAATCCCTTCGAATAGAAAAGATAAAAGCCAGCAGGGGGATTTGAACCTTCGACCTAATGTTTACCGTCTTTAGGCGTTAATTTGCCCTTCTGTTTTTTCTGTTTTACGACACTCCCGGATCCACTGCATCAACCGACGCCCAGCATCTTTGGGTGGCTTGGCGATATTATGCCAGACAAGATGCGCTTTTCCATTCTCGCCAACCAGCAACAAGCCAGTCATTCCACGGGACCGGTGCAAAGCACTGATAGCTTGGGCAGGCGTCTGCACAATGGGAGTTCCTACATTTAATGACGTATTGACAGCTACCTCCGCGCCCAATCGACGCCCTATCGCCTTCAAGATGGCATAAGAAAATGGGTCTACTTCCTTCCGCACAATCTGGATACGGCTCGTACCATCCCTGTGAATGACTGCAGGTACCAAACCATAACACTCTTCCTTGGCCTTGACAGTAAGCACCATGTAATTGTAGGCGTTGTAGTCATCGTCAGATGCCCCATCGGACAAGTAGTAAAGTCTCTTCGCTTCTTCCAGAGTAAGCATCGGAGCTAACGGACGAAAGCTCTCTCTATATTTTACGTATGTATTGAGTGTCTTCAGAGTTTCTGGATTGCATGGATTAGCAAGAATCGTCCGATGACCTAGAGCACGCGGCCCCGTTTCGCTAGCCCCCTGAAACAGGCCAAGTACTCCATCGTGCGCAATAATGTTTGCTACTATATCAGCAATTCTATCTCGCTCTTTTGGGTCATTAATATTTCCTAACTCTATACTTTTGGTATCATCTGCTTCCGAGATGGCGTTCTCTATCCTTCCGTTGGACGGAGCACTGCCACATATAAAAGCGTGCTTCATAGGTGGACCCAGAGAAGCCCCATGACTCAGGGCAAAATTGTAGCAGGCTCCCATCGCAGCGCCCGTGTCGCTTGGATTTGGTGGAACCCAAAGATGAAGCCTCGTATTCTTTTGTCTGAGGTTTCGGAGATAGTAGGCTTCGTCGAAGTTCTCCAGCAAGTTCATGTTGGCAACACAGTTGAGCGATGTCCCCCCGCTGAACACAAGTTGGCGACTAGCGGTGCGCTGAATGAGATAGTCAACCATATGGAACAGCGCATCTTCAAACACCATCTGGAGCGCTGCGGCCTTGTCAACCCGTTCTTGTGTAACCTCGGCGAGCTCGATATCGTCGATTTTCAGAACCGTACCAGGATTCCACATTTTCTCTGCAGGAATCGGTTCGCCAATGATTTCCACGAGCCGCTTGCCATATGGCTTCAGTTGCCCCAGTCGATGGTAGTTGATAAGCGATCGATTTACGCATACCTGACCATCGGAGCCAAAGTACAGGATCTGCCGCAATCGCTTGTAATAGGGGTTCGTGAGACGATTTGTGTCCCCCCAAGCGCTGGCTCCCATAAACCGTCCCTCACTGCTAAGGGTTGTCCATCCCCCCTGTGTAGAACTGATTACAGCGTAAAGGAATCCTAACGAATCAAATAAATTGTGGAAGTTCTGCATGAGCTCTACTTTTCCCCGCTTGGCTACATAGGTGGACATTGCACCATCGTCCCCAAAACCATCTATGACGACAATTATGGTCGGTTCCGGACTCCCAGCAAACGGCGACACTGCATACGGAAAGTAAGCGTGGTTGTCGTGGTGACGCAAACCAACGACTGGCACCCTCTTCTTAGTCTTAAAAAAGCTCTTGAGCTGACCAGGAGCTTTGAGCGCCTCCAGGAAATGCCAAAGATTCATTTGCGGAGAGGCGGACCTGCGTGCCAGATTAAAGCTGACAGGTGCTTCCTCTACAGCAACTCGAAAGCCCGTAGAGATTCCTGCCAGGTAATCCCAGGATCCGACAACGGCAAGGACATCGGCAGGCTTCACCCCCATTTTCTCGAGAAGGCCGAGAACCTCTTTTAATGAGTTCTCTGGAAACCTGTCTTCGTGTCTGATTCCGGTATACCTCTCCTCCTCGTTATTGAAGATAGGCCGTATCCCATCTTTCGCAGAGACCTCAGCGAGCGCTGCGGTCGAGTTGTGCCCGCTTGGGCCAATGCCAACCAGATACACAGATTTTCCTCGACTAAGGCTCTCACGCATTTCCTGGCCCTTCAGCATCGCATAACGGCTTTTTTTATCGTAGAATTTCAGTGCAGCGCCTGCAGCTCTCACAACAGGTCTGGAAATCTTTTCCACGAGTTTTCCTGCATGGGGATGAGATGGGTCATAGCGTCCTATGTTCTTTGCCATCACTTAACCTCCTTGATCGAACTTATTTTAATTGTTTCTTCCTTTACTAATTATTTCTTTCATGGCTAAGTTAAGCTTTATTAGAAGGAAAGTTGTCAAAAATTTGTTAAAGGTTTGTTAAAAGATTGTTAAGACCCGGGAGAAAAGAGGGTTTTTTCTAAAAACGTTTGCTCAATTTGTGATAATTTTTTAGTCATTCTTTCTTACAGAGTCACCTTTGTTGGCCAGGGGTCTTGCTTTGAATTGCCCCACAACTTACTGATGTAATCTAATGAGAATAGGTCCTCAAGCACATGCAGCCAATAAGTGCCTTTATCAGAAAGGACTATCTGACCCTCATCATCATTTAAGAACCCAAGGAGTGACAACAGTTTTACATATCTTCCGTAGATTTTGTCAAAATCCTTTCCAAATCTTTTCTTGAAATCTTTTTTCATGAACCTTGTCTCATAGGTCCTCCAGTACAACCAACCCGCCATCTGCATATTTTCTGATAAATCAAGTGATACCGCTATTGGTATCCTTCCATCTTCAAGGGCATTTATATACTCAGCCACATGGAATGTATTGAGATAGAAAACATCCTTCAGGTAAGAGCCTCCACTCGCACCAAGACCGATGTAGAGAGGTACTGTCACAGAACAGTACTTAGGAACGCCTGGCCTGGTAAAGGCCCAAACAGAAATTCTTCGAAAACCTGCACCATAAAAGATTCCTTCCAAGATGCCAAGCATCTTTCTTCTTTTTAAGAGGCTGGAAATTTTGTAGTTGTTATCATTAGCCGTTTCTCCCATTCGGGTGTAAGGGAAGATGAACAGAGGGTAAGCGGCGATTTGGTCAACACCCATCTCAACCAGGGCGTGACCGGCTTGCTCGACCTCACTATAGGTCTGATTGGGTAATGCAAAAATGAAGTCTGCATTAACACATTTGAAGTCTTTACTGACAGCTCGTTCGACAACTGCCTTCACTCCTTCCGCAGTGTATGGTCTGTTTAGGAACTTCAGATGCCTATCTTGAAGGGCTTCCACTCCAGTGCTTAAATGATTTATGCCCATAGAGATGATGGTCTTGAGATTGTCTGAGCTCAGATGATTGGGATGGCTTTCCATGTGTATATCACACTGCATGTTAAAACTTTTAAAGATATGCTCCAGAATCTCTTCCAGACCACTGTAAAGCATTGTTGTAGGAGTCCCACCACCAATATACAAGGAGGTTACAGGTTTATTACCGACCAAGTCAGAATAGAAGTTAATCTCGCTTTTAATGGCCTTTGTGTACCTTTCTGCCAGATCAGGATGATAAATCTCTTTGTAATACGGGCAGTAAGGGCATATTTGCTCACAGAAGGGGATATGAAGATAAAACCCTAATTCCTCAATGTCCTCGAATCTTCTCTCAAGAAAGGGAATCCTGCGTTCAAGTGCAATACTTTTCTCTTTAGTTAATAATCTTCTTAGATTCGACCTGATGAAACCTTTAAGCATAAAATATTTTCCCCGTCAGACTCCCCTAGAATCCGATGTTAACTAACCGTGCAAGCGAAGCAACAAAATTAATGACAAGTTTTTTCGATATATTCCTTAAGCTCCAGCATAAATTTAATCGTCTCTTTTTTTGCCTTGTTAATATAAGCTCTTTTTAGAAAAGCCGATTTTAATTTGCACTCTTGAAAATATTCAACCTTATAGCCTTCTTCCTCAAGTTTAATCTGATAATATCCTGTAGAAGACAGTACTTTAGGCATAAGGCCTGAGTTATGCTTGTGTGATATCATCTCAAAGACAATCTTCTGCTCATCCAGTTTCAGAGTCTTCCGCCAAATAGATTCGTGTTTAAAGAATAATTTTTTAAAGGTATGACATGCCTCATACCAATTCTCTTTTTCTTGGAGAAGGACAATGGATTTCGCACTCGATTCAATATTGGCTAAGTGCTTAAAGTCATATAAGATGCTGATTAGACAATCAAGGTCAGTCTTTACTACAATATACCCACGGAATGAATAGTCGTTTTCATCTTTAATGAATTCATAATCCAATTCCTTTTTCTGACTACCGGTTAATATGAGAGGCAAGCTCAACAATGCAACTATAATTCCTTTAGATAATTCTTTCATCTTAATTCTTCACATCATCATGGACTGAATTGACTTCATGTATGGCAATAAAGCTCTCTGCTTAAAAATATTTTATTTCATTCTTGTTATAACTGTTTATCGTGTAGTTTATGTAAAGAGAAGGATGCTGTGATTCCTGGATGTTTTTCATTATTCTGTTAAATGTTTTGCCACGCAAAAAATTATGAGTTTTTTGAAGCCCATCCACACTGATGAACACAGTATTGGCTGATGTCTTTATCGGGATTGTGCCATTTGTATATATAATCACTGTGAAAAACCCAAGTTTATGGGAATATTCAACAAGATCTTCAAGATGATTGTGTCTATCACGCCAAATAAACGGATCGCCACCTTCTAGATAGAGGGCACGACCACCTTCTTCATAAAATGAATTAAGCACAGAAACGGCTTCCTCAAAACTGAGATCCTTTATCCCACGATCGGCTATTTTGCAGTGACGGCAATGCAAATTACATCTGTTGCTTATGACTAATCCGCAAATAAGAGGAGTGTCTTTTTTAAAGATCTGATGATTAATGACGTATTTAATCCCGTACATTAAATGTTTCACAATTAAAATATTTCCTTACTTCAAAAGATGAAAAAAGACTTTTATAATTCTAAAATCAGAAAAAACATGAGACTTGTTTACTAAAAAGAATATCCAAATGCTAAATCAAACATGGGAGGATGTGTTGCTTTTTTACCTATCGGAAATAAAGGCCCAATCCCTAAATTAAAATCCCAACCTTTCCCCCATCTCCACCGATAACCTAATATAAAACCTATATGTTGCCTCCAATTATTTTCAGGTATAAATTCATCTAATGCTGTCCCACCACCTAGTCCAAAGTACCATGTACTACGATGTGGCTTGAAATAATACTTGATACCGTAAGTTAAACAGTGTTTCACATTTGCCCCCGTAAAATCGCCAATATTAAAAGCAAAATGTTTATACTGGAGCTCAATTCCTATAATACCTGAAAAAGTTGAAAATCCAATACGAGGAGTAATATAAAAATCTTTTTCTTTAGCTGCTGCACTGGCCTTTTGATTTTTCTGTGATCACATCTCTTTGTAGTGGCCAATTTCTTCACCTAATGAGAAATGAACAATACCAATAAATAACAACATAAAAAAAAGACATTTTCTAAGCATGACTAACTCCCTTTTTTTTCTTTTTGATCATTCAGAACACCAGGTCCCATTAGTTCCATCTGCTTGTTTGGTCACAAGATAATAATTAATGAGGGAAGTGTCAAATCAAATATAGACTTATCCCCGTGTTTAATATGTAACAGATTTTGGCTAAAATCGCCCGATTATGGCTAACAGTGACTAAACCTATTTGCTGACTTTTCCCCTAAAAAAGAGAGCCAGCAGAGGGAGTCGAACCCTCGACCTACTGATTACGAATCAGTTGCTCTACCGACTGAGCTACACTGGCTCTTCGAAGCTAATATTCTCTCTAACAACTAGAAATTAATTGATTTAGATTTGACTGTCAAGACTTATGACTTTAGATGCGGTCTGCTCTAGGAAAGAGAATTTAAACAAATTTGAGTAGTAGGTCTATTATTCTGGCTAATTAGAAGGTATCAAGATATAGCTGACCAGAATAACCTGTGCAGCCAGCCTGCAAAATTTCTTCTCACTTCTTAAAGAAAAAAAACAGAATCCCCTTCTTATACTTAAAGTGTCACTAATGCATCTGAACGAGAACAGTTTGACCGTGATTTTTTGTTATGGTATAAAAAACAACGAATGCTGTTAAGCGATAAATCAAACAAAAATTACAGAAAATTGTTCTCAGCTAAAAAATAAATACTTTAATTTCCGAATAAAATTTTTAAGGTGAGGATAAAATGAATAGAAAAATTCCGAGAAAGATCAGGACAATTCTGGATGAAGTGAAAAAACATCTTGAAAAAATATATGGTAATAAATTGAAGGGAATTATTTTATACGGATCTTATGCCCGTGGAGATTTTACCGATGGATCTGATATAGATCTCATAATACTTTTGGAAAATATGAAAGACCCTCTGGCTGAACGTGAAAAGTATTTCAACGAGATATGGGAGTTGGATTTAAAATACGACACCGTGATTTCTATAATCCCCTTCAAGGAAGAAGAATACAGAATAAGAAAGCTGCCGGTTATCCTTAATGCAAAAAGAGAGGGAGTTTCTTTATGAAAGATGCAGATATCTCAGACCTTATAAAAAAGGCAAAAGAGAGTTTAGATGCTGCAAAAAGCTTATTAGAAAGCAGATTTCCTGATTTTTCTGCCAGTCGTTCCTATTATGCGATGTTTTATACCGCAGAGGCCACATTACTAACCAGGGGTTTGAGTTTCTCCAAACATAAGGAAGTTATATCTGCTTTTGGCAAGGAATTTGTTAAAACTGGTTTAATTCCTTCTAATTTGCACCGTTACATTATAGATGCGTTTGACATAAGACAGGCAGGAGATTATGGCCCTTTAGGTTCAGTGGGGAAAGAGAAAGCCAGGATATTGATTGATAATACAAAAAAATTCATAGAGCACATTGTAGAATATTTAAAAAAAGAAGGATATGAAATCTAGATTATGGAAATAGTCCCTAAAAATGTCACTCTGCAATTAATGAAAAGAGAAAATTCCTGAGGTAAATGACGACCTCCTTACTTCATCTCTTCTAACCACTTCCCCAGATTGCTCCACTTTAAATATCTATAAATGGGATTCGCGTTGCGGGAGAAAGTACCAGAGCTTAAGGGGCTTTCTGAGGAGCAGGCAAATTTCCATCTTCCTGAATACAAAAAGCTATTTTCTGACTTTATTATTACCGGTGGATTTCCACTGACAATAAATCAGTATTATTCAAAAAATTACATTTCTCCGGATATCTAAAAGTCTAGGATTAAATGGACGAGGATGAAGAAAGATTACGAGTGAATCCTATTAATCGTAAAATCATTGGATAGAGAGCATCAGGTATCTGCAGGGAGTTAGATCAAAGTAAAATATCTACACAAAGTGAATCGAGAAAATTTAGAAATGTGGCTGAATTAAGAAAATATTTCGTTATTTCTCAGTACATGCAAAACGCTTTCTCTTTGACAATCATTTTGAATTGGATAAAATAGCTATCTATTGAACAGCTTAAAATCAGTAAAAATAAGTTGGGCATGTATGCAAAGACAGAATCAAGAAAAATTGGTGAGCTGCCAGGAAAATCATAAATAAAAAAACATAATATGAGTGGAAGAGGACACTTCCAATTCAGAATATGACCATCAAAACATGATTATCAAAAAGCTAGAACTTCAGGGATTCAAATCTTTTCCCGAAAGAACAAAAATCCTCCTCCACCCCGGAATAACTGCCATCATCGGCCCTAACGGCACAGGAAAGAGCAACATCGTCGATGCCCTCCTTTGGGTATTAGGTGGAAAGAGGTCAAGGTACCTAAGAGGAGAGAGGAGCGGCGATGTCATATTCAACGGAAACACAGAGAAACCTCCTTTAGGAATGGCTGATGTTGTTCTCTCCCTGAGGGACGATGATGAGGAACTCATCATAAACCATCGATTTTTCCGCTCTGGCGAGAGCG
>CAYTBG010000094.1:4994-10431 GCA_964435925.1 uncultured Eubacteriales bacterium | reverse complement strand
AAAAGAGGAGGTAAAAGATGAAAAAAATGCTGATGCTGTTCTTGAGCTTGCATCTATTCATCTCTCTTCCAGCCTTTTCGGAGGCGAAAGGCTATCTTTTCATCATCGGGGGTGGCTCTCGACCAGAAACCATGATGAAAAAATTTGTGGAACTTGCCGATAAATTTAACAGCGGAAAAATCATAATCTTTCCCATGGCGAGCAGCGTACCAGATGAAGTTGGGCCTGAACAGGTGGAGCAGCTTAAAAGGTTTGGAGCAGGAGAGGTCGAGTATCATATACTGACCAGAGAGCAAGCTCTGAACGTGGAAAATACTGGAATTCTCGATGATGTCGGTGGTGTTTTCTTTTCGGGTGGGGTGCAATCCCGCCTTATGGATATCCTTATCGATACCCCAATTCACAAAAAGCTTCTGGAAATCTATGAAAAGGGAGCTGTCATCGGGGGAACAAGTGCTGGAGCAGCAGTGATGAGCGAGATCATGATTACCGGCGATGAAAAAAGAGAAGTTAAGGAAGGTCATGAATTCGAAACTATCCAGGCCAATAATATTGTTACCGTACGAGGTCTTGGGTTTATAAAAACAGCGATTATTGACCAGCATTTTGTCAGGAGAAAACGGCACAACCGCCTCATCAGCCTTGTGGCTGAAAACCCGAAGCTTCTGGGTGTTGGGATTGATGAATCGACAGCTATTATTTTTACACCTGATGAAATCTTTGAAGTCTTTGGAGAGCGAAATGTTATTGTTTACGATGCTACTCAAGCGCAAATTCGAATTTCTCCATCTCGATTGATTAGTGGGTTTAACGTGATCATGCATATCTTAAGCTCCGGAGATAGATTTAGTTTAAAGACTAAAGAAGTAATGAGATAATGAATTTAAAGAAAGTAAAACTGCCCCATACTCTTGTTCTCATTTATATTATGGTGGTTTTGACTGTTATCGCTACCTGGATTGTACCAGGAGGGGAGTATGAAAGAGCAGAAAAAGATGGGCGATCTATTCCTTTAGCAGGTTCTTTTAAGTTTGGCGAGCGTCAGCCGCAGGGGGTTGGAGTGCTTTTTATTTCTCCCATTAAGGGATTTATCGAGGCATCATCCATAATTGTTTTTATCTTTGTTGTAGGTGGGGCCTTTGCTGTTATCCAAAAAACCGGTGCTGTTACTGTTTTTATCCATAATCTCGCTTTAAAATTTGGCGAGAGCAAAGCCTTGCGAGTGCTGCTTATTCCTATAACGATGATTATTTTTTCCCTGGGAGGGTCGATTTTTGGTATGTGCGAGGAGACGTTGCCTTTTGTGCTTATCTTTGTCCCCTTAGCCCTCTCTTTTGGCTATGACACGATTGTGGGAGTTTCTATACCGTTTATAGGGGCGGCTGCTGGTTTTGCGGGAGCTTTTTTTAATCCTTTTACAGTGGGTATTGCTCAAGGAATTGCAGGATTACCTCTTTATTCAGGAATCGGCTATCGAATTGTCATCTGGGTTGTAGGAACAACAATCGCAATAATATTCGTTACGCGCTATGCTTCCAGGATATTAAAAGATCCAAAAATCAGCCCTACATATAAAGAGGATTTAGAGCGAAGAAAAAGCCTTGAACTGGACATGGTTCATCAGGAGAAAGTCGTACTTCTCAAATGCCATAAGCGGGTTCTTTTTCTCTTCCTTTTGGGCATAGCTCTTTTGGTGTTTGGAATCCTCCGGTACAAATGGTATATCAATGAGATAGCCGGTCTTTTCCTTGCTTTAGGGATCCTTTCTGGAATTCTTGGGAGGCTAAGTTCTGAGGAATTAGCCAAATCCTTTGTCGGCGGAGCTAAGGATATGATCAATGCTGCGTTAATCATAGGCTGCGCCCGAGCCATTCTTGTTGTTGCTATGGATGGAAAGATCCTTGATACAACACTTTATTATATGGCCAAGAGCATATCGAGTTTCCATCCTATCATTTCTTCCCAGATGATGTTTGTCTGCCAGTGCATTATCAATTTCTTTGTTCATTCAGGAACAGCTCAGGCTGCTCTGACCATGCCCATTATGGCGCCCCTCGGAGATTTGGTGGGCATTACACGGCAGACAACGGTCTTTGCTTTTCAGTTGGCTGAATACGTAAACCCAGTTCTTCCTACTTCTGGTGTGACCATGGGGGTATTAGGACTAGCCAGACTAAGCTGGGAAAAATGGGCGAAATGGCTTATTCCACTTCTCGTTGTCTGGGTGATTCTTGGCTTTTTGTCCCTGATCCCGCCAGTTTTGATGCGCTGGGGCCCTATCTGATTTGCAAATATATTCCTTGACTAAAATTTTTATTTCAATTCGCTAGGCTGCTAAATAATTTAAATCAAAAAATTTACGCAATGATTTCTCGTTTGTCATTGTGAAGAACGAGATTCCTTGCTTCGAACGGGACAGGCTGCATAATCTCATTTTTTTCTCTAGCGATGATAGAGACATGGGAGGGGATTAGCACACTCCCTTCGGTCGCTAACAAGAACAGCCCCCGCTTTCACTCGAGATATTTTCTGAATCGAAAAGAACTGAAAACAGAAGCTGTAATTCCAAATATAAAGAGGGCAAGAACCTGGGGCCAGAGAACAGAGATGTCGTTTCCTTTTAAAAGGATTCCTCTTACAGCAGTGCTGAAGTATCTCAATGGATTCAAGAGAGTGATATACTGAATGATTTTGGGCATGTTTTCAATCGGAGAAAAAATACCTGATAGAAGCATGGCCGGCATGATGAAGAAAAAAGCGGTCATCATTGCCTGTTGTTGTGTGCGGGAGATGGTTGAAATAAAGAGGCCTAAGCTCAGAGTTGTGAGGACGAAAACGAGGGCGACTCCAAAAAGGAAAAGCAGACTTCCTCTTATAGGAACATCGAAGATTAATTTTCCGGCTGAGATGATTAAGACAACATCACAAAGACCAATAAGGACGAAAGGCATTGTCTTACCGATGATTAACTCCCAGGGTTTTATGGGGGAAACTATTAATTGCTCCAAAGTACCCATTTCTCTTTCTTTGGTTATGGACATTGATGTGAGGAGAAGAGTTGTAATGAGAAGGATAAGACAAATAACTCCGGGAACCATATAGACAGAACTTTTTAGATTCGGATTATACCAGATTCTCGGTTGAGAAACGACAATTCCTACACCTCCCCTGTCTCCGATTTCAGTTAGTATATTTTCTGAATGCTTGGCTATGAGCTGTGAAATATAGCTCATGATGATCGTTGCCGAATTAGCATCTGTCCCGTCTAAAATGACTTGAAGGGAGGTATCTCCTTTTTTTAGATTCCTCTCAAAGTTTCGAGGAATTACGACGGAAGCTTTAATCTTTTCTTTCTCGAGAAGCCTATCAATTTCCTGGGAAGACTTTAAATAAAAGTCTAGATTGAAGCTCTCGGATTGGCTGAAAGAAGAGATGAGGTGCCTGCTTTCATGGGTCCGGTCGTAATCTATGACTGCCAGAGAGATATGCTTTATATCTGTTGTGACAGCATACCCGAAGAGGATGAGCTGGACGACGGGAGCAACAAAAATAGGAAAGAGCATCCTTCGATCCCGGAAAGTCTGGATAAATTCTTTTCGAATGATATGGCGCACAGTTCTGAACATTTTTACTCCAGACTTAATCTAAGCCTTTTAGCACAGGCAAGAAGGATGAGTGAAGCAAAGGCAAAAAGAGAGACAACTTCAGGCCAGAAAGTTCCCAAACCGGTTCCCTTGAGAAAAATTCCCCTCAGAACGATCAGAAAGTATTTTGCCGGAACAAGATAGGTAAAAAATTGAATGATTCTGGGCATACTGGAGATAGGAAATATAAAACCGGAGAGAAGAAAGGAAGGAAGGAGAGTGAGGAGCATGGAGAACATAAAAGCTAACTGCTGTGAGCGGGTTATGGTTGAAATGAAAAGCCCTATCCCTAAGCCGCAGATAAGGAAGACTCCAGAAACGCAAAAAAGAAAAAATATATTTCCTTTAAGAGGTACATTAAACACGAGCGTCCCTACGAGGATGACCAGCGAGATTTGGATTATCCCTAAAAAGAAGTATGGCATGAGCTTGCCGATGATAATTTCATAAGGTCTGGCAGGAGTGGCAATGAGCTGCTCCATAGTCCCTATTTCCCATTCTCTGGCGATGGTTAAAGAAGTCGACATTGCTGCAAGAATCATCATAACAACAGCAATCAAGCCTGGCACGATAAAATTTGTGCTACGAAGGTCTGGGTTATACCAGATTCTTGGCTCCACATCTATAGGAGAAACTCCTGCGCTGAGGATAGCTCCCTGTTTGTTCAATTTTTCGAGAATGATGTTTGATGAAAAGATCTGAACTATTCCTGAAATATAGCCAAGAGCGATTTGAGCTGTGTTGTTGTCGCTTCCATCAATCAAAAGCTGGAGGGGAGCCTCCTTCCCTTTGGACAGATCTCGAGAAAAACGTTGGGGAATGACCAACAGGATTTTGACCTTTCCTTTGTCTAAGAGGCTTTCTAAGCCAGCAGAAGAACTTGAAAGATAGATAAGATCAAGATATTCACTTCCCTTCACCCGAGAGATGAAATCTCGACTGAGGAAGGAGCTATCTTGATCAATAATTCCCACCGGGATATGTCTGACATCAAAAGTTACGGCGTAGCCAAAAAGGATAAGTAAGACTATCGGCAATACAATAGCCAGATACAGACTTCTAGGGTCTCTGAGGATGTGGAGAGTTTCTTTCCTTGTCAGAGGAAGGATTCTATTCCTCATTTTTTTCTCTCTTGATGGCGGAAAGGAATACATCTTCTAGAGTGGACTCTTCGGATTCGGTGAATTTTTTCTTTAATTCTTTTGGCGAGCCATCAGCTATGATTTTTCCTGAATAGAGGATGGCGAGTCGGTGGCAGCGCTCGACTTCATCCATATAATGAGATGTCACGAAAACCGTTGTCCCTTCTTCCGATAATATGTAAATCAAATCCCAGAAATCTCTCCGGGAGATAGGATCAACGCTTGCCGTCGGCTCATCCAGGAACAGTATCTCTGGTCTATGAAGAATCGCACAGCCGAGGGATAAGCGTTGTTTCCAGCCGCCTGCAAGTTCCCTTGTCAGGGAATTTTCCCTCCCTATTAAGCCTGCCATTTTTATTACCCATTTTTTCCTTTCTTCTTTTGTGGAGGGAGAGAGTCCGTGGATTCCACCGTAGAAATCTACATTTTCTTTAACGGTGAGATCTTGATAAAGGGTAAAGCGCTGTGACATATAACCGATGATCTTTTTTATCTCTTCAGGTTGGGCATCAATGCTGAATCCTCCGACAGTGCCTTTTCCTGAAGTAGGTCTGAGGATTCCGCACAACATCCGGATCGTGGTTGATTTTCCGGCTCCATTCGGGCCTAGAAAGCCAAAAATTTCTCCCTTTTTAACGCCGAAGGAGATAC
>CAYTBG010000094.1:0-4894 GCA_964435925.1 uncultured Eubacteriales bacterium | reverse complement strand
CTTGATTCATCAAGCCCACATTTATTAATTCAAATAAATTTTTCAGAGAAATCCTCTTACGTGCGTGCTGCAACTTGCTCCTTGATGAGGGCGAGAAACGCATCCTCGAAAGAAGGAGTGATTCTTTTTAAGCTACGGATTTGAATCCCCTGTTTTTCTAAAAATTCTTTTGTTATCTCTTCCCCTCCTTTCCCTGATTCGAAGATTAAATGAAGAGTTTCCCCAAAGGGATAGATGCTTTTTAAGCCAGGCAGCTTTCCTAAAAGCTTTCTTACCTGCTTATGTTCTGCTATAAGCTCTATTGTTTCCTCTTTCCTCTCCTCTAGCAGGCTTTGAGGTGACTTGCAGCTCAACATTCGTCCTTCATACATGAAACTAACCTTATGGCATCTTTGGGCTTCATCCATGTAAGGTGTTGTGATGAGAAGAGTCGTTCCCTGGCCGTTCAATTGAAAAAGAAGATCCCAGAGCTCTTTTCTTGAGACCGGATCCACTCCTGTTGTGGGTTCATCAAGGAGGAGAGTTTCTGGAGTATGAAAGAGGTTGCAGGCAAGGACTAATTTTTTCTGCATGCCTCCTGAGAGATTCCTGGCTAATCGATCTTCAAAAGGAGAGAGGTTGCTAAAACGCAGTAATTCTTTTTTCCGTTCTTTAAACTTATCCGATGGGACTCCATAGAGGTCGGCAAAGAATTTAAGGTTTTCTGAGACATTTAAGTCTCCATAAAGACTGAAATGTTGAGGCATATAGCCAATAAATCCTTTAATTTTCTGCGGGTTTTTAGCAACATCGATTCCTTCAAAAATGATAGAGCCTGAGGAGGGTTTGAGCAAGCCGGCGAGGAGGCGAAGAAAAGTTGTTTTTCCGGCACCATCAGGCCCTATAAGTCCGATAATTTCACCTTTATCTATCTCAAGGCTAATATTGTCGATAGCAGTCAGCTGGTTAAACCTTTTCGTCAGATTTTTAATCTCTACAGCAATCATTTTATCTATTGACAAATGCAGCGCCTTCACGCATGCAAGAGGCGTCTGGGATTCCTTTGCTTGTCATTGCGAGCTCCAAAGTAGCGAAGCAATCCCAATAATGACACTCAGAGTTTCGGAGTTACTGACCAACGGAAATTTTAACATCCACCGGCATTCCTGGCTTAAGCTCTCTCTGTGGATTTTCGAGATAGGATTTTATCATGAACACAAGTTTCAGCCTTTCCTCTTTAGTTTGGACGTTTTTAGGAGCAAACTCAGCTTGATCAGAGATGAAATCGATTTTTCCTTGAAAAACTTTATCTGGAAATGAGTCGCAGAGGACTTCGACTTTGCTTCCGATTATTACTTTTCCGATGTATTTTTCAGGGACATAAGCTTTAACATAGGTTCGGCTTAAATCAATCAAGCTGAAAAGAAGTGTTCCTGGAAGAGCCAGTTCACCAACTTCGATGTGTCTTGTTTCGAGGAACCCGGTGATTGGAGATGCTATTCTTGTATCTTGAATCTGTCTCAGCAGAAATTCTTCTTGTGCCTGAAGACTCCTGACCTCTGCCCTGACCATTTCAATTTCTTCTTTTTCTTTTCCCCGCAAAGCGAGTTGATAATTTTCTTCCGTGCTCTCGTAGTGTTCCTGGGCTGCTTTGAGTTTCAAATCGGCCTGTTCTTTTTGCGTGGTGGAGACAGCTCCTTCGTTGAATAGTATGTCCATGCGCTCCTTGTTTTTTTGGGCTAATTCCAGTTCTTTTTCTGCCGCTTCAAGTTGATTTTTGGCTACAGCAATGAGTTCCTTTTTTGTTCCTTTTTGAAAAAGCTTTAGCTTTGAGCGAGCTCCTTCGAGGGTTGCTCGAACCTGATTTAATTGGATCGTAAGCTTCTCTTCATCCAGAAGACAGAGCAAATCTTCTTTTTTGACCTGCTGACCCTCTTGCACTAAGATCTCTTTGACTTCCCCTTGAACTTGGGATCTTATTTCTGTTTCTATGGCTTCAATCAGGCCCGAAACTTCGAGCACTCCAGGTTGAGCAGTTTTTGTTTTGCAGCCAAATTGTAAAATTTGAGACAGGATTAAAGCGAGAACAAAGTCAAGTTGTATAAATCTTTTCATTTTTTTCTCAAGCGTTGATCGTGGATTATATATTTTTCCTTCTGTTACATATAATGACATCCTCCCGAAACATCATAACATATTCATATTCAAAAAAAACTTTCTCACGCCATTTTTTTTAAAAAGGCAGGCAACCTTCTGGACCTCTGTTTCATCATAATAAAATGAGGAGAAAAATATAGATGTTTTTTCCAGTAGTAACCGCAATCCATGAAGAGCAGTATAGAATAAGTGTTGCTCATTCTGCTACAATGGAACTCAATACAGAGAGTCGAATCATGACTGAGGAAGAAAAAGAGCTGGCCAACGGAATAAATCTCTCAGACTCTTTTTTTCTTAAAGACGTGATTAGACGCAGCCGCGAGGGAGACATCCAAGCTATGGAGGCCATTTACAAGCATTTTAACCGTCCCCTATTCAACCTGGTTTATCGTTACACCTATAATAGCGAAATTGCTGAAGATTTGTTGCAGGATATTTTTCTCAAAGTTTTTTCTCACCTCCGTGACATCCGGAACGAGGAGACTTTTGTAGGTTGGATTTATCGCATAGCAGTTAATACCTGTTATAGCTATTTACGGAAAAAGAAAAGCCAGCTTCAGAGAACAATGCCTCTAGATGATGTGGAAGGAAAAATTGAGGGGGAAAATTATAAATCTGGCGATGAGATAATGAAGAAGTCGTTGGATGATGCCATACAGAACCTGCCGGACAAAATGAAAAGTGTTTTTCTCCTTCATGACGTTCAAGGCTTTAAGCACAAGGAAATATCCCGGATGTTGGGATGCTCGATGGGGACATCCAAATCACAGCTTTTCAAAGCGAGGATGAAGATCCGCGAGTACCTTGGAAATAAAACCATGTTTAAGGAGAGAGGAAAATGAGATGCTCTAAAGCGAGAAAATTAATAAGCGAATATATCGACGGGAGTCTTCAAGCCCGGAAGAGCGCCTCCGTTGAGCAGCATCTCGGTGTCTGCCCTGATTGCAGGCATCTTTTAGAGGACTTTAAGACGATTGTCGAGGATGCCAAGAAGTTAGAAGAGCTCGCACCCACAGACCAAACATGGCTTAAAATAAAGGCAGGATTGAAACCAGAGGAGCAGAGAGTACTGGCTTTCAAGCCGCGGAAAAGAGCCTGGTTTAGCCTTATTTTTTCCCCGCCAAAGCTTAAGTATGCATTAAGTTCGGCAGTGATTTTAGTTTTTATAGTTGGTGCGGTGATAATAGGATTGCGGCATTGGACAGGAAGGGATTTTCTGGACAGAGGTGATCTACAGAAATACACGCTTGCCAAATTGGATGAGGCTGAGCACCACTATCAAAAGGCTATAAAGGCCCTGGGGGAGGCGGTTTCTGCGCAGGAGGGGCAGATGGATCCTAAGATCGCTCAGGTTTTTAAGAGCAACCTTGAAGTCATCGATTCTTCCATAATGGCCTGCAGACAAATGGTTCTCCAGAATCCTGAGAATATTGACGCCAGGAATTATTTGCTGGCCGCTTACAGGGGAAAAATGAATTTTCTTAATGAAATGATGGAAACAAAACAAGCGTCTTCCCCGAGAAGGGAATTCAAGACAATAATATAAGCACTAAAATAGGAGGTCTATTATGAAATCATACAAAACAACAAAGTGGGTGGCCATTTTGGCCGGATTATTTTTCCTTATGGGATTTTATGCAGCCGAGGCAACAGCCAAGGAGACATACGAAGAGAAATTCGAAAAAACTGTCAGTTTGGCAAAGGATGGGAAGGTTACTTTACAGAACATAACCGGAAGCATAGATGTTAAAAGCTGGAATAAGGGAGAGGTTAAGATTGATGCTACTAAGATTTCTAGAGCCTCGACTCTTGATAAGGCAAAAGAAAATGCAGGCTTGGTCAAGATTGAGGTTGAAAAAGAAGGCAATACTCTTCGGATCAAGACCGAGTACCCCGATGAAGGAAAAATCTTCAGAAGAAGATCGTTGAACGTTTCCGTCAAGTACAGCTTGGTGATACCAGCAAAGGCATCTGTTAAGCTCGAGTCAGTGACAGGTAATGTTGACCTCGAAAAGATCGGCGGCGCTGTTAAGGTTAGTATAGTGACCGGAGGAATTGTAGTAAAAAAAGCGGATAAAGGGGTGGACTGTGAAACTGTGACTGGGAAAATTGAACTTCAGAATATTACAGGAGATGTGTTTATGGAGACAGTAACCGGGAGGATAACCGCGAGCCAAATCAAAGGTTCGATAAAAGCCAATGTGGTTACAGGCAGGATAGAGCTGAGGGAAGTTTCCGAGGCCAGCGTTGTGGATAGTAATACAGTAACTGGTACAGTTATTTATGATGGAAAAATTAATCACGATGGGAGATACATTCTTAATACACACAGTGGGAGAATTGAGATGACCCTGCCTGCTGATTCTGGTTTTGACCTTGAGGCAGAGACTTTCAGCGGAAGTATCGAGAGCGATTTTGACATTAAGATGTCAGGTAAAATCAGCAAGAAAAGAATATCTGGAGTTGTCAACAAAGGAGGACCTTTAGTGAAACTTTCTACCTTTAGCGGCAATGTCTATTTGAAGAAAAAGTAATCCCCAGACAACATCTTCGCATTGAGGAGGAGAACACCTTTGTTCTCCTCCTTTTTTTTATATCCTTCGAAGCATTTCCAAATCTGCGATAACCGATTGCTATAATCTAGATATATGTTTAGGGAAATAGCTGCAGCGACCATTGAAGAAAGGCTCAGGCTATATGGTTAAAAAACACGTTGCTTTTGCCCCAGCGAGTCAAAAGCAACTCGGATCAAGGCTTC
>CAYTBG010000093.1:0-11331 GCA_964435925.1 uncultured Eubacteriales bacterium | reverse complement strand
AGCGGACCGCCATCAAATCAGCTTTTTTGGAGGATTGAAAATTCCCGAACTTTCCCTGGAGGCACAGGCAGAAGTAAATTACAATATTCAGGAAAGAGAGATGCTTCATTCAGCCTTGGCCCTTGTCTACAATTATCAATGTCTTGATTTTAGACTCGAACTCAAGGTATTCTATTTTCGTGAAAAACCAGAAACTCAGTTCCTGTTTTCGTTTGGACTCGGAAACATAGGAAAGTCAATAGATTTCTTAGGAGGAATGGGATTTTAATAAAATGGGGCCAGGCCCCATTTTTTTAATCAGCATTGCTTTTTGTATTTTTTAAGAAAAATCTCCACTTCTTTAAGGAATTTTTCGATATCAGTTAATTCATTTTGCAAAATATCATAAAGTTCTTGAGCCATAATATCTTTGTAGAAGTGAACCATCCTGTTTCTGTAACCAGCCATTTTTATGAGTATCTTAGAGTATTCCTCTGATACTATTCCTTTCTCGCCTAATTCTTTTGCTACTTCTTTATATTCGAGGCTTTTAAAGGAAAAGCTCTTGGATAATATGTGCCTCCCGACATCAAAGATAGCTTCAATACATCTCCTTAGAAAACTCTCAGTTGCTGCTGGATTTCTTTCATCACTGTGAAATTCATCTTGTTTAAGTTTTGAGAGTCTTTTTAATTTCACGAGGAATTCCCCGATTAGGTTAAGGTTTTCTTGAATCTTATTCAAGTTCAATTTCGAAATAACCATTTTCCAATAAAAAAATGGGGACAGGCCCCATTTTTAGAAATAACGGTTCTCATCTTTTTTTAGCCTCGTGTATTACATTCTACTACAATTAAATTCTATATCAAAATAAATCTAAGATAGCTTAATTGTGTTGATTCTAGAGTGGGCTTGTGTTAGATTTTCTCTTAATGTTGAAAAATAAGTCGGTTATTTTTCTTATTGTTAAGCCAAAATGGGAAAAATGGGGACAGGCCCCATTTTCCTCTGTCATGCGAGCGACCGAAGGGAGAGTGACAATCTCACAATTTAAATAAGAATGGATTGTTAAGATGAAAGGATTGATATTAAGTGGGGGGAAGGGAACTAGGCTTCGACCTCTTACTTTCACCCAGGCAAAACAACTGGTTCCCGTGGCTAACAAGCCTGTTCTCTTTTACGGGATAGAAGCTCTCAAAGAAGCAGGGATCAAGGATATTGGCATCGTGGTTGGGGATACTAAAGATGAGATAAAAGAAGCAGCAGGAGATGGCAGCCGCTGGGGGGCTCGCATCACCTACATTGAGCAGGAGGCACCCCTGGGGTTGGCTCATGCTGTTAAGATTTCTGAAGGTTTCCTGGGAGACGAGCCTTTTATTATGTATTTGGGTGATAATATCCTCAAAAGTGGAATCAAGTCTTTGGTTGAGGAGTTTAAGGAGAAGAAACCAAATTCATTGATCCTCCTGACAGAAGTTCCAGATCCCAGGTTATTCGGAGTTGCAGAGCTTAAAGATGGGAAAGTAGTGAGACTGGTTGAAAAACCAAAGAAACCCTTGAGTAATTTGGCGTTAGTTGGAGTCTATATGTTTGATTTCCATGTCTTTGAGGCTGTAAATGCCATAAAACCATCATGGAGAAACGAGCTTGAGATTACAGATTCTATTCAGTATCTTGTTGACCACGGCTATGAAGTCCATCCCCATCTTGTCAGCGGCTGGTGGAAGGATACGGGCAAGATCGAGGATATCCTTGAAGCCAATCGCCTGATCCTGGAGTCTATTGTTGGTAAGATTCAGGGTAAAGTTGATGAAGTGTCGAAAATAAATGGGCAGGTTGTCATTGAGGAAGGCGCTGTCGTCCAGAACAGCATTATCAGGGGACCAGCCATAATCGGCGCTGAGACTGAGATTATCGAGTCTTATATAGGTCCTTTTACCGCTATCCAGGAGAGGTGCAGGATTATTAAGACCGAGATTGAACACAGCATTGTCCTGGAAGGAAGCGAGATACGGGATGTTGGGAGCAGGATTGATGAGAGCTTGATCGGACGGGATGTGAAAATATACAAGTGCCCCCCAAAACCCTCAGCCTACCGCCTTATTGTCGGCGACAAAAGTGAAATCGGCATAAAGTAAATAAAAATGGGGCCAGGCCCCATTTTGATGCTCTTTTAGTCACCTCTTCATTTATCGGAATTTGGGGAAGATAAAAAATGAAAAATGGCAATAGTTGCATATTCCGGTACTGTCAAATATACCATACAGGAACAAACTTAACCAAAGAAGAATTGACCTTTAATTCACCACAGAAGCCCTTAGTAAGGATTAAAGCTTTCTCAGGTTTATAGTGAAAAAGTAAATTTCTAAATCCTCGAGAGATTTTTGGTTCAGATATTTTTGAATATTTAACTTCAATCGGCACGATTTTTCTTCCTATTTCCAGAAGAAAATCTACCTCTGCCTTGGCCAAAGTTCGCCAATATTTGATTGAAACCTCAGGGTAATTTATTCTTAACTGAGTGAAGACTGAATTTTCAACAATATTTCCTCCATCTGGCCTAAATTCAATTTCATTAAAGTTATTGAGCGCATAATTTCGCAAACCAATATCAATGAAATAAACTTTAGGATTTTTCTTCAATTCAGTAGCTTTATTAGTGAAAAAAGGTCTTAAGAGGCTAATGATGTAAGTTTCCTCAAGGATTGAGAGATACTGTTTCATTTCCTTAAAGTAACTTTGTGAATCAGTACAAAGACTGTTATAATTGATCAAACTGCCTATCTGACTGGCCAAAAGACTGACAATAGTTTTAAACTTGGTAATATTATCGAGCCTCAAGAGTTCAATAATGTCTCGACTGACATAAGTCTCATATATGTTCTTCAAAATAGTTCTTCTGGTTTCATAATCTTCTGTCTTAATAACCTCAGGATAGCCACCGAAGATGGCATATTCTTCGAAATGTTTTTTGAAATCATGCCCGAAGATGTCCATTTCAAAACGGAAAGGTTTACCAGCAGTTATAAAATCTCCAAGCGTTTTCGCTCTTTCCTGATAGACATTATTGAGTTGTTTAGATTTCACTTTAATAAATTCTGCAAAACTCAATTGATACAGATAAAAAGAGAACATTCTGCCAACTAAAAATTTGCCTGTCCTTCCGGTTAATTCTAACGAAGAAGACCCAGTAATTATAAACTTAATATTTTCAAAAAGGTCATAGAGCAACTTCAATCTCTGTCCGCCATCGACAAGATAATGAAATTCGTCTAAAAAAAAGTAAAATCGTTCATTTTGTCTTTTTCCGATGAAACTTTTAATAAAATCCTTCGGGGACAAAGAAAACTTCTCTAAAATCTCTCTATCTTCAAAAGTTAAAAATACGATATTTTCTGGATTGATTTTTTTTTCTTTTACCAGATACTCCTGAAGCATCTTCAAAAGGGTAGTTTTACCTGATTGGCGCGGACCTTTAATGGCATAGATTTCTCTGCGGTCAATCCATTTTTTCAACTTACCCATCAAGCTTCGTGAGAAATATTTCTTTGTTTCCATTATATTAATTTTAATAGCGTTAATCTTAATTAATTATTAATAAAAATAGCATTATTATATAAAATTGTCAATGTCTTGATTTTAGTGGAGTTGAACTCAAGGTTTTCTATTATCGTGAAAAAACAGAAACTCAGTTCCTGTTTTCCTTTGGACTTGGAAACATAGGGAAGACAGTAGATTTTTTAGGAGGGATGGGGTTTTAAAAATGGGGCCAGGCCCTATTTCTTGGGTACATTTTTATTCCTCCAGGTTTTTCCTTATAAGGATCAGAAGATGAATGTTAAGAGGCTCAGTGCGCATTGTTTTTTAGATACTGTTAATAGTAAAAAGTTAATGGTAAGATTAAAATAAGGATTTTCTAAGCACTAAAATTGTATTAATGGAGAAGAAAATTTTTTAGGGGAAAAATAATGAGAAAAATTTCTATCATAGATTATATAACTGATTATGCAAAAGATAGATACTATTTTAATATACAAGATTTACGGAAATACTTTGCGCGAAATAGTATTGAGTACACAGAGGAGAATTTAAAACAGTCAATTTACCGTATGAAGCTAGATAAAATCATCTATGAATCAGGGAGAGGCTGGTATTCTAAAATAGAAAAAGAGTTCGTTTTGGATAAGTATCCTATAGAAAAGATTATAAAACTAATCAATAAAGATTTCCCATTTCTTGAATTTTCTTGTTGGAGTACAGAACAATTGAAAGCCTTTTTTTACCATCTGCCAAGCCAATTTGTGACATTTATTTATTCAGATAAAGATTTCTTAGTCTCCTTGAAAGAATTTCTTGAGAATAACGATTATAATGTATTCCTTAACCCACAAAAAAAAGAAGCGGAGAAGTTTGTTCACTTTAGAGATAAAACTGCTATATTAAGGCCTTCTATTGCATATAGAGAGCCAAAAGATAGGTATTTCGCAAAAATAGAAAAAATAATTGTGGATTTGTACATGGAGGCAAAGAAAATAAATCTAATTGACAAAGAAGAATACAAGAGGATTGTTTTGAACATCGTGCGTAGTTACCGTATCAATCTGTCAGAAACGCTTGATTATGCACATAATCGAAAGGTAAGGAATAAAATAGAGAATATTATTAAGAATATTTAGCTGTCTACTAATGCGACATTTTATTAAAAAGTCGCATTGGTAGACAATTTGTGGGAGGGAATATTAATCTCTTTCAATACCTGGTGGATTAGTGTAGTTTTTCCTGACTGTCTTGGGCCTGCTAGTGCCTGAATAAACCTTTTCGGTTCAATTAAACGATTGAAGATTGTACTGAAAGATTTCCTTTTATACATTTTACTCAAAATAATGATTAAAAATACTCAGTATATTGAGTAATTTTACTCATTATTCTAAAAAATGTTGACATTTTTTATTAAAAAAAGAAAAAAAAGGGGACAGGCTACTTTATCGATAAATTTCTCTTCTGTGTTTTATTCTATAGATTTTAACCAACTTCTTCTCATCATCAATTTGGTAAAGAACGCGGTAGTCTCCAATTCTTATTCTCCATCCTTCAACTTTGCCAATCAATTTTTTAACTCCATAAGGTCTAGGATTTTTCTTTAATTGTTGAATTTTAGCATCTAATTTTTTTAAAATTTCTTTCGGTAATTCTAATAAATCTTTCTCTGCTTTGCTTTCGAAAATGATCTCATACACTAAATCTTGCCCTTGGATCTCAATTCTTTTCTGATTTCATCATAGTTTCTAAAACTTTTGGCTTCCTTTATCGCTTTTTCTAGATCAAGAGCATCTTCTAGATCTTCTATTTTTTCTAAAAGTTTACGATACTGAGAAATTCCTAAAATTACATATTTCTTTTCGCCATTTTCGGTAATAATGTAGGTCTTATTCATTTTTTCCATTCCGGTTTTGATTTTAACATATATTTTTCAATTATTGAATCCTTAAAGCAGGATTAAACTGGGGCCAGGCCCCATTTCTTAGCAGAAGAGGTGTTTTAAGAGGCTTAAGTGGGCGTTGCTAGTTTCAGCTTGATTGCTTTTTGTATTTTTTAAGAAAAATCTCCACTTCTTTAAGGAATTTTTCGATATCAGTTAATTCATTTTGCAAAATATCATAAAGTTCTTGAGCCATAATATCTTTGTAGAAGTGAACCATCCTGTTTCTGTAACCAGCCATTTTTATGAGTATCTTAGAGTATTCCTCTGATACTATTCCTTTCTCGCCTAATTCTTTTGCTACTTCTTTATATTCGAGGCTTTTAAAGGAAAAGCTCTTGGATAATATGTGCCTCCCGACATCAAAGATAGCTTCAATACATCTCCTTAGAAAACTCTCAGTTGCTGCTGGATTTCTTTCATCACTGTGAAATTCATCTTGTTTAAGTTTTGAGAGTCTTTTTAATTTCACGAGGAATTCCCCGATTAGGTTAAGGTTTTCTTGAATCTTATTCAAGTTCAATTTCGAAATAACCATTTTCCAGGGCCTCATAGAAATCTTTTTCAAACATTTTTCTCTTGAAGGAGAGGTCAGAAGCAAATTTCGTGATCTTTTCTTCATATTCATCTACAAATTCTTCATCCAAGACGTAGATACGGCTGCCTTTAATTATTTCATATTTAAGAAGATAATTTACTTCGTGTAGCAAGATAATGTCGATAATGAATGGCTCGAAAATAGCTGATAAATCATAATAAAGATTACCGTAGAATTTATAGAGATGAAGAGGAGGGGTTTCTAACAATATGCCAATATCTAAATCCGAGGTTTCTTCGATTTCTACACTTTGATCCAGAAGATATTTCATTCCCGAATCTTTTTGTGAGCCGAAAAGATAGGCCAGAACTATATTGTATTTTTTAAATACATTGTTTAGGTAGGTAATTTTGCTCTCCATTCATCGTCATTTATACCATAAACGGTGATTCAATCTCAATGTTTGTTTAGGAAAGGGCATAAAAAAATGGGGATAGTTCCCATTCTTCCCTTGGTTGATCAATAAAGGGGACAGGCTACTTTTTTTTAATAAAAAAATGCACCAATTATGGTAGAATGTATCTTGAAAATACTGCCACCTAACACCATCAAAAGGAGATATCAAAGTGGAACGGAGTAAAGATTGATATCCCAACTTCCATCCATCCGGCTCCCCAAGAAGCCGATATACAAAAGAGGAAGCGAGGAGGCTTATAGGATATGCGGAAAGAATCGTCAAGTTCTGTACAGATCTTCTATCCAAAATTTGATAAAAAAGAATTAATCCAGAAACTTAAGAAAAAGATAGAAGATCTCGCAAACGAACTCCCCCTTTCCCTTGTAGTATTGTTCGGCTCTTATGCCCAGGGGAACTACACTGTAGCCAGTGATGTGGACCTCCTCATTATCTACCGGGGCAAAGAGAGGAAGGATGCTTTTGCCACGGTAAAGAAGACCCTGGATATCCCCCTGCTTGAGCCCCATGTACACTCAGAAGATGAATATAAAAGACTAAGGAGCGTCATCGCTCGGATGATAGCAAAGGGAGTAGTCTTGTTCTCAAGCAAGTAGCATCCGCATTGGTTGTAAAGTATGATTTTTTCCTATCTTAATAAGCATTTCCCCGAGGGAAGATGTTAACTACAGCAATAATTTCTTCTTTTGCCAATAAGGCGAAGATTATTCTATAATTTCCAATCCTTAACCTGTAAAATCTTTTTAATTCACCTGTTAAAGCTTTCACCTGAGGATTCTCTAAAGGATTTTCTTGTTTTGATAATTTAAGAAGTCTTTCTTTTATCCTTTCTCTTCGTTTCTTATCTAATTTCTGGAAATATTTTTCTGCATCAGAAGATATTCTAATCGACCATCTCATTTATATCCTTTCCATCGCCTTTTTTTATCTCCTCTAATCCTTTATTACATTCTTCCACAAAGCCTGGTACTCCTATCAATTCAAGGCTTTCCCTATGCCTATCAATGTATTCATCCAATAGCTCTTCAAAAATTTTGCTCAAAGGCCTATTTTCATAACCAGCTATTGCTCTAATAAGCCTCAATTTTTCATCGGGAAGTCTCAATGTTGTCGCACCCATGTTATCAGCTCTAAACGAATCATAACATCATGATATCATGATGTCAACAATAGAAATAATATAAGTCTGTTTAAGTTTCCTAGATAGGGATAAACTCGGCAGCCGTAACAAGTTTTTATAAACTCTCTTGAAACCTTGGTCCCATGTTACTTTAATCACTCTCTAAATCCTCATATAATTCCTTTACTGTTCCTGTCTTTATCTTTCTCCTTTTTAAATTAGTCATTGCCTCTTTAGCCCTTTTAGCAATAGTGTCCCTTTTAGCCTCTATAAGTTGTTTCTTTATGACCTCGATTAAATACTCCCTATCGTCCAATGGTAAATGGCTAAAATCTTCAATTAATTTATTTAAAGTTGTATTCCTCATATTTATGAACCTCCTTTATCCTTTATTGAGACCAAGAAGGCACCTACTTGGTCCAAGAAGTCTCTAAGATATCCTTTGTTATCCACAGTCTGGATGTAAAGTTGTTCATATATAGTCCTATAATCCCGATACAATGTTTCTGAAGTGGGAATACACCCGATACCGCCTGCCTACATTCTTAATAAAATCGGTCCTGACATCATCCTCTCTGCTTAGAAGGAGTCTTCCTTTCCTTAAAACAGCCATCTGGAAAGCAACGGAGGCATTGTTTATTATCCTGACTTCAACTGGATAGCCCGTCTTTTCTGTTAATTCATAGGAAAAGTCAGACTCAATTTCTATCTCCCTCCCGGGCTTCCTCAACGAAAATAGCCAGGTCAATATCTCTGAATATACCACGCTCTTCAAAGGAACCATTGAGATAGGCAAAGATAATATCATCCTTGTCCGAAAGATGGCTCTTTATTATTTCAATAATTCTCTCTCGCAGTCCTTCATCAATTTTGTTTTCTTTGAAGAACCTTTTTTCTAGCATTGCCTTGTTCTTTTTCATGATAGCAATTTTGTTCTTTTCAGACAATGGGGACAGTCCCTTTTTTTATGACAATTCTTTTCTATAACATATGGAAATGGGGACAGGAAATGGGGATAGTCCTCATTTTTTGCTAGCGAATTGTCACTGTCAGAGACATCCCTTTTTCAGCTCGCACCTTCAAACACTCCTTGATAGCCTCTCGAATATTCTCCTCACCCTCTTTTTTAGTCCTGCCTTGACTAACGCAACCAGGCATAGATGGACATTCAGCTATGAACATCCCGTCCTCATCCTGAGATATAGTGATAAAGAACTTCATTTCCCTTTTCTTTCTTTAATTGATTATTGCAGACCCATAATCAATTTGCAATACGTACGTCTTTAAAATCACTCTGGAGTTCCACCGAAAATTATATAATTTGTTCTCGCAATTTTGAGGTGAATTTGGCATAATTCATTTGAAAAATGTAAAAAATGAAAAATTGGGGACTGTCCCCAATTTCTATCTCCATAAGTAAGATTGTGATTCAGACTGGGTCGCAATTAATTGCCAGATTTAAAATGGGAAACGAACAAAACATTCTACCTAAAAAAGAGTATCTAATATGCTTGTTCACCTTAATTATAGCCTTAAATGGGAAATTTTTATCAAACTTTTTCATATTTTTAAATTGCGACACAGTCTGATTGCGAGGAGCGAAGCGACGTGGCAATCTCATCATTAAAGTGCGGGTTTGATAAATCAAACGCCTACAACTAATTTGCAGTGAGAATTCTTTTTTTATACCATAGGAGCGAACCATAAGCTGAGAGAACAAAGAAAAAAACAGTATAAATCATGACAAAAAAACTTGCCCTGGATTTTTACGAGGTCCAGCGTCAGCAGCAGAGAAAAAGCCTCTTCGTGTTTTTTATCTTGATTCTCTTTTATTTTATCGCCGTTGGATTCTTCTCAGGAATTCTCTTGTTATGCTTTGGCGTATTCCTGGGCAAGGGAGGATTGCTCGCGGGAAGCTTTCTTGTGAAACTTCTTTTGTTTAATTCAGCTTTTTCCTTCATCATCGCTTCATTTCACTTTTATGACGCAAAAAAGTTTGGGGCAAGATTCATTCTCAAGCGCCTTATGGCTCGCCATCCAGACCTATCTGATCGTTACCACAAACAATTCGTTAACAGTGTGGAAGGGATCAGGATTGCAAGCGGTGTACCTAAAGTAATCCCTCGCATCATACCCCAATCTGCAATTAATGCTTTGGCTTTGGTCTCAGCAAGCGGAACACCGAATATTATCGCCACCGAAGGCTTGCTTTCGGAACTCACCCGAGATGAGCTAGAAGCTGTGGTTTCACACGAAGTGGCTCACGTTATCCGGGGAGATGCTTTCTATATCACTCTTGTCTGCTCTCTTACTAATTTATTCGAACGACTCAGGCTGGCGCTAGAGCCTGAAGATCATGCTCAAAGAAGCGGTGCTGCCTTTTATCCTGCTTATTTTCTTGTATCAATCTCAGCGATAATCATGCGTCTTTTAAGCACGCTCATAAGCAGGGAAAGAGAAATTCTTGCTGATGCCGCCGCTGTGGAGTTGTGCCGAAACCCAAAAGCGCTCGCCCGCGCTCTGTATAAAACGCATTTGAAAAATTCTTTCGTCGGAGATTTCTCTCTTACCTACAGCCCACTGTTTATCATCCCTCCCAAGTTAGTAGGGAAATCCGAAGGATTCTTTTCCCGTTTATTCAACTCTCATCCCCCTGTAATGAAGAGGATCAGGCTTCTGGCAGACATGGCAAATACAAAACCACATAAAATAATCGAAGAAGTATGGGAAATCCAGAAAAGACGGAAGGAGGCACAAATTCTCCTGCCTTCTCGAGAAGAAGTCATCCAGGAAACAGGCTCTGCTGCGGCTGAAGAAGATAAGGTTGTTTCCTTGGAAGGGAAAGTGTGGTCCATACGAGATCCTCAAGGGGATTGGCAGGGTCCTTATGCCCTTAACGAACTCCTTTTCATCCGGTTTTTTACACCGATGATACGGATAAAGAATTTGCAGGAAGGAGTTGAGGCCCAAGCCAGGGAGTTTGCTCAGATCCGAGACGCTCTTCGTAAACTGGGAAAGAAAAAACCGCTGGATTCAAGCAAGCAGAATCGATGTCCCCGCTGTCATGTCATCCTTAGGGAAGATTACTATGAAGGCACACCCATAAAAATCTGTCCCCAATGCAGCGGAAAGCTCGTGGACTCTTCTTTCAAATGGCGTATCCTCTCCCGGAAGGAAGTTACTTTTTCTGAAAACTTGATAAAAAAAGCCCACGATTTCAAGGAGCAATTCCTGGATAATCCTTTTTATATACGAAAAATAAGGGAACATAAATCTAAAAAAATCTCCTGCCCTCATTGCGGCTCTCGAATGCTCCCCAGGCCATTCAGCTACCAGTATGTTATACCCGTGGACAAATGCTTTTACTGTTATAAAATATGGTTCGATGCTGATGAGTTAGAAATACTCCAAATCCTCACCGAGAAAAGCTAATTCTTGGGGTCACCCATTAGAAGGGGATTGTCAAGAGGATAGACTTCAAATTTTACTTTCATATTATTTAATTCTTCTTTACAATATACACGTGACAACGTTGGGAATTCTTTCGCGCCCTTTATTTGGCATTCTTTCCGTATGTTAAAATCTAAGAGGCAAAAGGCAAGACCTATCCTCTTCATTCATACCGCAACAACTCCACTGGATTGGACCTCGCAGCCTTAACTGTTTGGTAACACACTGTTAACAGGGCCAAGAAAAGAACAACAATAAAAGCAAACAAGAAAGACCAGGCCGATATGCTA
>CAYTBG010000092.1:0-11392 GCA_964435925.1 uncultured Eubacteriales bacterium | reverse complement strand
TAACGAGTAGATATCAATGAAAATAAATATTGGTGTCGGCATAATTTATGAATAATTCAGGTCAAATAATCGAGAACATAAATCTAGCTTTTTTTAGACTTCTCTTCCTCGGGAACGATGATCCAGGCTATGATGTAGAATATCACCATAGGAAATAAAACTGATAACAAGCTGACAGCCACAAAAAGAAGCCGCATTATATTCACATCCATGTCAAAATATTCGGCCAGCCCTCCGCAAATGCCTGCTATCATCCTCTGTTTGGAAGAGCGGTGAAGTTTCTTTGCCATTTTAATTTTCTCCTAAAAGGAATTATTCCTCTCTAAAGATATTTCCATCCATAAGTACGAAAAAAGCAATAAAAAGTTACCAAATCCTATAACCTAAGCTATTTTGATTTCTCGTCATTATTTCTTTTTTTCTCAATATGATTGTTCATCTTTTCGACAAGATATTGGGGATTTTCGATACCTTCTTCTTTTAAAAGCTCACCTAAACTGCACCACAAAGGCTCCCCGCATCTTATACAGCGCACCCTATTTCGTGAAAGAAAACCGACGGCCTCTGGAAAACGCTCGACAAGCTCTTCAACAGGTGTATCTAACAAAACCTTAGTGCCCATTAATCCCCAAATTTTATCCCTTGAGCTAACAGAAGTCCTTTAGAGGAAAAAAATTTGCTTTTTTATTAATTGCGATTTTCTCCAATTTTCTACTTTTATCGCCTGTAAAGAGCATGCAAATGCACCTTCTCCTTTTTCATCAAAAACCTTATATAGCACAGGAAAAATTTGATGTCAAAAGTTAAGAAAAGAAATAAATTTCAAAGACCATTTCTCTATGCTTTAAACTTTTTCCGCATAAGCTACGTCCCACTGACAAGCTGGTTTTATCTTCAGTTTATTATCCTGTTATTCGTTTTATATCAGAAGCGGATTTAACTGTTAGGACAGAAAACAAGGTTGCTGGTGAGGTTAACCTATGCTCTGATATGAGTTATTTCTTATCAAGGGGGAGCAGGATAAAAGATGCCGTTTTTCAGACAGCACAGTAGGGGCAGTTTGGATTTTTTTCTGTTTCGACGATATCGAACGTGAGATTTCGACTGTCGTATATCAGAAGGCGGTTTACAAGATTCTGCTCAACGCCCATAATGAATTTGATCACTTCAGTCGCCTGGATAATACCGATCGTACCGGGGAGCACGCCTGGAATCGATATTATATCCGGCCCTTGAACATCTTGCCGTAGGATGCAAGCGAGGCAGGCGGTCCGGGGCGGATGGAAAAGACCAACGAGCCCCTCCCATCCCTGTACAGCACCATACACGTAAGGGATTTGCATCTTAACAGACTGTTCGTTCAGCATGAATCGGGATTCGATGTTGTCCAGGCCGTCCACGAAAAGGTCACAGCCTCTCGTCAGCTCGCCAGCATTCTGGCTGTCAATAAACTCTTTTACCGTCTCAATCTCGACATGAGGATTAAGCGAAGTAAGTCGCTTCTTCGCTTCTTCAACTTTGAACTTGCCAACTGACTCCTCGAAATAGAGTATTTGTCTGTTCAGGTCAGAGCGTTCCACCGTGTCTCCATCGCAAAGACGAAGCTTGCCTACTCCAGCAGCTGTGAGGTAGAGAGCCGAAGCAGAGCCGAGTCCGCCTAAACCCATGATTAAAACCTTTGCCGATTTAAGCTTCTCTTGGTCCCAATCTCGTACGGTGAGCTGTCTTAAGTAGCGCTTTTTTTCTAAATCTGAAAGCGTCATCTTTTCTCCTTTTAGAAAGCAGATTGCGGCAAGTTTTAATAAGCAAAGCACCAACCGATAAAATGAAATTCAGCAGTTTAACATGAACTACCCGCCTGATACAGGCGGCTGCAGCGTTATGCTTTGGCCATCTGAAGGGATAAAGTCCAAGCTTTTCACCTTGCCTTCAGTGTACGCAAAGGCCACAAGTGCGGGATTTATGCCGAGATCGATTAATACTTCCTTTATGGTTTTCCCCGCATCTGTTTCTATACGGCGGGTGTAATAATCGGTGTCAGGCTTCAGCCTGTGCCGCAGCTCGCTTCCCGCTTTAAGGTATATAACCACGAGTTCAAATCTCCTTTGTCGTTACATAAATCTTAAAACGCCTTTGGCTTGTATTTTTCGCCCCGTACAGGAGAAATTCCTCCAGGGATCGGCTTGCCGAGAAAACCAAGCTTCTCCAGGTTATTAGCAGCAAAGACGAGTCCCAAGTCCTCCAGAACCTCGCGCGTCGGATTACCATTTTTATCCCAACCACGTGCCGCGTAATACTCATCTAACATCTGTTCAATCTGGTCTCTGGTTACACCTTTTCCTTTTGCAGGCCCGCTGGGAATCTTTTCCTCCCAGGAGCGAGCAGGAGGATAGTCGAACGCACGGCCGTTGTCTCGATTGCGCTCGATATAATGACAGCGCGTCAGGTTCCAGATCATTTCTGATGTGCGCAGGGCCTCGTCCACAGTAACTCCCCATCCGGTTATATGATTGAGCGATTCAACAATCTCCTCTGCTGTGACATCCACTTCTCCCCAGAAAAGACGGCAAATACACCAGGTGTCGAAAAGGGGCCGGATGTGCTGCAGGTAGACGACTATTTTCGCACGGCCCTCGACCGATTCTCTGCCCTCCGCAATGTCAACGGTGATGGTCCAGGAGCGGTTGTGATGGGCTCCGATGTCAGCCGTCATATAGGAAAGGAGCATCCCAGGTGACCAGCGGCCGTCGTAGCCGGACATCTCCTGCCCTTTAACCTGCATCGCGAATTTCTCGCTACCATGCCCAATTTTTTCTGACGCCTGTTTGCTGCCGCCAGCAAACCACTCTCCTATTCCGCGTCTTCGGGCCACCATATCAAGGAAATGCTCAACATCATCCAACGAACCCCACCTAAGTGTGTGCCCTTCGAGGTCCTTTTCGGTGATGAGCCCGCGTTCAAAGCACTCCATGGCAAAAGCGATAACTCCGCCACCGGACATGGTGTCCATCCCCAGGTTATCCAGCATCCAATTGATATAGGCCACGTGATTGATGTCTTTCATTCCTAAGTTGGAGCCACATGTGGCAACGGTTTCATATTCCGGACCCTCGAGATGAACGATCGGCTTGCCCGGGATAACTGCCTTTGAATACTTTCCACAGTTCATCCAGCACCCAAAGCACGCCTTATGGCTGATAAGGCACTGTTCAACCAGCTGATTACCATCAATCTTGCCCACATCCTCGAAGTACGTCGTCTTAAAGTTGTAAGCTGGAAGGACTGCGTTGTCGTTTGACCATTTAACAAAGAATGCGGTGCCGTACTTCTGCCAGGGCTCCATATTCGGATGTGTCTTGGTACGGAGTATTATCTTCATAACCTGTTTTTTTAGCGACTCAAGGTCATAAACACCAATTGAGCGGTTACCCCGAACAGCTATCGCTTTCAGTTTCTTAGAACCCATAACCGCACCCTGACCCGTCCTGCCAGCCTGGCGGCCGAAATCATGCGTTATGCAGGAGAATAGCACTCCGTTTTCTCCCGCAGGACCTATTGTTGCAATCTCGAAATCCTCTCCGAGGTCTTTCTTGAGCTGTTTCTCGCAATCAAGCGATCCCATTCCCCAGTATCTGGATGCATCGCGCAGCTCGACGGTGTCGTTATCAAGGTAAAGATAAACAGGTTTTGGCGAAATGCCGGTGAAGATGATCATATCGTATCCTGCGAACTTGAGCATCGGTCCTAAATGACCACCCATATTGGAATCGCCATGTCCGTTTGTAAGCGGCGAAACCGACCCGAATTCGACCTTTGAGCCTGCAGGGATGAAGCAGCCACTCATTATGCCAACATTTACTATAAATATATTTTCCGGCCCGAGAGGGTCTGCATTACGAGGAACCTCATCGTATAGAATCTTTGCTATCACCCCCCGTCCACCGTGCCAACGACGATAAACCTCCTCGTCGGACAGGATACGCTCTATCTCACCTGTGGTGAGGTTAATTCTCAAAGTCGTCCCGGCAATTCCGTTATTCATTTCAAGCTTCCTTTGTCTTAGCAGCAGCAGTCTTTTCCCATTTCACTATAGCTCCGGTGTTACACACTTCAATGCACTTCATACAAAAATCACATATTATAACGTGCTCAAGGTCCGAGTGTTGGAAAACAACCCCCACAGGACAAACAGCTACGCACTCACCGCAGTTTGTACATTTTTCCTTATTTACTATGTATGCCCCAATCTCATTCTGGTTGATGGCGTCCTCCGGACAAACCTCAGCACACTTGCCGCATTGAGTGCAGACAAAAGGCCGATATTTACCTGGATCTGGGAACTTCGCTTCGATTCGAAGTGCCGCCTTCTTCGGATTTATCTCGCTGAAGTGCTCAATAGCGCATATTTGCAGGCAAAGGCGACATCCGGTGCACATGTCTCTGTTTACCTTTATTCTCATTTTACTTCCCTAATAGTAGCATTAATAAGCCCTCAGAAAATAGGCCTCGGCAACTGTATCATCACAACCTGCAGGATAACGACGGCGGACGACCATCCCAAAGCAACGCAACCGACGGTTTTGGCAATGCGGGTTTCCAATTTTCTGGCTATTGCGTATGCAAGATGCATAACGATCAGCGGTAAAACAGCAGCAAAGGAGATTATCTCAAAATTGCTGTGTGCTTCTATCTATCCCGCAATTCTTCCCAATGTCCATAGAATTATTAAAGCAGCAAATGCCCCTGTCCAGGCCCAACGCCGACGACGCTCCGCCATGATCCCTCCGTTAACGCCAATCCAATATCCTAAAGGCACCGCTATTACAGCTGTCAACGCCGCAAGACTTCCGCTCACAAAGATATGATGAAGCACTTTCGTCAATCCTCCTACAGTCCAGTATTCATAGCGCACGATATAGGTAATCACTAAGGCAAAGAACGCATATCCCCCATATGCACTCAAAGCACCAGATATACTGCTGCGGTAAGAAATCTTGCGTTCATGCTTCATCAAAAGCGAAGAAGCAATGTCAAAGGCTACGCCTAGAAGGAAAATCGCCAGAAGGTGACAAAAAAACGGCGTTGTATTTACCACCTTAAAAATGACAGCAAATACTCCAATAACAGTTGAGGAGCCTGGTTTATTTAGTACTCCTCTCGCTACAGCCAACACAAATAATGCCCATGCCGCAAGCCACACTGAAGCATAAGGCACTGTATCTCTGTAAAGAATTCCTCCAGCGATGACCTCACTTACCCCCCAGAGAGAGCCATACAGCAATAACCATACCCAGTATTTAGATCTTTTCATCTTTATTTCTCCTTTTTATAATTATCAAGGTCATAATTCCTCTTTCATAAAAGGATAGCGGTAATCCCTGGGAGACCGCAGATTCTCCTTAACTGCTCGAGCACTTGTCCAGCGAAGAAGATTCAAGTAAGAACCAGCTTTATCGTTTGTTCCAGAGCCTCTGGCTCCACCAAAAGGCTGCTGGCTGACAACAGCTCCTGTGGGCTTATCATTGATATAGAAGTTTCCTGCTGCATGGCGGAGGGCAACGAAGGCTTCATCAATTGCTTTCCGGTCATTAGCAAAGATAGCTCCTGTTAAACCATAGGGCGAGGTAGTATCGCAAATTTTTAATGTTTCTTTGTATTTATTTTCTGGGTAGACGTAGACGGTAAGAACAGGCCCGAATATCTCTTCTTCCATCAACTTGTCTTTTGGGCTGGTGACGACAACGAGTGTGGGCTCTATGAAATAACCCTTTGAATCATCGCAATTTCCTCCACAAATAATATTAGCTTCTTTTGATTTCTTCGCGTATTCAATGAATTCCACTATGCTATCAAAAGAAGGTTTATCAATAACAGCGCCCATAAAATTTGTAAAATCAGTTATATCGCCCATCTTGATCGTCTTTATCTCGTCTGACAACCTTTCTTTGATAGAAAGCCAGAGATTTGACGGGATGTAAGCTCGGCTGGCTGCTGAACACTTCTGTCCTTGATACTCGAATGCACCGCGGATCAAGGCCGTGACCACAGCCTCAGTATCAGCAGAAGCATGGACAAAGACAAAGTCCTTTCCGCCTGTCTCCCCCACAATTCTGGGATATGTTCTGTAATTTATGATGTTGGACCCTATTGTCTTCCACATTCCTTGAAAAACAGCAGTGCTTCCAGTGAAATGCACTCCAGCTAATCCAGGCTTTTCTAAAACAGGATCTCCAACATAGCGCCCTGGACCAGGAACAAAGTTTATCACCCCATCGGGCAATCCGGCTTCCTTCCATAATTGGGTCAGAAAATAGGCTGGGTAGACTGCCGAAGAAGCTGGCTTCCACAAAACCGTGTTTCCCATCATAGCTGGCGAGGTAGGTAAATTACCAGCAATAGAAGTGAAATTAAAAGGGGTTACAGCAAAAACAAACCCTTCCAAGGCACGGTATTCCATGTAGTTCCAGGTTTCATGAGAGGAATCCGGCTGTTGAGTGTATATCTGGCGCATGTAGTAGGGATTAAAGCGATAGAAATCGATTAGCTCGCAGGCTGCGTCTATCTCTGCCTGATAAGCTGTCTTGGACTGCCCAAGCATGCTGGCGGCATTCAAAATATAGCGGTATTTTGTCGCAAGCAACTCTGCAGCTCGAAGGAAAATAGCTGCTCGAGATTCCCAATCCATCACCGACCAATCTTTCCAGGCCTTCTGGGCTTCCTTAACCGCTTTATCCAGTTCTGGAGGCCCTGCTTTATGATACTGACCTAAAAGATGGTTGTGGTCATGCGGGCAGCGGCAATCTGCCATATTTCCGGAAAGGATCTCTTTACCTCCGATTATCAAAGGAATCTCAATTTTCTCATTTAACATTTTCTCCAGGTGAACTTTCAAGTCTTTTTTCTCCCGGCTTCCTGGAGCATAGCTATAAATAGGCTCATTGAAAGGGGTAGGAACTTTTATTATGGCATTCATCTCAATCTCCTCCTTCTTAATTAAATTTTGGGGTCAGACCTTTCAAATTTTTATAATTTTATATTTACGAGGGCCAAACTTTTAAAACTTTCATAATTATTAGGATTTTTAACATTTCACTTTATAGCAATGTTGAAATTTTGACAATTCATTTTATATTTTTCTTGCCAATAATAAAAGTTTTAAAAAGTCTGGGCCCGATTAAATATCAAAGACCAAGATCTTTATCAATACCTTGCATGGCTTCAAGGCATATGGATAGAAACTGGTCCAGTTCCAAACCAATATTCTTGCTCTGTTCAATATCTTCTCGTTTTGCCCCTCTGGCAAAGCTTTTTTCTTTGTATCTTCTCTGCACAAAACCGACATCGACTTCTCTCAGCCTTTTGCTCGGATGCATCAGAGTAGCAGCAATGATCAGTCCTGTAAGAGGGTCAATGGAAAAAATCGCCCAATCCATCATGCTCTCACAAGGTACCTTTGCGGCATGAGCTTTAATCGCATGGATAATATCTTGATCGATCCCAAATTCCTCCAAAATCTTGACTGTCTCAGTCGTATGGAGTTCAGGACTCTTTTCTGTGATTTCGTAATCAAGGTCGTGGAGGATTCCTGCCAGCCCCCATTTCTCCACATCCTGATTTAGCCGTGAAGCAAGAGCTTTCATACATGCTTCTACTGCTAAGGAATGCTTAACCAGGTTTTTATTCTTGAGATATTTTTGGACAAGCCCTAAAGCCTCTTCTCTTTCCATCATATAATCTCCTTTCTAAATTATATTTTAAGCTCTTTTAATCTTTCTTAATCACAAAGGGGGTTTCAGCCTTCATGCTTTCCTTCTCATCAACAACTTTAACTCCTACGATGTAATCCCCCTCCTTCTCTGGAAACCAAGCCCATGAATTTCTCTCAGATTTTTCCTGAACGATCCTTTCCTCCTCCCCTTCCTTCAGGTAGAATTCATAATTTTGCCTGTAGAAACCAACAGCAGAAACAGTGAAGGCAATTTCTGCACCAACCTTTTGCGGCGATTTTTCAGAAGATCTCAGTGAAACTTTTAATATCTTTTTCAGGAATACAAGCTTTCCCTCATCCTTCTTGTTATCATATAGATTGAACATAAGGTAAGGTGCAACCCACAGCGGGTTTGATTTAATCTCCTGGCCCGCGTCGTATTCTCCGATATTCTCCCCTGTTTCGACATCAAAACAAAGGAGGAGGGAAGAGAAGGAGGAGGCCAAAATTCTCTCTCCAGAAATTTCAAGACGATAAAAACTCCGTGATGGGATTATTTTCCACCAGAGAATATGTCCGTTTTTTTTATTCAGACAGTACAACACGTTATTCCAGCAAATAAAAAAAATCCTCTTGCCATCGACAACAGGAGGACTGAAGATTTTCCCTCCAATTTTTATTTTCCATTTTTTCTTTCTTTTTGCCATATTAAAGCAATAAAAATAATGGTCATCCGTACCAAAATACAGGAAATTCTTCTCGACTAAAGGGAGAGGCTGAATTTTATTCTCTGTTTTGATCTTATCTAAAAGACTGCCTTTTTCACTCAGAATATAAAGGCTATGGTCATCGCAGCCAAATATAATTCTTTCGGCAGAAAAAACAGGAGTTGAACTGATAGTGTTACCCGCCTCGAAGCGCCAGAGTTCTTCTCCGCTTGATGTTGCGAAGGCAAAAAAGATTCCTTTCTCCGTTCCAAAGTATATTTTTTCCTTAAATTCTGTAATACCAGTCGTGATTTTTTCTTTAACCTCTTTTTTCCAGAGCAGCCTTCCTTTTTTGCTCAAGCAGTAGAGAATGCTGGTCCTATCATAAACATAAATGTTTTCCGCCCCAAGGAAGGGAGAACTGGTTAGTTCTTCAGAAACTTTGAATTTCCATAAAATTTCGCGTCTCCCTCCAGCCAAACAATAAACCAGCCCTCTCTGCGTAGACAGATAAAGATCTCCCTCAGTATCTTTAACAAAGTCGATGACCTTTCCTTTGTAAGCGATCTCCCCAGCCTTTTCCAAAGGGAAGATGACTCCCGAAGGATATGCAGGGGCTTTCGACCTGAAAAAAGAGCAGGAGCCCAAAAAGATGAAAACCAGGAACAAGAGCGTGTATTTTCTCATTCTTCTTGAAAGATGCAATAATAGCACTTTTTTCTCTCTTTCCTCAATCTTTACAGAAAAGTTGGAGGCTGATATCATTCAAAAGAGAGAAGACGATGATTAACTACATTATGCTCTATAAAATAAGAAAAAAAGTCAAAAAAATTTTGAAAGATAAAATTCTTGAGGAAGAGCTCGCCACGACTCCGACTTCCTGTGTTGGCTGTGTTGCTGATGATATAAGCTGGGAAATTTATTACCTTTTGAAAGAAAAGAATGAGAAAGATTAGCTCTTCTCTTTTTTTATTTTTTCTTTTAGGGAATTCCACCATTCTATTCTTTTTTTAATATCCTTTTCCATACCCAGGTTTCCAGGTTCATAATATTTCCTTCCCTTCAGCTTGTCAGGAAAAGTCTCCATAGCAGTTGTCGAGTAAGGGAATTCATGAGCATAGGCATAATCTTTGCCGTATCCTACATCTTTCATTAGATCAGTCACAGGATTTCTTATATGGAGAGGCACGGGTTCAAAAGGACTTGCCTCGACATCTTTCATAGCTTTGTTAAAGGCGACATAGGCCCGATTGCTCTTGGGAGCTGAAGCCAGATAGATGACTGCCTCGGCAAGAGCCAGTTCTCCTTCAGGGGAGCCGATAAAATCATAGGCTTCTTTTGCACTGAGGGCAATGGAGAGAGCCTGAGGATCAGCAAGACCAATATCTTCAGAAGCAAATCTCACCAGCCTTCGCACAATATACAGGGGATCTTCTCCTGCGGAAATCATCCTCGCCAGCCAGTAAAGAGACGCATTCACATCACTATTCCTAAGGCTTTTATGAAGAGCAGAGATCAGGTTGAAGTGTTCTTCTCCTTTCTTATCGTAGAGAAGAATTCGCTTTTGCAGCGCTTCTTTTACCTCTTCAGTTGTTATCTTGTCATTTTTTACCAGATTAGCAGATATTTCGAGAGTATTAAGGGCTCTTCTGGCATCTCCGTTAGCATAGTCTATAATCATTTTAAGGGCCTGCTTTTCAAGCTTGAGCTTTAGCCTCCCCAACCCGTGCTCCTTATCACCTAAAGCTTCTTTGATGATAAGGATCAATGTTTCTTCTGATAGAGGATTCAAAACCAGAACTTTCGTCCGAGAAAGAAGAGCTGCGATGACTTCAAAAGATGGGTTTTCAGTTGTTGAACCGAAAAGAATGATATCCCCTTTCTCTACATAGGGTAAGAAAGCACCTTGCTGGGCTTTATTGAATCGGTGTATCTCATCTATGAAAATAATTGTGGGTTGTCCGTACATTTTTTTATGGCTTTCCGCCTTGACCATGACTTGCTTGACCTCTTTGATGCCTGCAAGGACGGCGCTGAAAAAAATACAGGGAAAATTGAATTGATCGGATAAGATGTAGCCCAAAGTTGTCTTGCCTGAGCCGGGAGGTCCCCAGAATATGATGGAGACCAGACGATCTGCTTCTATCAACTGAGAAAGTATTTTTCCTTCGCCGATGATATGCTCCTGGCCATAAAAGCGCTCCATGGTCTTAGGCCGCATCCTCTCTGCCAGGGGAATGTGTTTTTCGCCCTTTTTAGTATCCATGAATTTGGTGACCTTTGTTGAATTATACCAGATATTTTTTAAAGGGGACAGTTTAAAGGGGAAAATACCTTCTCTCAACGACACTAAATAACAAGACCCCATTAGGTACTCAATGGCAAGACCCCGTCTTGACCTATGTGGAATTCCATGCTAAGGTTACGATTGATTTTAATTGAATTGAAAAGATAGAGGGAGTGGCAAATACTTTAGGTCAGATAATCCCCCAAACAGACCTGCTCTTATAATAAATATATCACAAGATGAAAAGCGGCAAGATACCCGAAAAGCTTGTTTACCGGTTAGAAGAAATAAGCCGTATTGCCCAACTTAATCCTGAAGTCATTGAAGCCTGGGAAAAGGAGCTCTACTTCCTTCATGCAGGAAAGACAGGCTCTGGAGATAAGATATTCAGGAAAAAAGACTTAGCCATAATCCTCAGGCTGAAGGAATTGCTAGAAAAAAAGAGATTAACTCTGGCTGGAGCAAAAAGAAGAATCGAGGAGGAATTCGGGATAATAACTCCAGTCCCAGTGCATCCTGATCGTCTGAAAAAAGTCCTCTATCAGGTTCGAGAACAACTGCAGGAAATTGCCATTTCTTTGGGAAAAAACTCAAAAAAAACATAAAAATCTTTCCATATTTGTTATAATTATTCACTTGGTCGGGACGTGGCGCAGCCTGGTAGCGCACACGCTTGGGGTGCGTGGGGTC
>CAYTBG010000091.1:5870-11682 GCA_964435925.1 uncultured Eubacteriales bacterium | reverse complement strand
TAACTCCTTTTTTCCATTCATTTTCATCCAGACCTGCTTTTAAACATCCATGAGAAAGATAGGTCTCTAAATTCCAGTTCCACTCAACAGGAACCTGAGGGAGGAGAAGGCCTTTGCACGGACCCTTAGAAATAATGATTCCGTGCTTTCCCACTTCTATTTCCTTAACATCCTTGATTGATTTGGGCAGGCTGAGCACGGATATTTCAATTTTTGTATCGGGCAGTTCCTCGAGTGTTATGGGTTTGAAGCGGAAGTCTTGAGTGGCAGCTGAGATGGCAACATCGGTGATTGTTTCCCAGAGGGGTTTGTACGGGAGGGGATAGCCGATACAGCCTCTGAGTTGATCATTCACCTTGAGAGTGACGAAGGCCCCCCTTTTTTCCTTAAGCACTTTATCTTCAATTTTTGGCTTGAGGATGTTTTCTGTCTTCAAGTAATGTTCGATGGTTTGGCGAGCTAATCCAAGGAGAAATTTTTGCTGATCTTTGTTCAGAAGATCCTCCCTTACATATTATATTATGGTTTCTTACTCGTGACTTGTTAGTTTAACAGGAAGGAGAAAAAATTCATTCTCATAATCTACGACATATGATTTGATGTTCATCTTTTTTTTCTGGTTTGAGCTGATTTCTAAAAAAAGTTTTCCGCAGGCAAAGGGAGCCAGTATTTTTTTGATTTTTTTCTCATCCGGACTAAAAGAGAAAAAACCCAGGAGTTTTCCGTTGAAGAGCTGATCCAACTCATGATACTTCTTGAGAGAAGGAAAAAAGCCCGGCAGAGAGGGGAAAATTTTCTCCACAAAAAGTCTATGGCCCCTTTTATGTCCGATAAGAAACCCATCGGAGCTTGATCTTGAAGAAATGAGAATTAATGCAGCAAGCGATTGGTAAGTTTCCTCGGATAGATAGGCGTCCATCTGAAAAAATTATAACAAAATATAACACAAATGGTAAATGTTCGATTTAAATATGAATTTGAGGTCAGACTTTTCTAGTTAACTCAGGAGCATTTCTTAAACCAAAGGCGTTACTTTCCATAAATTTAAAAATAAAACATTATTGAGGCAAGATGTCGAAACTGAAGCGCGTAGCTTTGTCCCGAATCGCCGGGGGCAGGGCTTTTTTATTTTTATTCCCTAGGTCCACTTGAAGATTATCTGTTGATATAATAAAATTACTAATCTTGTGATATAATAAAATTATTAAGATGAAGCAAAAATCAATAGTACTATTAATTTTTTTCTTTCCCATTCTTCTTTCTGCTCAGAGCAAAAAATCGCCCAAAAATCTTCCCGAAACATACAAAAAATGGATTCAAGAGGAAGTAGTTTATATAATCACTGCTAAAGAAAAAGAAGTTTTTCTTCAGTTTGAATCAGATAAAGAGCGAGATATTTTCATCAAAGCCTTCTGGAAGCATCGTGATCCAACTCCAGGAACCTCAGTAAATGAGTATAAGCAAGAACATTATCGTCGCTTCAATTATGTAAATCATCATTTTGGGAGGACTGCGCCAAAACCCGGGTGGAAGGCAGATAGAGGAAGAATCTATATTATTTTAGGAGAGCCTGCTGATATTGAAAAACATGAATCCCATGGAAAAGTTTATCCTTCTGAAGTATGGTTTTATCAAGGAGACCCAAATGTCGGTCTCCCTCCCCTATTCCAATTGATTTTTTTTCAGAAGAGAGGCTCAGGTGAATATATCTTATATAGCCCTGTAAGGGACGGTCCGGAAAGTTTAATTGCCGGTTATGTGGGTGATGCTATGGATAGGAAGACAGCTTATAAACAGCTTCTAGAATATAATCCTACATTAGCTCCTGTATCTCTATCCTTGATTCCAGGCGAAAGACCGTCTTTAAGTGCAGATCATCCTTCCTTAGCCTCAGATATCCTAATATCCCGTTTCCCGGGTGTTCCTCATAAGAGAGTAGAAGACAAATATGCTGAACAACTTTTAAGGTATAAAGATATAGTTGAAGTAGAATATAGTGCTAATTATATTGACAACTTTTCGCTAACAAAGATTTACCGTGGCCCATCTGGAATCTTTTTCCTGTATTATGTCCTCCAACCGAAAAGATTATCTATTGGTACCTATGAGGCTAAGTATTATTCCCAGTTGAAGTTAAACGGGAACATCACTGATTTAAATGGACGGACTATCTTCCAGTATGAAAAATCAATCCCCCTTGAATTTACAGAGGAACAACTGTCTCGAATAAAATCTACTCCTTTTAATCTTTACGATATGGTTCCTTTAACTCCTGGAAATTATAGATTTTCTGTTCTTTTGAAGAATACAGTTTCTAAGGAATTTACTTCTTTAGAAAAGGAAATCTCAATTCCCTATGATTTGTCTTCTCTTCAGATGACACCTTTGGTTATTGGTTATAAAACAGAATTATTGAATCGTCCTGTCAACAAGCCTTTCAATTTTGGAAATAAAATCTTCTATTGTCTTCCAGAAAAAAACTTTGTTCCTTCAGAGAATCTATACCTCTTTTTTCAGGTTTTCGGTTTAACTCCAGAATTAAGAGAAAAAGGAGTATTAAAATACACCTTCTTCAGGGGTGAAGAAGAATTCCGTGCTTTCACCAAGGAGGTAAAAAAATATCCTGAAAACATAAATTTCTGGGAAGAATTTCCTCTCCGAGATTTTATCCCGGCTTATTACAGAGTTAAAGTTTCCTTCCTGGATTCAGAGCAAAAAGAAATACTTTCTGAATTCGAGGAATTTTTTATATCATCCAAGTCTGTTGTTCCTCGTCCCTGGATTCACACTAGAGCCATGCCAAATTCTGAAGATCCAATTTATTCTTATATTTTAGGAATTCAATGTTTTAATAAAGGAGAAATAGAGAAAGCAAGGAAATATCTTGAAAATGCTTATCAGAAAGATTCGGAATCATCAGATTATGCATTTAATCTAGCTAAAGTCTTCTATTTATTAAAAGATTTCACCAAAACCAAAGAAATTCTAAGCCCATTCCTAAATAAAAACCAATTAAATTATGAAGGTTATTATTTAATGGGGAGAGTTCACCAAGTATTAGGTGAGCTTGAAAAGGCAATTTCTATCTATGATGCAGCTATTTCCCATTTTGGAATAAACATTAATCTTTTAAACTCCCTGGGGGATTGTTATCATAATCTCGGAAATGAGCAAGAAGCACTGGCTGCCTGGAAAAAATCGCTTGAAATTAACCCCAAACAAGAAAAAGTCAGAAGACTGATTGAATCTCTAAACAAACAAAATAAATGAAATATTTTCAGATTGAGAGAATTTCTATTCCTTTTGCTATTTCTTTTTTTCTTCTTCTTTCTTCCTGTAGAGTATATCGGCAAGAAATGAAGTTAGATCCAGAGGGAAAAAAATTCTTATCTGAGGTTAGATATATTGTTACCAGGGAAGAGAAAAAAATTTTTGTTGAACTTCCTGTTGAAGAAAGAGAACGGTTTATTGATGAATTCTGGAAAAAAAGAGACCCTGATCCAGATACAGAATTAAATGAACTCAAAGTACAATATTATGAAAGAATAGAAGAAGCAAATAAGTTTTTTCGTGGAGGTAAACCTGGTTGGCTTCAAGATAGAGGAAGAATTTATATTCTCTTTGGACCTCCTGATGAAAGAAATCCCTTCCCTTTAGGTAGCAGAAGCATTTCTTACCCTTATGAATTATGGTATTATGGCATGTTTCCAGTTACTTTTGTTGATTACTTACGCAATGGCAATTATACATTAATAACACCCAATGTTCAGCATCTCCATGAGCTTAATATTGCTCAGGCAAAACACCAGAAAACTTTTAAAAAAGAAAAGTCTTTATTCGACTATAATTGGCATATTAAAAAAATAATAGAAGAAGAAAATAAAACAGAACTATCTGTTATTATTGAAGTTCCGTATGAAAATCTCTGGTTCACCGCTGAAGACGATAAAATGGAAACGACTCTTCAATTATCCTTAGAAGTTGTAGATGACTCGGGCCAAAAAATAGAGAAATTCGAAAATGAATATTTAGTATCAACCACTGAGCAAGAATTCGAAAAAAATAGAGGAGAAAAATATGTAATAGAAATCCCCCTAACTTTAGCCAAAGGAATTTATATTATGCACTCAGAAATCATAAATACTACCGGAGAAGAGAAAAGAACCAAAGAATTGAAACTTCATTTATAAAAATCTTATTTTAATGTAGGGGAGAAAAAAAATGAAAAAAATCATACCTTTCTTACTCTCTTTAATTCTTCTGGCTACCTGTGCTTCACTGCCGAAAAATCTAACTCCATCTGAGAAAGAATTTTTTTCTAAGGCCAGATACATCATCGTGAAAGAAGAGGAACGAGCTTTTTTAAATCTTTCTGGGGTTGAAGAAAGAGAGAAATTCATCGAGGAGTTCTGGTTAAAAAGGGACCCGACTCCCAATACTCCCCGTAATGAATTTAAAGAAATATATTTTCAAAGAATTGAGGCGGCCAATAAACTTCTCCGTGGAAGCAAACCAGGCTGGCTGACAGATAGAGGGATGACTTACATTCTCTTCGGCCCTCCTAATGATGTCGAAGATTTTCCTATGGGAATAACATCCGAGGATAAACCAGCGGAAATATGGATTTACAACAATTTACCCAATAAACCAGAATTGCGATTGGAATTCATTGATTTCTCAAACACCAATGATTATAGATTAGCAACCAATTTTTCCCGTGAAACCATTAACACCTTCATTCCAGGAGGCATGAATATTCCTTATGCCGCGCGCGTTGGGGAAAAAACCGAAAGAACCGTCGTCGCCACAGTCTCACGTCCTGGATCGATTTCTACTCGAAAATCCCCTCAAGAAATAGAATTGGAGAAAACTCAGGAAACAGGTAAGTCTATAACCAAAAGTCAGGAAAAACCCGAAACAAAAGAAGGCGAAGTTGAAGTTTTATATGAAGAGATAAAAATACCTTATGAGGTTAGGGAGATATTTGATGAAGGGATTTTAACCAAAATTCCTCGAACCGATATCACCGTCAATCATCTTCGAACTCTCTACCTTCCTGCACAGGAGAATAATGTCCATGCCGTTTTTCTCATTAAATTAAAAAACGCTGATTTGAATTTCCAAGAAGAGGCGAAAACGCTGGAACAAACAGAAAAAGACACTGCTTCCAAGACACTATTCATTGAGTTAGATGTCTTTTTGCGATTCTATAAGATGGAGAAAGGAAAGGTGAAAGGGATGTTCAAAGAAATTTACATCCCTTATCCTCTTGAAGTGGAGAGAGAAGGGTTTAATCCCGAAGAAGAGAACCTCTATTATATCGGTAACCCCCTTCCTCCAGGTGATTATCTCTTAGCCCTGGCTTTTGCCTCGACTGGCTTGTCAGATATTGGAACAACTTACATTGAATTTTCCCTGCCTGACCCTCTCTCCTTCCAAAGAAGATTAGAGACAACTCCTGTTTTCTTTGTTAAATCTCTCCAGAGGATTTCTTCTCCAGAAAGGGAAGTCAAGGTCCATAAAAACTGTTTCTTTTACTCAGTCCTGAAGATAGAACCAAAAGTAAAAAATATCTTCCATCAAGGAGAAACGCCTGATATTTTTTATTTCATCTACGGAGCCCGCCCGAACCAGGCGAAGAAATTTGACATTGAGATTGATTATAAGGTTAAAAAAGGCAAGGAAGATGTGATTAAATATGCAACTCAAACCTACTCTTCCCCTTTTATCAACCACCCTCTGCCTTTAAAAATAGGAGAAAAATATCTGGAGCCCGGCCAATTTATCCTGGAGATAAAAATAAAAGATAAAA
>CAYTBG010000091.1:0-5770 GCA_964435925.1 uncultured Eubacteriales bacterium | reverse complement strand
GAAAAATATCTGGAGCCCGGCCAATTTATCCTGGAGATAAAAATAAAAGATAAAACCTCCAATCTATCCATGAAAAAAGACATACCGTTTGAAGTTAAAGTCAAATGATATTTTATCTATAATAGATAATCATCTTCAGAAAAGGAGGTTTTGACATGAATAATAAATCAATATTCAAACTTTTTGCTCTCTTATCTATCCTCCTTTTTCTCACTCTTCAACTTCACTCTCAGGAAGGATTAGGGGAAGGAAGAATCACGGGAAAAGTCAAAGACGAAGCTGGGAATCCCGTAAAAAATGCAAAAATAACCGCCCAAAGCTTGAAGGCAGATGTGAAAATGGAAACAACTTCGGATGAAAAAGGAGAATGGGCTATTTTAGGATTAGGTACTGGGTTTTGGAGGGTTACTGCCGTTGCTAAAGGATATGGATTTTCCTTTGTGGAGGTAAATGTACGTCAGTTGCGGAGGAATCCTCCCATTACATTTACCCTAAAGAGGATCACGGGAATAACTAACATGCCACTCATTGAAGATGAAACCACAGTGCAGCTTTTTGAACAAGGAGATCGATTCCTTTCAGAGAAAAAGTATGATGAAGCGATTGCAGCTTATCAAGAGTTCCTCCAGAAAAATCCAAGTGTTTATCAAATTCGGATAAATATTGGCAACTGTTATAAAGAAAAAGGTGAATTTGATAAAGCTCTCGAACAGTATAACTTAGTCATAGCAGCAGCTAAAGAGGTAAAAGTAGAACTGAAAGAAGATGATGCTTCTGCAAAAGCTTTAGCTGCCTCAGGAGAAATTTATTTAAAAAAGGAAGATTATGAAACAGCTCAAAGTTATTTTATACAGGCCATTGAACTTTATTCGAAGGATGAAACCTTAGCTTACAATATAGGCGAAATATATTTCAAAAGCCTCAAAATGGATGAGGCAATTAAGTATTTCGAGATGGCTACTCAGATCAGAGAGGATTGGGGGAAGCCTTATTTAAAGCTAGGGTATGTTCATTTAAATAAAGCTGAATACAGCAAATCTATAGAATATTTCAATAAATTTTTAGAGATTGAACCAGAATCTCCTGAGGCACCGACAATTAGAAACTTAATCCCTTACTTGGAAAAAATGATAAAGAAGGAAGAATAATCTCTTATTCTTCCATAGAGGAAAGGATTTTTTGAACGAGCTTTTTTCTCTCCTCTTCAGAGGGCGTTGCTAATTCCAGGTATCTTTTCAAACTTTCGATAGCCTCTTTATTCCTTCCTAACATTTTATAAGAAAGTCCTAAACAAAAATAAACCTCTGGAGAAGGAAGTAATTGGAGTGACTTTTCAAAAGAAGCTATTCCTCTCTCATGTTTTCCCCTGTTCATATAATAAAGCCCCAAGCCCAAATAAACCTTGGGATTGGCAGGGTCTTTCTCCATAATATACTCAAATTCTCTGAGCGCTTTCTCATCTTCCCTCATCAGATCTAATGTTTCCGCATGCTGGAGCCTCCACTTTATATTCTCTCTGTCTAAGGTAATAGCCTTTTCAATATATTCTAAAGACTTGGTAAGATTCCCTTTATCCTTGTAAGCTATGGATATGATAGAGAGGGAATCGACGTCTTGAGGAGTAATTTGAAAAATTTTTTCAAATTCTCTTTCGGCGGCGTAGGGCTCATTTATATTCAAATAGCACAAGCCTAATTGCAAAAGGACTGTAGTATTTCTGCTGTTGACCTGCAATACTTTTCTCAATTTTTGAATGGCTTCTTCATATTCTGCATTTTTAAAGTGAAGCTGAGCTAATAAAAAGTGGATCCCTGGATTATTAGGGTCAAAGGGCAGTAAACTGTTTAAAATTTCTCTTGCTTCATCAAATCTTCCCTCTCCAAACAAATTATCAGCTGTCTGGATTTGGTTAAAAATTTTAATTTTATCTTTCGGATCGGGAAGACTTGATTTCTCAAGGTCTCCTTCCTCATGAAAATCTATATAACCCAATGACCGGAGTTTCTCTCTCTCCTTAAAGCTTAATGCTTTTTTGGGAGGCGTCTCCTCAGATGAAAACACTCTTTCTAGCTCTTCCAACCTGTCTCCCATTTCTTTCGCTATTTTTGCTTTCCGCTTCACGATATTTTTTAATTCGTGAGGGTCATCGACCAGATCATAAAGCTCTGGCTTTGGGGCTTGAATGAATTTATATCTTTCAGTGCGAACAGCTTTTAACGGAGACCAGCCACTGGAGAGAAACGGAAAATAGGTCTCAGCATAGGAATCAAATCCCTCTGAATGTTTCTTTTCGTCCATAGGAACCAAAGATTCTCCCTGAAGCCAAGCAGGAATCTCGATATCCAATATATCCAGAATGGTCGGCATAATATCGACTGTCCTCACCTGTTCCTCAACAGCTCTTCCTTTAGGCACAATACCCGGACAGTGAAAAACAAGCGGCACTTTAAGAGTAGTATCATAAAGAAAAAACCCGTGTGTGATCTCATCATGCTCATTTAACCCTTCGCCGTGGTCACCGGTCAGAACAATGAGTGTTTTCTCATAAACATTCTTCTCCTTCAACATTTCAATCAGTCTTCCGACATACACATCCGTATAAGCCACTTCACCATCATAGGCATCAGAGTATTTTTCCTTGTAGGGTGAAGGAGGAGTATAAGGCGCATGAGGATCATAGAAATGAACCCACATGAAAAATTTTTCTTGATAGTTTCTATCAAACCAACTGTGAGCAGATTGAAAGACATCTTGAGCTAAATTCTGAGTCTCAATCTCCTTTAGATAATCAGGAGTCCTGAATGTATCGTCATAGTGATCAAAACCTTGAGCCAATCCAAACTTGGATTCAAGCACCACAGCGCCTATAAAGGCGGAAGTCGCAAAGCCCTTTTCCTTTAATATCTCAGCTAATGTCGTAAATCGTTCTTCGAGATAATAATTGCCGTTGTTCTTTATCCCATGATATTGAGGGAAGGTACTGGTCAATATGGAAGCATGGGAAGGAAGAGTCATGGGATACTGGCAAACAGTATTCAGGAATTTTGCTCCCTTGAGCGCCAAAAAATCAATATGGGGTGTTTCAATATCGTAGCCGCTATAGCCCACTCTATCCGCTCTTAAGGTGTCGATGATAATTAAGAGCACATTCAAATCACTCTCTCTTTTTACTTCCTCTTTTGAAGTGGGGAAAGTGAAAATATAAAGGGCAACTGATAAGACAATCAGGAAAAGGATGAGAAAAAAGAGAAATTTTATTGGCTTTCTTGCAGCCGGTTTCTCTTCTTTCCTTATTTCTTGAGAAAAATCCTCTCGGGCAGAGAGAGGTTGAGAGATTGGTTTTTTTCTCTTATGCTTTCTTCTCTTTTTCTTAGCCATGAAGAATCTTTCTCATTAAACCTGGTTGCTTCAATATACCAGGCATTATCGTACAATATAAAATATTCTTTCTACAAATATCTCTATTCTTCCATAGAAGAAAGGATTTTTTGGACGAGCTCTTTTCTCTCTTCTTCAGAGGGCGGCGCTAATTCCAGGTACCTTTTTAAACTTTCAATAGCCTCTTTGTTCCTCCCCACTTTTTTATAAGCAAATCCTAAATAATAATAAATCTCTGGAGAAGGAGCTATTTGGATGGATTTTTCAAAAAAGCTTACTCCTTTTTCATCTTCTCCCCTGTTCATATAAAAAAGTCCCAAGCTCGAATAAACCCGCGGATTGGCAGGGTCTTTCTCCATAATAGACTCAAATTCTCTGAGCGCTTTTTCATCTTCCCTCATCAGGTCCAATGTTTCCGCATACTGGAGCCTCCACTTTATATTCTCTCTGTTGATGGCAATAGCCTTTTCAATATATTCTAAAGACTTGGTAAAATCTTCTTTATCCCTGTAAGCTAAGGATAATAGGGAAAGAGAATCGACATCTTGAGGTATAACTTCAGAAATTCTCTCTAACTCTTTTATAGCCTTATCCGGTTTATTTATATTCAAATAGCACAAGCCCGAGAGTAAAAGAGCATCTGTATTTCTGTTATTGATTTGCAGTACTTTTTTTAATTCCTGCACGGCTTCTGCGAATTTTGCATTTTTAAAATGAAGCCGGGCAAATAAATAATGGATTCCCGGGTTATCATGGTCCAACGGCAGTACCTTGATTAAAATTTCTGCTGCCTCTCCGAATTTTTTTTTCCCAAACAGATCATAAGCCTTCTGGATTTGTCCAAAAATTTTAATTTTATCTTTCGGGTCAGGAAGACTTGATTTCTCAAGGTCCCCTTCCTCAAAAAAATCTACATAACCCAATGACCGGAGCTTCTCTCTTTCCTCAAAGCTTAATGTTTTTTTGGGAGGCGCCTCCTCAGATGAAAACATTCTTTCTAGCTCTTCCAATCTGTCTCTCATTTCTTTCGCTATTCTTGCTTTCTCCTTCACGATATTTCTCAATTCGTGAGGGTCATCGAGCAGATCATAAAGCTCGGGTTTTGGAGCTTGAATGAATTTATATTTCTCTGTGCGAACAGACTTTAAGGGAGACCAGCCATTGGAGAGATACGGAAAATAGGTCTCAGCATAGGAATCAAATCCCTCTGAATGTTTCTTTTCGATCAACGGAACCAAAGATTCTCCCTGAACCCAAGCAGGAATCTCTATATCCAATATATCCAGAATGGTCGGCATGATATCGACTGTCCTCACCTGCTCCTCAATAGCCCTTCCTTTAGGCACAATACCCGGGCAGTGGAAAACAAGCGGAACTTTAAGAGTCGTGTCATAAAGAAAAATCCCGTGTGTGATCTCATCATGCTCATTTAATCCTTCCCCATGATCACTGGTTAGAACAATGAGTGTTTTGTCATAGACATTCCTCTCTTTCAACATTTCAATCAGTTTTCCGACATAAACATCCGTATAAGCCACTTCACCATCATAAGGATCAGAGTATTTTCCTTTATATGGTGAAGGAGGAGTATAGGGCGCATGAGGATCATAGAAATGAACGCACATGAAAAATTTCTCCCTGTAATTCTTTTCGTACCAACGGTGAGCGGATTGAAAGACATCCTGGGCTAAATTTTGAGCCTCAATTATTTTTAAATACTCAGGGGTTTTAAAGGTGTCGTCATAGTGAGCGAAGCCTTGAGCCAATCCATACTTAGATTCAAGAACCACAGCGCCTATAAAGGCAGAAGTCGCAAAGCCCTTTTCCTTTAATATCTCGGCTAATGTCGTAAACCGTTCTTCAAGATAGTAATTGCCGTTGTTCTTTATCCCATGATATTGAGGGAAGGTGCTGGTCAATATGGAAGCATGGGAAGGAAGGGTCATAGGATACTGGCAAACAGTATTAAGAAATCTTGCTCCTTCAAATGCTAAAAAATCAATATGGGGTGTTTCAATATCGTAGCCGCTATAACCTACTCTATCCGCCCTTAAGGTGTCAATGATGATTAAAAGCACATTCAAATCACTATCTCTTTTTACTTCCCCTTTTGAAGGGAAGAATTTTAAAATTAAAAAGGCAACTGATAAGACAATCAGGAAAGGAAAAAAAAATAAGAGAAATTTTATTGGTTTTTTCGCAGCTGGTTTCTTTTCTTTCTTTATTTCCTGAGAAGAATTTTCTCTGGCAGAGAGAGGTTGAGAGATAGGCTTTTTTCTCTTCTGCTTTCTCCTCTTTTTCTTCGCCATGATTTTTAACCTACACGACAAACACTAGAATGTCAAACTGGGATGCTCTGCAGACTATAAGCCCTAGTTTATTCGAATAAGGC
>CAYTBG010000090.1:0-11760 GCA_964435925.1 uncultured Eubacteriales bacterium | reverse complement strand
CTCGGCCAGACCAGCATAGAGAGGCGCCCAGTCAGGGTTTTTCTCAACGGCGCTGCTCAGGATTTCCAGCCCTTTGTACAACGATTCCCTTCCCCCATCTTCCCAATAAGAGCGGGCCTTCAGATAGGCATCATAGACCTCTGGGTTGACCTGGCGGGCACTGGCAAAACGTGACGTTTCATCTTCGGTCAATTTGACCTGGATGTTTTCGGCAATGGCGCCGGCCATTTCTCCGTACATCATCAACACATCGGATATCGGCCGGTCATACCTTTTTGTCCAGAGACTACGTTCCTCAGGAAGGGCATCAAACAACTGCAGCTTGATGCTTACGTTTTCACCAACTTGATAGACCGTTCCTTCAACCAGGGCATCTACGTTTAACTCTCGGGCGATTTCCGGAAGGGATTTATCCGCATTTTTGTACCGCATAACCGACGTTCGGGAAATGACCCGCCGAAGCCCGCTGATCTGACTCAGCTGCCCGATCAATTCATCCGTTACGCCATCCACAAAGTATTGCTGTTCCGCGTACCCTGTAAGGTTTTCGAGCGGCAGGACCGCGATGGAATTAATGGCATCAGCGCGGCCCGGGAACAGAATCAGGGCTACAACTATTGCAGCGATAACCAAACCCGCGGCTCCTCCGTAGAGCAAGGCCTTCTTTCTTTTGCGCAGCTTTTCCTTTTTTATCCTGGTTCTGATCTCTTCCGGGACAATCCCTGCGGATATGGATTTCAGGTCATCCAGCAGTTCCTCGACTTGCTGGTACCGCTTGTCCGGATTCTTCTCCAGAGCTTTGCTCACCACCTGCTCGATGGAAACTGGAATATCTGATCTCAAATTCGAGATCGGTTTGGGTTTCTCTTTAAGGATGGAATACACCACAGCCTGCTCATGCTCTCCCTTGAAAGGCAGTTTTCCGGTGAGCATCTCATAGAGAACCACACCAAAGGACCAGATGTCGGTGCGGTGGTCGACTTCTTCGCCTTGAGTTTGCTCGGGAGACATGTAGGCGATGGTTCCCATGGTGGTCCCTTCTTTGGTAAGAAGAGTCCGCTCAGCTGTTCGGGCCAGTCCGAAGTCCATGATCTTTGCCTGGCCTCTTTCTGTCACCATGATGTTGCCGCTCTTGATGTCCCTGTGAACAACTCCTTTCTTATGAGCCTCCTGCAAACCCTCAGCTACTTGTGTGGCAATCCCAAGGGCTTCATCTATCTCCAATGGGCCCGATTCGATCTTCTTCTTTAAGCTCTGACCTTCAATATAGGCCATGGAAATGTAGGTTTTCTCCTCGGCCTCGTCAAATTCATGAACAGTACATATGTTTGGATGATCCAGTGCTGCAGCAGCCTGTGCCTCGCGCATGAATCGCTCTTTGACCTCTGAGACGTGTGTTAATTCTGGAGGAAGAAACTTGAGGGCAACAGTGCGCTTGAGTTTGGTATCCTTGGCTTTATAGACAACGCCCATTCCCCCTCTTCCAAGCTCTTCAAGGATCTGGTATCTTCCTGCTACAGTGCTCCCCTTTTGCAACCTTTCCGTAGGTATTATTAGGGTCTTTGTTCCAGAGATTTCTTCTGGGGATTTTAGCGGTGTAGCACACTTACCGCAATAAACAGTATCATCAGGATTGTTAAACTGGCATTTAGGGCACTTTATTCCCATTGTTTCCTTTTCCCTATGCGCCAGAAGAATATCAATTAATGAGAAAAGAGTCAAATCTGAAAACTAAACATAGACTTCTCTTCTATCACCAAATCGGTGACGTATAGGTGACAAAAAATGCCTAAAATTGCCTAACGGTGAGAAAATGGCAGGTGTTTAAATCGGTAGAAAAAACAGGGGAAAACAATGAAATTTCGAGTGGCAGCGCTACGGGGATTCGAACCCCGGTCTGATGGCTGAGAACCACCTGTCCTCCCTGTCAAGAACAGAACAGCCAGTATTAATAGGGATTTTTTTTCTTCTCTTTTTCAAAATTAGTCTATTACCAGAAGCGGACCGCACAGATGGCCCCAATTATAATTCTGTCTTATTTATTTTGGGGGTAGGGTTAATTCCCTCAAGACAGGTCGTCAAGAAGCGCTTTGGCTTCTTTCAGGTCTCCGGTGTTAAATCCTTCTTTAAACCAGCCGTAAATCTCCTGCAACAGCTTCAGGGCTTCGTCTTTTTTCCCCTGTTTTTTTTGCCACAACCGGCTGAGACTCATAGCTACGCGCAGTTCCAGTGATTTCGTCTTTTGACTACGGGAAACTTCGAGTGCTTTTTGATAACATGCCTCGACTTCTGATTCAGTTTTACCCTGCATCAAAAGAAGCTCCCCCTTAAGACGATGGAGCTCTGCTTCATAGTATACTTCATCATGGCTGCACAATACCTCAAACGCCTTGTCAATCGCAGACAATCCCTCCTCTGGACGCTCCACTTTGAGACAGGCCTCGGCAAGTCTGGCACGAAGACGGGTCATGCAGGTTTCTGTCCCTGTGGCAAGCATAGTTTCAATGCCTTGATTCATCTGCTGTATTCCCTCATCGACCTGTCCTTCTTGAGTTTTTCTTTCCCCCTGATAAAAAATGCCATGGGCCCACCAATAGATAAACCCTCTATCTGACGAGAGCGGGACCAACTCCTCTGTGTATTTTCTAACTGTCTTAAAATCTCGCAGGAGCCAGTGGAATTCACAGCCTAGTGTCAATCCAAAGGTTAAAGTATGGGGATGGCCAAGCTTACGGGCCAGGGAAATTCCCTCAAGGCTACTTTTTAAAGCCTGATCCGGATAACCCAAAAACCACAGGGCAAAGGATTTCCAGGAATACGCAATCTGTCCGACATCCTGACCTGTGATGAATGTCCAGGGGAGATACTTCTCCGGATCATACCTTTTAATTATATAATTCATATAATCCAGAGATTTTTCAAACTCTCCAACATTAATCAAAGGCCATCCCAGAACACTGTAAGACACAGATCTCAGAAAAGAATCATCCTCCTTGTCTGCAATCCTGTTGGTCTGCTCTCCCAGTTCAAGCGCAGTTCGGTACTCCGCCTTTAAGGCATAAAACAAAACCAGCAAGCTGAGAGCTGTGAAAAGCTGTGGAGTTTCCCCTATCTGCTGGCACAACTCCCGGGCACGGTTGAGGGCTGTGCCCACTTCCGGCGCCCCATAACCTCTGGTAGCAATAAGCGGCGAGGGAAGAGAGATTTGCAGCATAAGTTCCTGTTGTTTACGCTCGGGTGTATCGGGCAAGCTCTTTAGCAGCTCGATGCATTTGTTAAAGTGCGTAATTGCCTCCTCGTTGGCTGAAAGGTGGACGGCTTTGGTTCCCGCTTTTTGTAGATATTCTATTGCCTTTTCCGTCACTCCCGCTTCCTGGAAGTGGCTTGCCAGTTGGACAGAGATCTCATCGGCTTGATCACCGTACAGTGTCTCCAGGATATTCCCCACTTCCTCGTGCAGATGGGACCGCTCCACTTCGTCCAGACCATTGTAGAGATACCTCTGGAAAAGAATGTGCTGGAACAGGTACAAAGACAGGCGCTGTTTCTGCAGCCGTTTGATCCCTTTGGCAGAGACCAAGTGATGGCGTTTGTCCAGCTCATGGCTTAAAAGCCTGATCAACTCCCGCACTTCTGTCTCTTGTAACCGAGCCACGACCTCCGCCGTGAACTCTTCACCCTCTACACTGGCCAAGGTAAGTACTTCACGCAACTTCCCCGTCAAACGGCTGATACGCTCCTCTATCACCGCATCAACCCGCACAGGTAAGGCATTCCAGTTCAATTGAGGTCCTTCAACCCATCGGTTCTCTTTGTCTTTAACCAGAAGACCCTGTTCCTCCATTCCCCTCAGTAGTTCGACGGTAAAAAGAGGGTGACCTTTGGTCTGTCGAAAGAAGGTCTCCCGAAACTCTTTACTCAGTTTGTTCGGCTCAGAGTCAAGAAAGGCTTCGATGAACTGTGGATCATCAGTCTCTCCGAGTACTATCTCCAACTCCCCAAAATCACGTTTTAATTCGTTGACAACGGATTCAAGCGGATGCCGTTTCTCTTCTCGTCCCAGAGCCACCTCTGCCGGCCGGTAAATCCCTAAAATCAGGATACGGCTGTCCTTTATCCGGCGGCCCAGATGGAAGAGCAAACTTGCAGAGCCGGCATCGGTCCACTGCAGGTCATCCAGGATAAGCAAAAGCGGATGTTTCTTCGCCAGTGCCTCCAGTACCTTTGCGTACTGCTCGAAAAGGTTGCTTTGTTGAAGCATGGGGTCTACAGGAAGAGCTGCTTTTTGTTCCACAAGCCTTTGAATTCCAGACAGCCAGTCCGGTACTCCAGATGCAAAACTCTCGCCGCGCGAAACAAGGGCTTCTCCCGGAACAAAAGTCTTGATAAGGTCCTGTCCATTGTTTAACAACGCTTCTACAGAATCGGGGATAAGGTTCCACAGGCTAACCGCATGTTCCCTTGAAATAACGCCAGCAGACCACTTGACTTCGACATCTCCGGTTAAAAGACTCAGGATCTCTATAAAAGGCAGGTAGGGGTCTCCGATTCCCGTATGGGCGTTACATTTGCCGCTGACAACGATAAGGTCTGAATGCGTTTTCTGCGCGCGTCGGGCATATTCCTGAGTCAAGGCTGTCTTTCCGCTTCCGGCTTCCCCTTTGACAAAAGTAACCTGGCCATTCCCCGCAAGGGCCTTTTTGAGAAAGCCCTCCAGCTTTTCAAGTTCGTTTTCGCGCCCGACAAAAACAGGTTTCTCCGGCTCAGTCGGCTCCCCTTCTACCGTGAGAAATCCGGGAATTTGAGGTTCAATCGGGCCTGTTTCAACCGTACCTTTTTCTAATTTTTCCAACGCAGATAGCAGTTCCTCTACTTTCTGATACCTCCTGTTTCCGGCCTTCTCCAAACATTTCAAAATCAAACCGCTCAGGCCATCTGAAACCCGGGCATTGAGCTTTCTGGGGTCGGCAGGTTTCTCTGTCTTGTGCTTTAAGGCAACGCTTAGCGAGGTGTCGCCTTCAAACGGGACCCTTCCGGCAACCATCTCATAAAGGATGACGCCCAGCGAATAAATATCAGACCGCCCATCTGTTTCCTTACCTTCCACCTGTTCTGGAGACATGTAATCCGGTGTCCCTATGATCGCACCTTTCTCTGTTATTCCTTTCGCTTCCAGTGAACGGGCTATCCCGAAATCCATGATTCGGGCATTTCCGTCTTTATCGATCATGATGTTCTGAGGCTTAAGATCCCGGTGAACGACTCCCAAACGATGAGCCTCCGCCAGGCCTTCGCACACATCCTTTGCTATCACAATAGCTTTTTCTTCTGTTAGCTTCCCTGACCTCTGCATGAAGCTCTTCAAATCCTCACCTGCCACGTACTCCATGGTGATGTAGGGAGTCTCCTGTTCTTCATTAAAGTCATACATACGGCAAACATTCTTATGGGCGATCTTCCGTGCATATTTCAGTTCATTCCGGAAACGTTGGATTGTCTTCATTTCATCGGCGATTTCAGGTTTTAAGAGTTTTAACGCCATCTCCTCATCTACCTTCTTATCCAGAACTCTGTAGACCTGACCCATGCCTCCTTTTCCCAGTTCTTCGATGATTTCATACCTTCCGGCAAAAGTTGTCCCCCTGGTTAATTCTTCTGTCGGTCTTTCGAGCGTCTTTGTGAGGGAGTCAGGGATATCACCTGCGGATGGAAATGGGGTTGCACACTTTTTACAGAATTGTGAATCAGAGGTGTTTTCGGTGTGGCATTTCTGGCATGTAATGCCCATTGTTCCTTCCGTTTAGCGGGCAAAAGAATATCAATTAATGAGGGAGGTGTCAATCAGAAAAGAATAGACATTATCCATAAAATTCACCAACTATCTCCGCACACTAACTGCTTATAGCCTACGCTCAGTTTTACAATTAGTTGTTGTTAATATAAGATATTTTTAGGTTGTAAGATAAATAATACGCTTTATTAGATAAAGCTAAAGGAATAGACAATATGAAGCTATTTTATGTTTGCACTTTTTTAATATTATTCTTTTTAATAATACCCTGCGGAAATGCCACAGAGGAACTGGCAGAAAAGACAGGAATGGATTGTAGCTATTGTCATCTTGACCCATCCGGAGGAGGAGAATTAACCAAAGCAGGAAAGGAGTATCTTACTGAAGACGCAAAAGGTGATGAATCTGCTCAAGGCAAAAGCATTCTGCGCTTTATTCGCTTTATTGCAGGGTTCCTCCATATTCTTACAGCAATTTTCTGGTTCGGGACTATACTTTACGTGCATATAATTCTTAAACCTGCATATGCTGCTCGTGGCCTTCCAAAAGGAGAGGTCAAACTTGGTCTAATTTCAATGATTATAATGGCAGTAACAGGGATTACGCTAACAGTTTTCCGGGTTCCTTCATTCTCATTCTTTTTTGAGACTCGGTTTGGCATTTTGCTTCTTATCAAAATTTTTCTTTTTCTCATAATGGTTTGTTCAGCACTATATGTTGTACTAATCGTAGGCCCAAAATTAAGAGCAAAGAAAGATATAAAATTTCAAGAGCCAAAAGAATATTATACAGCTGATGAGTTAAGCAATTTTGACGGCGCAGAAGGTCATCCCGCTTATGTGGCATTTAACAACAAGATTTATGATGTCTCCAAGAGCAGTTTTTGGAAGGATGGAAAACATTTCGGCAAGCATAGTGCTGGGACAGATTTGACAGGAATGTTGGACCAAGCTCCCCACGGTGAAGAGAAACTACAAGGATTGGACCAAATTGGTAAACTCGCTCTCACGATGACAGAGAAAGAAATCCCTTCTCAGAAGAGAGTTTTTTATTTTATTGCCTATATGAATTTAGGCCTTGTCATTCTTATTACGATCGTTTTAGCTCTATGGCGATTTTGGTAGGGTGCCATTAGGTTGCAGGTTCGAGTCCTGCCCGAGGATCTATTTTTAATGACTTTTGCTTATTAAATAGCCTTAAGGTCAGTGAGTATATGTGAGGATGAAACTGCGCGGACTCTTTTGTCGAGCTGAAAAGTGCGATCTCCAGCATGAATAATATCCAGACTCTGAAGTTTTAAATCTGCCAAAGCACTCCGCATGGAAGTCGTGATTTTGGGAGCGCTGGTTCTTTTAAATTCGAATCCTAAACGTTTTTGTCCTCTTACGATGAGGAGGTCCAATTCCGCGCCCCCATGGGTTGCCCAAAAAAAACAATCTTCTGCGCTGACTCCCAAATGTCTGACGACCTGACTTAGGAGAAATCCCTCCCAGGATGCACCTACCTTTGGATGTCCTTCTAGATCCATGATGGTTTTTATATTAAGGAGCGCATGGAGAATTCCACTATCAGCTATGTAAATCTTAGGTGCTTTGACTTGACGTTTTGCGATGTTTTCACGCCAAGGGAGTAATGGACGGACAACAAGTGCCGAAGACATCAGGTCGAGATAGTTGCGAACTGTGGTATCAGCAACACCAAAAGAACGCGAGAACTCCGACGTATTTAAAATCTGGCCGTGGTAATGAGCAAGCATCGTCCAGAAACGACGCAAGGTTGTTGAGCGAATGGTGATACCTAATTGGGGCAAATCTCTTTCAAGAAAAGTACGGATGAAGCCCCGTCTCCACTCATCGCTCTCAATATGGGAGCGAGCCAAATAGGACCGGGGGAATCCACCACGCAACCAGAGTCGCTTTTGATTATGAATCCCTACTTCGCCTAGAGTAAATCCGCCCAATTCATGATAAATGATACGACCAGCAAGCGTCTCAGAGCTTTGACGCAGTAAATCAGGTGATGCACTTCCCAGTACGAGGAATCGGGTATTTGACTTAGGGCGATCAACCAACACCCTAAGCACTGTAAAAAGATCTGGATGCTGTTGAATCTCATCGATGACGACAAGTCCTTTTAAATCCTTCAGCGCAAGCATAGGGTCGGCAAGCCGTGCTAAATCCTCCGGGTTTTCCAGGTCGAAATAAGCATAGGGTCCCTTCTTCCTTGCAACAACTATCCGTGCCAGAGTAGTCTTCCCGACCTGACGAGCTCCCACTATTCCAACAACTGGATGACGCTGGAGTAATTTAGTAATTGTTTTCAGCTCTTTATCACGTTTGATCACATCAAAAGCTTACCTTGAAACTTCTGTCTTGTCAACCGATATTTCAAGGCAATTTGGTGCCGCCAAATAAGGGTTGACCCAGTTAGAATTTCAAAGAGGAAGCAGAGAGGGTAGGAAAATACATGATCTGGCCCATACTATTGCTCAACCGGCTCTCCTTCGATGAGACAGAAATGCTCTCCAACACGTTCACCAAATCAGTGATGCATAGATGACACAAAATGCCCAAAATCGCCTAATTCTGATTAACGGTGCTTAAATGTAAGCACTGAGAAAACAGTTTAAAATCAGGGAAAAATCAGGCATGTAAGGAGTGGCAGCGCTACGGGGATTCGAACCCCGGTCTGATGGCTGAGAACCACCTATCCTAACCCCTAGACGATAGCGCCGCAAGGATTTCGAGCCCCAAAATAGCAGATACATCCCCTATTGTCAATGACTTCCGCTGCTATGATAGATAAGATTTAAAAGTGCACTATTTAAAATTGAAAAGTGCACTATTTATGGCCTAAAAGCGCATTAAACATTAGGTATTCATTTTCACTCTTTGTGTCCAGACTAACTCCTTATTGTACGCGAATAAAGTTTCTGCTGATCCTGCTTTCTTGGCGCGAACGGATTAGATTGACTTTTCAAGGAAAAAGTGTAAAAAATAAGCTAAATTAAAAAATTTAAATATTAGGAGGGGATTATGAAATTTAATGTTATTCAACTCGGGCTTACCTTAGCTATTATTTGGGCTGTTATTGTCTTGCTGGTGGGTATTACCAATCTCCTTTTTCCCGGCTATGGTGTGGCATTTTTACAGATTGTTGACTCCGTATATCCCGGCTACCATTTTGGCAAATGGGGTTTTGGAGGTGTTATCGTATCTACTTTGTATGCGGCTTTAGATGGGTTTGTTTTGGGTGTAGTTTTTGCCTGGCTGTTTAATCTCTTTGGCAAACGTATGAAGAAATAAGGAAAGTAGATTTCTCAAGCCTAATTGATAAAGCTAAAGGAGAAGAGAAGAAGGAAAAAAGTTAGAAAGAGAACTGCTGGCTGTTTTGGGGGAAAAGGAGGGATATGAAATGTTTTTTGTGGGCATTGCCTTGCCCAGCCAGCTTAGCAAAGCTCTATTAGATTGACAAACAAGGCATAGGATTTCAATCACCTTTAAAGGTGATATGGGGGGTGATTTTTCTGCGCTGCAAAATTGGGGCCAGGCCCCATTTTTTCTTCAGGGTTTAGGCTTGCGCATTTTTTCTATATCAGGCTCTATGTGAACCAGGATATTAGAAGGTCTGGACAATTCCTTTTTGATTTTCCCCTCAATTTTCACCGAGATATCATGACTTTTTTGCACAGACAACGCAGGATCAACCAAAACATGAACATCTATGAATAACTCAGATCCAACCTTTCTTGTCCGGAGGGCATGCCAGGAGGAGATGTCCGCTTCTTTAGATAAAACCATTTCTATTTTCTGGATGGATTCTCCGTCCGCCGAGTGCTCGGAGAGCTCAATAAGACCATCGATGAAAATCTTACCTGCCACTCCCATGATCATGAAGCCAACTACGATTGTCGCCACCTGGTCGGCATAACCCCACCCGAACAGACTTACAACACCCCCGATCAGGACGGCAAGCGAAGAAAGGGAATCTGATCGGTGGTGCCAGGCATTTGCATACAGCACTGTGCTTTGAGTTATCCGGGAAACTTTTCGCGTGATAAAGAATATGATTTCTTTGGAGACAACAGAAACAAACGCCACTACAAGTATCATATAGCCTGGATAATTGTGCTTATGTTGGAATATTGAAATACCTGCCGACCAGATGAGACCGAAGCTGATGACAAGAAGCACGAGGGCAATCAACAGGGAGGCAATCGTATCTAACTTGCCGTGACCATAAGGGTGAGTTTTGTCCGCGGGTTTGCTGGATAAACGAATTCCGATCAATACGACAAAATCTGTGGCCAGGTCGGAAAGCGAATGCACACCATCAGCAATAAGAGCAGAAGATCCAATAAAGATTCCAGAAATGAGCTTTAAAGCCGCAAGAAAAATATTAATCAAAACTCCCCAAAGAGTTATCGACCGAATTTTTTTCTGCGTCTCATCTATGGATTGAAGCGGCATAAATCTTCCTCTTTCCTGATATGTGGAACTTGATTTGTCCTTTGTATTATAGATGAAGCCATTAAATAAATAAATAAAAAGGGGACAAAAGGGGGACAGGCTACTTTTTTGTTTGCCTTTAGGGAACAGGCTGCTTTTTTATATATTGTGTAGGGGTCTGATTTATCAAACCCACCGACTAAAAAAAAGTAGCCTGTCCCCTTTTTACGTGCGGCCTGTCCCCTTTTTATTGATTTGACCCTGTTTTCTGTTTTTTGTATTATTGAGCGAACTCCAGGAGAAATCAGTTACAAAGGTATACGGAAGTCAAGAATGATTTTTCTGAATGCTCCCACCTTTAAAAAATATTTTTTACCAGGACTAGTTTTCCAATCAGTGGTTATCGCTGGAGGTTATGGCACAGGACGCGAGCTGGTGGAATATTTTCTCAACTACGGACCTCTTGGAGGTCTCCTAGGAATGCTCATAATCACAACCGTGATGTGGTCAGTATTATTGGCTTTGACTTTTGAATTCTCCCGGAAGTTCCACGCTTATGATTATCGAACGTTTTTTATAAAACTCCTTGGACCCTTCTGGTTTCTCTTTGAAATTCTGTATTTTATTCTGCTGTTCATCGTCCTTGGTGTGATAGGGTCTGCGGCCGGCGCCCTACTTCGGGACAATTTCGGCATTCCTTTTATAACCGGAGTAATGATTATGCTGGGAGCTATAGGCTTTTTGACCTTTAAAGGAAGCGGCTTGATCGAAAAGTTCCTTTCGAGTTGGTCAATCGTCCTCTACATTGTCTACGGACTTTTTCTTATCGTCGCAGTTGTCAAGTTTGGCCCAGAGATTCAGAAAAATTTTTCAAGCGGCATCGCCCTTCCGAAATGGCCTCTGGGAGGATTTAAATATGCCCTCTACAACATGGGAATTATTCCCGCCGTATTATTCTGTATCAGCCACATAGAAACAAGAAAAGAAGCAATCTCTGCCGGTCTTCTTGGAGGTCTGATCGGCATCCTGCCAGGCCTTCTCTTCTTTATTGCCGTGGTCAGTCATTATCCGGCTGTTTTACCCGAGGAAGTGCCAGCCGACTATCTCCTTCGAAATTTTGGATTTGCTGCATTAAGAATCTTATACCTCGTTGTTCTTATCGGAACCTTAATTGAAACAGGTACGGGTTTTATTCATGCTGTAAATCAACGTATCCAATCAGCTCTTCAAGCAAAGGGAAAAAAGCTCCTTCGCTGGCAAAGACCTGTTGTAGCCCTGGTTCTTCTTTTGATAGGTCTGGGACTTTCAACCTTTGGACTGATTCCTCTGATAGCAAAAGGTTACGGAACCGTAAGCTGGGGATTTTTCATCGTCTATATCATTCCCCTGGTGACTCTTGGTTTGTATAAAATTTTCAAGAAGAAGATGAATTAAACCGATACGAGTAAATTATACGAATATAAGTAAATCGAACTACAATAATAAGGTGGGCTTGATGAATCAAGCCCCTACAAGAAAAAC
>CAYTBG010000089.1:3394-12003 GCA_964435925.1 uncultured Eubacteriales bacterium | reverse complement strand
AGAAAAGTGAAATGGCATAAAAAGGATGTTATAATAAAGTGCCAAACTCGAGGGGTTTGATAAATCAAACCCCTACATGGCATCTATTTGGAGGGAGTGCGAATCTCAAGCTCCCCAAGTTTGACAGTCGTTCGCAGTTCTCCAGAAGGCCAGGGCAGGGGCGGCATCGGTCGTTTCTTACCAAGGCTCTGCACTAGATCAAAGGAGATTTCCATCCCATCTGGCCTCTGTGAACAGACTAGCCATGCCGAAACTTTGCCCGTCCATTTATTTTCTTTCTCTCCTTGTGGAACTATGATGTGGGGAAAATGGGGCCTGTCCCCATTTTCTTTCATTTCTTTTTCTTCCTGCGCAATTATGATGCGAGAAGTATGATTGCCGGGGGGAACATTGAATGTGTACCAGCCCCAGCGGCCCTTCTGCTGTTCAACCTTTAGCTCCACTTTTTCTCCGTCCAAAAATGCGGAAACTTCTGGTTCTCTCTCGCCCATTGATTCTCCAACCGGTTCAAGTAAAACAGCCAAAGTAGCCTCTTCTGTAGGCTTATGGAGGTCAAACTTTATTTCGATTTCCGGTTGATTCTTTTGAGATGAAAGTCGAACAGATTCATGGCTCACAGTCTCGAGAAGAGACCTGACCGGAATTGAGAGATGGTTAGGCTTGATACTTTTGCCGCCGTACCTCACCCTTCGAAACTTTTCCGGATTCAACAATCGGGCTCCTCTTTCCGCATCATAAAATCTTACAGCATATTTGTTTTCACTCTCCTGGAGCACTTCAAAAGTAACTCCGGCCAGCAGAGGTTCAGAGGCTTCATCAACAGGGTAAATTTCGTATACGGCAGTTTCATATCCTTGAAGCGGTATTTCTAGATTCAAGCCTGCTTTATACAATTTGGATGAGATTCGCCGCGTCGGATACACTCGTTCAACTACTAAGGATGAAGCCTTTGGATCGAGACCCATGGAAGGCGATAATGAGGCCTTCAAAGTTTGAGGTTCGATAGAGGGATTTCGGGCAGCAATAATTCCGCATTTTCCGGCAAAATGGACATATCCATAAGCAAGGCTTTCTCCCGGGTCTCCGCCTATCATCTCTGTTGAGCGCAAAACTTCAAATCTGTCCTTTGCCCAGCGGATGGATTTTGCCAGGGTGTTCCATTCACCATCTGTAAGCAAGCCAGGAGAAACGTACAACTCCCACATGGAGACACCGCGGGCAAAATAGAGGAGGGTATTGTCCGTAAATTTATCCAGCGGCTCTGCCTCTCCTCCCAGTTTCTGCAAATTTCCTTTGATGATCCCATGAGTCATCAGATTAGCGATCGGGAACCAGAAATCATTTTTCCCGTAATCCTCAAAGAGCACGTAATCGCGGTATGTGATGGCCCCGTCACGGCGGCTTATCGACGGAACATTGGCATAGCCGTAGTCGCTTCCCTGCATCCAGATCGTGTTGGCATACTTTACCCACCAGGGGCTCAGCCAGGTTCCGGAAGTGACATTCAGGAAAATGTTCGGATTTTCAACACGCACAGACTGGCAAAGATCAATCACCGATTCCATGACAGCCCGGCGGGAATATATTCCGACAGGATGACCGTGGTCTGGTTCACTGCAGGAAAATTGGATTCCGTCCCACTTGTAATAGCCCACGCCATAGTCGTGGACAAAGTCCAAAACTCTTTTCTTGAAGAGCTGGCGATATCGTTTCCCGGCCAAGCACAGTTGGTCCCTCGCTGCTTCGCGGCCAGGGATAACTTCGTACCCATGGTCACGCATCCACTCAACGCGCCACCCGCGGTTTGAGTAGCCGCCTATAGGACCAAACCACATTCCAAGGTTTGTTTCTATTTTTTTTAAGGCATCACTCACCGGCGCTAGGCTTCGCGGAAATTGCGACTTGCTCAACACCCAATCACTTTTGTAGACATCCCAGCCGTCGTCCAGAACAAAGGCATCCAGCTTTAATCCGTGCTTTTCGACCATTTCTTTCTTGAAGGATTCGATAATGCGAAGTAAGTTTTTGTCATTCATGACATGCGCTGGACTTTTCACGATTTCAGGTGCCCTCACATCATACCAGCTGTTATAAAGGAGAAACGGCTTTAGAGGCGCGACTCGAATCCGGTCTAGATACTTCCAGAACCAGAGTTTGACATGCGGATTCGGGGAAAGGCCTTCCACAACCCATTCGCTCTCTAGCCAGGAACTTCCGATCCGCTCCCCTAATTCCTGCCCGCACTGGAGAGCTGTCTTTCCTTTCTTCACAGGCTTCAGGGAATTTTCTGAAGTCGGGTATTCCAGTCCGAAAAAAGCACCTCCTTGCTTGGACTGTAGAGCAAGTGGCTGACCGAACCCTCCGGACTTAAGAACAGCCACATTTCCGAGAACAAGACCCCGGCGGGGCCAAACCCATCTTAAGAAGTGGCGGCCTGAGCTAGAGTCACGAACAGCTATTTTCCGCCTTACATAGAAAGCTTCCTTCTCGAGTCGATATGTGATCCGCAGCTCCAGAGAACTGTTCAGTCCTTTGAAGAAGAGGTTCATTTCTTTGCTATCTCGGCTAAGCTCCTGGACCTCATGACGCAGAAATTGAAAATTATGCTTGGAGAACATTACGGGATTTTCTGCATTATTCACTTTCCCCGGTGCCCGCCACCCTGTCCACATAATATTCAGGCCAAAATCAGCATCGGTTTCAATAGCAAAATGTCGAGTTTCATATTCTGATACCCATTCCGGTTGTGCCTCTAGCCTGTCAGAGCCTAGCTTCCCCTCCTCAAAAATTACGGAACATTTAACCTGCTCATTGCTCAGTGAGAAAATCTGTTTGTGGCCTTCATTTCCTTTTTCGAATACAACATTTTGAGCAAAGCTCGAGGAGATAAAAAACACCAATAGTGCAAGGGTAAAAAACAAACGCCATCTCAAGTTTTTCATATCAATCCTCCATTACTGAAAAAAAGAAGCTTTCTGTAGTTCTTTCCTGAAAGGATGAGCTGCCTGTAAAGCCTACCTGTATGGCTGCAGTTAAAGCAATTTATCAAGCTTATTAAGGATTTCTTCGAAAGACTCGGGTTTTAAGGTGCGGATAGATTTTCCTGGTATTCCTATCCATTCTGGATGAACATTGATTTTTGTCAGGGAAGATTTAAGCTCCTCCATAAAAACGCCCATGCCAGGAATAAATTCAATATCTCTTGGAAACTCTCTTTTGCCTCTTATCTTTTCTTTCCATTTCCCCACTAGTTCTATCCCGCATGATGGGCTTCCTTCTGCTCCGACCACTGCTATTATTTTATAATCTTTTTTGACATACCATTTCAAATTGTCAGCGATCTTGTCGGCAAGTTGGTGATATATTTTCCTGATTTTTGGGTGTTCATAAGATTCTTTGGGAAGTGCCTTCCTGAATATTCCTGATAATTCAATCTCAGGACAGGGGACCTGGTAAAGGCTTACACCTTTTTTAATAAGGAGATTTATTACTTCTTCTTCAAGACCGGGATAAATAGCAAGGTTGTCTTCCAGGGAATGAACATTTAATATGCAGTGGGCTGCGACAACAATTTTTCCGCTTCTTTTGTCCTTCATCTTAATTCCAACCGATACCAGGGATCTTTCTGCGGGCAACAGCGGAAATCTTACCCATTGACCGAGCATAAGGTCTGAGAATAAAGCTGTAGGAATATCCTTTTACCGGCAATCTATATTCCGGATGGGCCCGTGCGCGATCGCCCCAGCTTGTATCGCCGCCTACGCCCATCTGTTTATAATCTAACTTCAAGGTGACGAGGTCGCGTTTTTTTACATGGTATGTGTGTCTCTGCCGTTTTTCTAATCCTGGATCAAAATCTTCGTCTAAGAAAGGAAGAGCGCTGATGCTTAATAGAGGCAGGCCTACGGCAATGAGTCCTGTGCCCTTATTATCTGTTAAAGCGACCCAGCGGATATCTGTTTTGTTGCCGTTTTCTTGAGGCCGGATATAGGGATGATACTGATCCATGACCTTTCCGCTGTAAACACCAACCGCAGCTCCAGTTTTCCTGTCCCAGTAATTTTCGTGGGGCCCTCTTCCGTACCAGGTTATGTTTTCAAACTCCGCGGGTAGGGTCATCTTCATTCCAAACCGGGGCATCTCAGGCAGATTGGTGTTCACAGGCTCAAAACTGTTATTAATAATGATATCGCCGCTGCTAAAAATTCTATAGGTTGTGTAGTATTTTGAGCTTGCAGTGGGCAGTGTTGAAACAAGATCGATCTGAATTTCCTGGGCACTAATCTGCTCTGCTGTGAGCTTATCGGTGATTCTTTTGTCTCCGGCTTCACGCCAGATTTCCAGCCGTCGAGGCATTTCCCAGCCGAAGTCATTATCCGTTGGTGCCCTCCAGAAATTTGGCATAGGTCCGGCTTTAATTAGCTCTGTACGTTGGAAGACATATGATGTTATTTCCCCGGTATTCTTGGCGACGGCAATAGTGAAATCCTTTCCCTTGATTCGAAAGAATTCTCCTTTTTTGTCGAGTGTCAATTCCGGCAGGCGGGATAAATCTATCTTTGGTCCGGGCTCATAAAAAGGTAATTTAAATTGTTCCCAGGCAACTTCATAACCTTTGGAAATGGGTGGCGCTTCATCCTTCAACGTAAAACTTAATTTAAGGAAGTACTCCACACCCGGTAAAGGTTTAATCTCAGGAAAAGGCAGGCTGGTAGCTTTGGAATGATGGGGGAGAATATCTAGCTGGGGAAATTTCCCTTCGGCAATTAGTTCATCGTCGCCCATGATGGTCCACTTCATCTCGACTGTATTGAGATTGGTAAAATCATACGTGTTAAAGATTTCAAAGTCCCCTTTCTTCAAATCAACCGGTTTTACCTTTATATATTGATAAACCTTCTTTACTTCCCATAGATGAGGATGCAGTTTCCTGTCGGGAAAAACCAGTCCGTTGATACAAAAATTCCTATCGCTGGGAGTGCCAGGCGGCCCATAATCGCCTCCATAGGCCCAGAATTCTTCACCCTCTTTGCTGGTTTTAAGCAGGCCCTGGTCAACCCAATCCCAGATGAAGCCACCCTGCAGCTCTTTGTGTTCATCAAAAAAATCCCAGTAATCCTGGAGGTTGCCGACGCTATTCCCCATAGCATGAGCATACTCACACATTATAAGAGGACGATTTCCGAGCCCATTTCTGAGATATTCTTTGAGATGCTGAGTCGTACGGTACATGGGGCAAACTATATCCGTGTGTGGACCTGTTCCGGCGCGTTCGTACTGAACGGGTCTGGATGGATCGCGTTCTTTAATCCATTGATAGGTGGCACCGAAGTTTACTCCGTCGCCCGCTTCATTACCCAGAGACCAGATGATGATGCAGGGATGATTCTTATCCCTTTCGACCATGCTGATTGTACGATCCAGATGAGCTTCTTTCCATTCCGGGTTATTGCCCAGTGTTTTGTCTGGATCATACCCCATGCCGTGAGATTCGATGTTTGCTTCATCTACGACATAAAGTCCGTATTCATCGCAAAGCTCGTACCATCGTGGGACGTTCGGATAATGGCTTGTTCGTACTGCGTTTATATTGAATTTTTTCATTATTTGGATGTCTTTGACCATGTATTTTTCAGAGACAACGCGCCCGGTTTCTGGCTCGTGCTCATGACGGTTAACGCCCTTAATCAAGATAGGCACACCGTTAACCAGCAGCTGGCCCCCTTTTATTTCTACTTTCCTGAATCCTGTTTTCGAGCCAACAACCTCAACTGTTATTTCTTTATCATCCTTGAGAGAAAGGACCAGGGAGTAGAGTTGAGGGGTTTCAGCAGTCCATTTCAACGGATTTTCTATGGATTGTTCAAAGATGATTTCCTGCTCTTCGAACTCTCCGAGATTTACTTCTTTAACAAGCGGCGAATTTAATACTGATTTATTGCTAGTGTCAAAAAGCTCCATCTGTAGATAGTACTTGCCCGTTTCCGTTGCCAGATGATTTTTCACCTTTGCTGTAACCTTCAGGCGCCCATCCGTGTAGTTCTCATCCAGGTCTGCGAGGACAGAAAAGTCGCGAATACAAACATTCGGAACGTAGAAAAGAAATACATCCCGCTCAATACCGCTTATCTTCCAGTAATCCTGGTCTTCAAGATAGCTTCCGTCACTGAATCGATAGACTTCCACCGCCAGCGAGTTTTTTCCTTTACGCATATATTTTGTAATGTTGAATTCAGCGGGAGTTCTACTTCCCTGGCTGTAGCCTACGTCTTTTCCGTTCACCCAGGCATACATCGCAGATTTCACGCCGCCGAAGTGGAGGAAAACCTGACGCTCGTTCCATCCTTCCGGAATCGTAAAGTCTCTTCGGTAGGAGCCTACCGGATTAAAGTCATGGGGGATATGGGGTGGGTTGGCCGGAAACAGATAATCGGAATTTGTATACATAGGTATGCCAAAATCCCGCAGTTCCCAGTTGCCTGGCACGACAATATCATTCCACTTTCTAACATCAAAATTATCTTTGTAGAAATTGACGGGCCGCTCGGAAGGCTTTCTTACCCAGTTGAATTTCCAGGTTCCGTTAAGAGAAAGATAATACGGTGATTGAGAAGGATTGTTCTTTAAGGCTGTCTCAGTCTTCACGTAGGGAACATATGTGCAGTGGGCAGCTTCCTTGTTCCGTCCGATCATCGCCGGGTTTTCCCAGTCATTGACTTTATTTCCCTTTGCTTTTTGTTCAGGAGGTTCCTTTCCGCTGCTCTTATAGGCAAAAGAAATACTTAGGGCAATAAAAATTAAAATTATGATTAAACTGATTTTTTTCATGCTTTCCTTCTTTTTAGGATAACCTTTTTTCTTCAGAATCAAATTTTATATAAAATGAAGTTAATTGCAATGGGGTGCATGCAATGGGGTGCATGCAATGGGATCAGACCTTTCAAACTTTTATAACTTTTATTATTCTAATATGTTAGCCAAATTAGATATAAAGCAATGGGTTTAGATCTTACTTTTTGTTTTTACTCATAAAAAGTCTGCTCCCATTGACATTTTGCTCTTCGAATAGAGATTGACAGCCTTAGAGCATAAATGTATAAAATATGTCTTTGTGGGATCAGGTCTTGCTTTTAGCTTTTGTTCATACAGGCGTATGCTTGAAGAATTCTCGGTTTCATAAAGGAGAATATGATGGGTATTTATAAAGATCTTGAAGGTAAAAGAGTCGTGGTCACTGGCGCAGCAAGCGGAATAGGTCTAACAATGGCAAAAAGGTTTATATCTGAAGGAGCCAAAGTTTTTATCCTTGATTGGGATGAAAAAGCCCTGGATAAAACAACAGCTGAAAATCCAAAATTGTGTGGAAGCGCACGCGGAGATGTAAGCAATCCCGATGATGTAAAGAAAGCGTTCTCCAAGGTAGATGAAATTCTTGGAGGAATTGATGTGCTCGTTTCCAACGCGGGAATAAGCTTGCGTAAACCATTTTTAGATATTGAGTATGAAGAATGGTCAAAAATTCTTAAAGTTAATTTAAGCGGAATGTTCCTCAGTGCTCAAGAAGCTATAAAGAGGATGAAGAAGCAAAAGTCAGGTGTAGTTTTATTCACAGCATCTACGAACGGGATGGAGGGACACCCTCTTTATGCTGCTTATAATGCATCAAAGGCAGGGGTAATATTGCTGGCAAAAACTTTGGCACTGGAGTTTGCTCCATGGCTGAGAGCAAACGCTGTTTGTCCGGGATATGTTCTTACCCCGATGCAGAAAGTTGAATACACTGAGGAAATGCTTGATGCTGCAAGTGCAGAGAATCCTTTGAATCGTCTTGCTACACCAGAAGAGATTGCTGGATTATTTGCGTTTTTAGCATCTAAAGAAGCTTCTTATATCACCGGACAGGCGATACCGATCGATGGCGGTGAGACTTCGGGGCCATTCCTAAAAGATTTAGATAAATAATTTGCGAAAAAGAATCCGACCTTATGATACTTGGAGGTTTTAGCCATGAACATAGACGCAAAAGCGTTAGAGCTTTTTTCTTTGGAGGGGAAAGTCGCCATGATTACAGGAGCAGCATCTGGGATTGGTCTGGCTACAGCAAGACGGCTGGCAGAAATGGGCGCCAGTATCGCTCTGGTTGACATCAATGAACCTAAAGGAAAAGATGCCGCTGAGGAGATTAAAAGTCTTGGAAGGAAGGCGGAATTTTTCCGATGCGATGTCACCTCAAACTCTGATTGTAAAAAAACAACCGAGGATGTTTATCAAGAATTTGGTAAGATCGACATTTTATTTAATAATGCCGGAGTGATAAGGCGCAAAAATATAGTTGAGTTAAGCGAAGAAGAGTGGGATTTAGTTTTAAATGTAAACTTAAAGGCCATATATTTACTTTCTCGCCATGTGATTCCTCGTATGATTGATGAAGGTGGAGGAAGCATAATCAATACCGGCTCAGGCTGGGGGCTTAAAGGCGGCCCAAATGCTGCGGCCTATTGTGCGGCTAAAGGTGGAACCGTAAACCTGACCCGGGCAATGGCCATTGATCATGGAAGACAGGGCATTCGAGTCAATTGTGTTTGCCCTGGGGATACAGATACAGAGCT
>CAYTBG010000089.1:0-3294 GCA_964435925.1 uncultured Eubacteriales bacterium | reverse complement strand
ATGAAAAAAAGTGAAAAAATGGTGCATCCGTATATCCCCAATTCTGCACCAAAAGTAAAAGCAAAAATGCTCGAGGAGATCGGGATAAAGAATATTGATGAACTCTATAAGGATATACCCGAGAACTTGAGATTAAAAAGGGAAATGGAACTGCCTGGAGCGCTACCGTCTGAATATGCTTTAAAACGGCATGTAGAGAAAATTCTTTCTAAAAACCAAGCGTGTCAGGAGAATATCAGTTTTTTAGGGGGAGGATGCTGGCAGCACTATGTTCCGGCTGTCTGTGATGAAATAAATCAACGTTCAGAGTTTTTAACAGCCTACGGAGGAGAGCCGTATGAAGATCATGGGAGATTCCAGGCTCTTTTTGAATATGAAAGTTTGATGGCAGAACTTTTAGATATGGATGTGGTTAACGTGCCGACATACGATTGGTGCCAGGCTTCAGGTACTGCTCTAAGGATGGCTGCAAGAATTACTGGACGTAGTGAGATACTTATATCAGATACTATTTCTCCTGAAAGGCTTTTAACGATAAAAAACTACTGTATGCCTGTCCTTGCCGTTAAGATGGTAAAGCATCGCCCTGATACTGGGCTCGTGGACCTTGGTGATTTGAGAGCGAAGATATCGCCCGATACTGCCGGCATATATTTTGAGAATCCGTCCTATCTGGGATTTATCGAGCATCAAGGGAAGGATATTTCTGATATTGCCCATGAAAATGGAGCTTTGAGCGTAGTCGGTGTTGATCCGGTTTCGTTGGGAGTCATGATTCCCCCTTCTGATTATGGCGCGGATATCGTTTGCGGTGATATTCAAGGACTCGGAGTTCATATGAATTATGGCGGTGGTCACGGAGGATTCATAGCTACCCGTGATGAAGAAAGATTTGTGATGGAATACCCGTCTCGCCTGTTCGGGATAACAAAAACGTCTGTTGAAGGTGAATACGGATTTGGCGATGTTGCTTATGAAAGAACATCCTTCGCAGTCAGGGAAGAGGGCAAAGAATTTGTAGGGACTCACTCAGCATTATGGGGAATAACTGCGGCTGTGTATTTATCCCTCATGGGTCCTAAAGGAATGCAGGAATTAGGAAAGATCATTATGCAAAGGTCACAATATGCCATGAAGAAACTGGCAGAAATAAAGGGAGTTAAGGCGCCTTTATTCGATTCACCCCATTTTAAAGAGTTTGCAGTCAGTTTCAATGATACAGGCATGAAGGTCGAAGATATTAATAAATCGCTGCTTAAGCAGGGTATCTTCGGAGGCAAGGACCTTTCTGGAGAATTTCCTGAACTTGGAAATTCCGCGCTTTATTGCGTGACTGAGGTTCACACCAAGGAAGATATTGATCGTTTGGTTCAAGCCTTAAAAGATTGTTTAGGATAGAGGTTGAAAACTTTGAATATCATAAGATTGGATATCATAAAAAAGGAAGGGATTGACCATGAGTATAGATAAAAAAACTAAAGTAAAAAATTTCCATCAAGCCAAATGGGATGAGCCAATAATTTTTGAATTAAACACAGAAGGAGAAAGAGGCATTGCAATGCCTGAGGTAGAAAAAGAAATCGAAGAAACGGTCGGTGATGGAATATCTAAATTGCCTAAAAACATGGCAAGAAAAAAAGCTCCTGCGCTTCCTGAAATATCTCAGATGAGAGTGTTAAAACATTTCATTCGCCTGTCTCAGCAATGTCTTGGAGCGGATTTAAACGTTGATCTAGGGCAGGGGACCTGCACGATGAAATACAGCCCAAAAATTAACGAGGTTTTAGCCCGTTCTCCTAAAGTTGCAGAACTTCATCCGCTGCAGGATGAGAGTACTGCTCAAGGCGCGCTGGAAATAATGTACAAATTGGATACATTCCTCCAGGAGATTTCAGGAATGAGAAAATTTACTATGCAGCCTGGAGGAGGTGCTTCGGCTATTCTTGCTATGGCTTCCATCATCCACGCTTATCACCACTCCCGCGGAGAAACAGATAAGCGAGATGAGATAATTACTACCATATTCTCTCATCCTTCAGATGCTGCAGCGGCGGCTGTAAAAGGATATAAAGTGATTACCCTCTATCAAAATGAAGACGGGCTGCCTGATGTTGAGGCTCTGAAAAAAGCGGTTTCAGAGCGTACTGCAGGGTTATTAATAACGAATCCGGAAGATACGGGGATCTTCAACCCCAAAATAGCAGAGTTTGTTAACATAGTTCATGAGGCAGGAGGATTATGCGGATATGACCAGGCCAATGCAAACGGAATATTAGGCATCACAAGAGCCAATGAAGCTGGTTTTGATCTTTGTTTCTTTAATCTACACAAAACCTTTTCTTCTCCCCATGGCTGCGGTGGACCTGCAACAGGAGCACTCGGCGTAACAGAGGAGCTTATAAGCTATTTGCCAGTCCCGACAGTGGAATTTGATGGTGATAGATACTTTTTAAATTACAATCTTCCGCATACTATTGGCAAAGTAAGAGCATTCTACGGAGTTTTCCCTGCCGTTTTAAGAGCATATTCATGGATAATGAGCTTGGGAGCTGAAGGACTTAAAGAAGCCGCAAACATAGCTGTATTAAACAATAATTATATTTTAGAGAAAATAAAGAAGATAAAAGGTGCCAGTGCGCCTTATGCCAGAGGAAGACATCGTATAGAGCAGGTGAGGTATAGCTGGGAGACACTCACCAAAGAGACAGGAGTAACCACAGAAGATGTGACGTGCAGGATGGCTGATTTTGGTTTCCATTTATGGTCAAGCCATCATCCGTTTATAGTTCCAGAACCGTTCACGATTGAGCCGACTGAATCCTACTCAAAGGACGAGATTGATGAATATATCGCCGGTCTGGAGAAAATCGTTGCCGAGGCCTATAAAGAACCTGATAAGGTGAAAAACGCGCCGTACAACAGTGTTGTCCACAAAATTGATCACAGTACTTTAGATGATCCTGAAAAGTGGGCTATAACCTGGAGGGCTTACCTAAAAAAACACAAAAGAAAATAACCGAGGCTTGTCGCATTTGAAAAAATTAGGGCTGATTGTCAATCCTATCGCTGGAATGGGTGGGCGTGTTGGTCTGAAGGGGACAGATGGTTCAGATATTCTGGAAAAGGCTGTAGAGCTGGGAGCAAAACCTCAATCTCAGAACCGTACAGTAGAAGCCCTCAAAAAACTTAAGCCACTCAAAGATACGATAGAATTAATAACCTATCCCGATAAAATGGGCGAAAAAGCAGCCATTCGGTGTGGCTTTTCTCCTAATATCATCGGGACCATAACAG
>CAYTBG010000088.1:0-12303 GCA_964435925.1 uncultured Eubacteriales bacterium | reverse complement strand
AGGGAGAGGGTTTTGGAAAGCTGGTATGTTGTTCTCTGGCGCACAGCATTGAAATCATAGAGTTGTTCTCCTCCTCTCTCCTCCCAGAGAGTTTCTTTGCTGAAATCTACCGACATCTGAAGCCTTTTATCAGGTTTAACATTGAAAAAGAGTCCGTAAGTATTACTCCATCCAAGAAAGGGATCATCAGGATCATAAAAGATGCTGGGGCCTGTCCTGAAGTAAAACCCGAACGGAAGCCAGCTGACCAAGTTGTTTTCGCCCTGAACAGTAAAAGAATTCTTATTGAAATCGATCCCTTCATACCTTTCCATGGAATTCTGGAAGGTGATATCCATCATGCTGAATTCAGTGAACCTTAAGTGAAGATTGGCCCTTGACCAGCAATCAGTCAAAAGGTCCTCAAAATAAGCATACCTTTGTCCTGCACTAAGCCCAAGTGAGACTTGATTCAGATATTTTTTCTCGGGATAGGCGCGGAAGCTTGTGTATGCTCCCAAGGTTCTGTAATCCACCCGGTTGATAAAACCAGAAGAGGCCTCAAAATCTGGATGAATCGACATCCAGTACAATCCTCCGCCCACGTGTTTGGAAAAGTAAGAGAAGTCAGCATACAGGGCTGGAACGATACCTGTTTCCTCATCATCAAACTTTGTTTTGGAACCTATAGCCTGAAAAGAAAAAAAGAATTTATCTTTGAACCTGAACTGGCCATCAACACCTAAAACCCTGTTGTAGGAACCATCAATCTCTTTATCGGCAAGGCAAAAGCCTAGATAAGACTCTTTAAAAACGTCGGCCTTGATGCGGACGATGTTGAAGAGGGCATTATCATCCCGGCTTTCTCCACCATTATGGACTTCCAAAAGACTTTCTGTAGGATTGGTGTCATAAGCAGAGAGAAGGCCGTAGGTGAAGCGTCCGACTTTCCCAGTGAGCTTTGCTCCCCCAGCAGGGTCGATGATTCTTCGGGTATAGACCATATCGATTTCTGGAAAACGAAAGATCTCCATTCCTTCCATGAAAAAGGGTCTTTTTTCAGAATAGTAGAGGGCAAATCTTTGGTTTACATCAATCTGAGGCGCATCAGCCTCGATGTGGCTAAAATCAGGATTAAGAGTAAGATCAAGGGTTAAATCTGAGCTAATCCCCCATTTGAAGTTCATCCCGGGCTGAAGGTCTGTTTTTTCATTTTTATTTTTGAGCGATGTGAATATGGGCATGAGCTCGAAGTTTTTTCCTTTCTCTACCTTACCCTGAATCATAATCTGCCTCTCCTGACTAAGCAAACCGGGAATGGATTTTGACATCGGAGGCCAGATAACAATCTCTCCTTTGCGGGCAATGGTCCTGCCGAGCGTAACTCCCCAGACCTTACTTTCCTTATCAGGGAATCGAATGCTCTTGAATGGAAGTGCCACTTCCACAACATAGCCTTCTTCATCAATCTTTCCGTCCGAACGGAAAACTGTATCCCAACTCTCGTCCATATTATCGTTTCCGCCTTCTTCAACTCGAATCAGATCCATCTGGATACCTCGAGGATTGATAAAAAATGTAAAAGCACGACGCTTCTCGTTAAAAGTATCTATAAAGATGGCGATCCAATCATCATCAATGATGTTGTCGCGACTGGTTACGGCCGCTCTTAATTTCTTCGGGTCAGAATCATAACAGCGAAAGGCGAAATAAAGATTTTTCTTATCATAGCCGATATAAGCTACGGTTTTTTCAGTGGGTGTCCCCTTTTCTTTAGGAGTATACTGGAGAAAATCTTCGATCTTTAATGCTTCTTTTTCCCAGAGTGGATTTTCAATTACACCGTCAATTTTGGGCGGCTGAGAAAGCTCAGGAACCTTCAAAATCTCCTGGGAAGAAGTTAAGGATAATTGAGGGAAAAGAATAAGACTGAATGAAAAAATTAAAATGATTGCGGCCTTCTTCATCATTGTTCTTATCCTAAATTATCTAAAGCTTTTGTCATCTTACCTACTGATTCACAATTTCACTAAAGTAAACGAAAAAAAGGGCAAAAAGGTTTTGGATTTTTAAGAAAAATTGAAATATGACAGAACAAATGAGATCAAGGAACAAATATAAGATGCAGGATTACAAAGCTAATTTATAAATAAATTGCTACGTCATAAAAAACAATATTTTTTATGAGAATGAAATTTCCCATTCTCCTGATTCAAATACTGTAATCTTTACCATCTCTCCTTCCATCTTGCACTTGTAAACTTCAAACCTCCTTCCGGATTTCTGGTCCAGAACTCTTTTTCTAGAAATAATCTTTTCTATGGTGAATTCGCGGCTGCCGATTACGATGGACTTCGGAATCTCTTCTCCCTTGTAGCCGGAATAAAATTTCAGTTCGAACATTACACCTTCTTCATTCTTTTTTGGCTGGCGCATGATTCTTTCTCCAGGAGCTTCTACAGTTAGAGTACTTCTTAGGATATTCTATACTAATATTTATAAATGGAAATTGCTACGCTCGATTTCATTAAGCTCCGTTCCAATTCAGAACTTTATATTTTTTATTAATTCCTTAATCCCGTAAACTTCCGCCACTTTATCCCAGTTAATCTCAGACCGGTCTTTATAAATATCTCTCCCCCCTTTCTCATCTCTTATCTTCTCTCTAATTAACACCGATTTCCACAGTCCTTTTAAGCGTCATTTGTCTACGGAGCCCAGACGATTTGCACAGGGCTGTCATCCAGCCAGGGGACTATTATCTCCTTATCTAGCTTCTCAATCCCCAAGAGTATCGGAGTCGTGGCCCGTTTGCGAATCTTGACCGTAAATGTTTTTCCATCATATTCAACCTGCCCGGGCATATCAACAAAATGCTTGAAGATTTTCTCAGCACGACACCTTTCGAATCTTCTCAGGTCTCTGGCAAAGAGATGATAGAGAGTATCTGCGATGACTGTCCAAAGAAGGTCGAAATGTATCCGAATCATAATCGGTGAGGATAGAGTGTTCAAGTTGAAAAAATTTACAAGATCGGCCAGTTTATTCTCTATGTGCCATCTCTTTGCATAAATCGTTAATATCTCTTTCCTCTCTATCTTCTCGTTGTTGGTGATTATAAAAGTCGGCTCGACTCTCCCGTGATCTTTAATGCTTAATTGCCTGAACGGTTTTTCTCCTTCGATGAGTGAAACCTCGCTTTCGTGTACTCTTACATGCTTGTACTTTCGTTTTGGAATCGGCAGATAAACTTTCTCCCAATCGTGTTGGGGAACCTTCAATGTCTCTTCGATAAGATCTTTACTCTTTCTTCTTAGAGTGATGAATTTTATATTCTCTTTATCGAGTTCATAGAGGATGTTGTACCGAGTCAGTTTTGAGTCAAAAACCAGCGTTTCATCCACGATTCCCTTGATACTCACCCAGTAATTGACAAAGTTTCTAATCTCTTCGGAGGACTCAGAACGCTTGATGTCGGCTCTTGTATAGAGGAGAAGATCGTTTCTTCCATCCTGTGCAAAAAAGGTGTTTGCTCCCTTTAGCGATTTACCCCGGGTGCCACACCAAACCTTTTCCATCTCCGACTCATCTCCAAAATGCGGAATCGAATGAAAATCCATGTTAATCGTCTCCCGCTGGTACAAATCAGGGTAAAGACGTCGGGTGTTCTCTATGAGTCTTGTCTGAAAATCCATCAGAACAGAGGCCTGTGTGCGGCAGGAATAGGAACTCATATATGCAGGCTTTGGCAGGACGTTCAACCCGGCAAACACACCGAATCCGTAATCAGTATTGTACGGCTTTATATGACTCAGCCTTCGATTGCCAATCAGTTTCAGCAGTAACATGGATAAGCAGGCCTGGCGTTTTCCGATATCACTGGATTCGGGCAGCACACAATGCCGGACGATATCCATTATTCCACTCTCCAAAATATAGGGAAGAAAGAAAAAGATGCCGGCAACTTTGCAATCTGCCCGGAACGGCTCAAGCTTTTTCATGTCCAGATTCAAAGCTCTCTGGGGGAGAATGGTTCCCTCTTTGCTGATTCCTCTCTCTTTGTTTGTTCTCCGGCGGAGCCTGGGGAAACCACAGTCAGTCAGTATCCTCTCTACTGTCCGAACACTGATGGGAATATGGGAACGCCTAAGTTCTTCTTTAATCTCTTTGGAACTCAACCTCTTTTTTCTGCGTAATTGAACGATAAGGTCAACAGTATCCGGTAAGGTATGGCGACCCTTAGGGCCTTTTACAACCTCGGGGAAGAGTGTGTGTTTGTCTCCTAAAAGCCTGTTGACCAAGGTTCGCAGAGACTGTGGGGCGTATCCGAAGCGTTTGGCTATCTCTTCTATTGTTCCTTCTTTAAAGGCTATGGCCCGGATTGCTTCGTATTGTTTTTGTCTTGGTTTTAGGTTTTTGGTGAAGAATTTGATGAGATCCATAGCGACAACTATAGCAATATTATGACGCTTATAACACTGATAATATATAAGCATAATAATCATTTGCCAAGTAAAATGTTTGTTTTTCCCCTGTTTTTTAAGGATATAATGGTTTATTATGCGTAATTATTTTGATATCAGCGGCATTTATAAGGGTTATATTATCTATTTAAGCGTCATAATTATGATGAGTTTTTCTGTTGAAACAGTTTGTAAGTTGTTATAATTATTTATGTTATGGATATAGGGAGGCCGAGTGACTCATGACGCTTAAAACTACTGTGGAAATCGGTGATAAAATAAGTTTCTTGACAATTATTCTATAATTATGATAGGATATATAATGTATATATAATCTAACAAAGGAGTAACAAATGATAAGATTTACGATTCCAAGAACTGCGCATTGTTCCGAAGGATGTAAGCATTCATCCTGAGTAAGATGTAAAACTGCTCATCTATCCTTCCTCAATATTTTTTGTATGGATTTGATCCATCAAATCCACATTATCTTTTCACGTTTTATCTTATCTTCTATTCTATTCGAGAGTCTCTTTTCGTCCTATTTTCAAGAATTTGCTGAACTAACAATTCTTTTGACAATATCGGAACTGGAACTGCCTTCGAGATAGGGAATGATCTCGACTTCCCCACCCGCGTCTTCAACCTCTCTTTTTCCCACAACCTCCTCTGGCTTCCAGTCTCCTCCTTTGACTAAAACATCAGGTAGAAGCCGGGCTATGATTTTCTGCGGAGTCTCCTCAGAAAAAGAGGCGAGGTAATCTATATCCTCGATGGCCGCTAAGATTTCAATCCTCTCTTTCAAAGGAAATATGGGACGTGATGCCCCCTTTATCTTTCTGAGCGAAGAATCGTCATTGACAGCCACGATAAAAACATCTCCCTTTTTCCTGGCTTCCCTGAAAAGATGAATGTGGCCGCTGTGGAGAAGGTCAAAGCAGCCGTTGGTAAAAACGACCTTCTTATCCTGCTGTTTGAGCTTGTTTCTGATCTTCACAAGGTCAGCAAGTATTTTAAATTTTTTATCCATCGCTGTATAAGCTTACTATTTGCTCCTAATAAAAGCTAGATTAACCTACCTCCGCATGAATTCTCCCTCGGAATATTTCTTCTGCTTCGGCTGTATAATTTCCTCCTTTGTCATAAAGAATGAAAGGAGGAAGAATGGCCTCTTTTTCAGAAGAGAAATCGCACTCCGCCAGAAACAAGTTCGGAGGATTGTCCTGACGGGGATAGACAAAACGAATGGATTTGATCTTCAATCTGTTCCTCTCTATCGCTTGAAATAAATCATCTTTCCTTTTCGCAAGATAAACAAAATAAGCCCTTCCTTCACTTTTGAGCAGTGTCGCTGTTTTTTTTAATATACCAAAAATATCACATTTCAACTCGTGCTTGGCGATAGATTTTTCCAGGGAAGAACTCAAATGACCTTCCCCCTTTTTAATATAAGGAGGGTTCGAAAAGATAACATCAAACTTTTCCCCCGGATAATACTGGCGTAGATCTTCATGGATTATCGAGATTTTTCTTTCAAGATTATTGAGTTTTACATTTCGCCTGGCTATATCCGCCAAAGCTTCCTGAATCTCCACGGCGGTGATGTGTCTAAAAGGCTTAATACTCAAAAGAAGAGAAATAATGCCATTCCCGGCTCCCAGCTCTAAGATTTCATCAGAGCGCTTTGTTTGAATAAAATCAGCTAAGAGGGGAGCATCTACTGAAAACCGGTATCCCTCTCTCTTCTGCAAGACAAGAATGCGGCCTCGATAAAAGGAATCAAGAGTCTCATCCTCGCCCTTCAATTGGCTTCTCATTTTCATCTTCACTCAATTCAGTAAAAACAAGCACTCTCTCAGGAAGGACTTCAGCATATCCCCCTTGCACAGATAAAATTTCTTCTTTTTCGGCAACCAGGTATGTGATCCTTCCTGTTCCTAGAGCCAAGAATAGTGGGCGGTGGCCGGGGAGTATCCCCAGATACCCATCCAGGCTCGGGAGGGAAAGCTCCTGGACCTCTTCATCCACCAATAACTTCCGAGGAGCAATGACTTTGAGTCGAAGAGATGAAGGTAACTTCTGCGTCATGCTGATTTCAATTCCTCTGCCTGTTGGGTGACTTCCTCAATATTTCCTACCATGTAGAAGGACTGCTCAGGTTTATCATCGTGTTGGCCTTCTACAATCCCCTTGAATCCCTTCACGGTCTCCTCAATGGTCACATATTTTCCAGGTCTTCCGGTGAATTCCTCTGCGACAGAAAATGGCTGGGAGAAGAACCGTTGAATCTTTCGAGCACGGGCAACGATAACTTTATCCTCTTCGGAGAGCTCCTCTATGCCCAGAATGGCAATGATATCTTGAAGGTCTTTATACCTCTGAAGAATTTCCTTGACGCTCCTCGCCACCTGATAGTGTTCCTCGCCCACCACTCTTGGATCCAGTATTCGAGAATAAGATGATAAGGGATCAACAGCAGGATAGATACCGATTTCGGTGAGAGCCCGTGAAAGGTTTGTGGAGGCATCTAAATGAGAAAAAGTTGTGGCTGGCGCTGGATCGGTGAAGTCATCTGCAGGCACATAAATAGCCTGGACAGAAGTGATTGAGCCCCTTTTGGTGGAAGTAATCCTCTCTTCGAGCTCTCCGAGTTCAGTTGCCAGGTTAGGCTGGTAACCCACTGCCGAAGGCATCCTTCCCAGGAGCGCTGAGACTTCTGAGCCAGCCTGGACGAAACGAAAGATATTATCGATGAAGAGGAGGATATCCTGGTTCATCTCATCCCTGAAATATTCTGCAACAGAAAGAGCAGCCAATCCAACTCGGAGTCTTGCTCCAGGAGGCTCGGTCATCTGGCCGTAGATGAGAGAAGTCTTATCGATGACCCCTGAGTTCTTCATCTCCAGCCAGAGGTCATTTCCCTCTCTTGTTCTTTCTCCCACGCCTGCAAAAACAGAATAGCCTCCGTGTTTTATGGCTACGTTTTTGATCAACTCCATGATAATGACCGTCTTGCCAACACCTGCTCCTCCAAAAAGGCCGACCTTTCCTCCTTTCAAAAAGGGCTGGATAAGGTCTATCACCTTGATTCCTGTTTCAAACATCTCGAGCTTGGTGCTCTGCTGCTCTAAGGATGGAGGAGGACGATGGATGGGATATTTCACTTTGGCCTCGATAGGGCCCAGATGGTCAACTGGCTCGCCTATAACATTCATCACTCGTCCCAGGGTTGCCTCTCCGACTGGAACTTGAATGGGACCCTCCAAATCAATGGCCTTCATTCCTCGAGCCAGGCCGTCTGTGGGATGCATAGAAACACACCTCACCTTATCCTCCCCCAGATGCAGTTCCGCTTCAACCACAATATCTATTGGAGCAGTAGCATCTAATTCTTCGCTCTTATGTTGATCAATCCTTATCCCAAAGTCCTTCTTGATTTCTTGAACAGAAGTGGGAGTCGTGTTATCGAATCTTTCACTTATGATCCGAATCGCACTGTATATTTCAGGGAGTTTAACACCCTTGAATTCGATGTCCACAACTGGCCCGATAACCTGGACGACCTTCCCTATCTTTGCTTCTTTTTTTTCTTTTGCTTTAGATTTTGCTTTCGGCTTTACTTTAGGTTTATCTTTTCCTTTTTCGGAAGTTTTCTGTCTTTCTTTTGCCATGTTTATCTCCAAATCCTCTATTTTCCTGCCAAAGCCTCAACGGCTGTCATTATTTCCAGAAGCTCCTTGGTGATTGAGGCCTGTCGAATTTTGTTTAAGACCAATGTTAGGTCACTTATTAAATCTTCAGCATTTTTAGTGGCATTATCCATAGCTATCATTCGAGCAGCATGTTCAGAAACTTGCGACTCAAAATAGAAATGTCGAATTTGATTCTCTATGTAAAAGGGTAAAAGACTATTAAGAATAGAACCCGCTTCTGGCTCCCAGTCTGGAGGTAAAACTTCATGCGCTTCTCCCTCTGGAGGGCTAAGGGGAAGGAGCCTGGTAACAGTCACCCGGGGAGAAAGAATCGATTTGAATTCGTTGTAGACCACATAGACAGCATCTGTTCTGTTGAAAACATAGTGTCGCATTAAAAACTGAGCCAATTCTTTCAGGTCTTCCAACGTGAGATCTTGAACTTGTTCTGAATAAACACGATCAACGGGAAAGGGATGCTTCCTAAAAAAGCTTAAGGCTTTTTTCCCGATCAAAACCAAATTCACCTGAGAACGTTGAGCTTTATCTTCGAAAAAGGATAAAGCTTTCTCTAATAAGTTCGTATTAAAAGCTCCGCACAAACCCTTATCAGAAGTGATCACCAATCCCTCTATCTTCTTCTCTTCTCTCTCTATGAATAAAGGATGGACTTCTCTTTCAGCCCAGGAGACGACTTCGGAGAGTAAATCAGGAGAATTGTGCCAGTGGGGGCGAGCCTCCAGAACAGCACGCTGCGCTTTCTTGAATTTAGCCATGGACACAGTTTTCATGGCTTGTGTGATCTGCTGTGTATTCCTGACACTTTTTATTCTTCTTCTGAGGTCAATTAGAGCCGGCATTTCTAAGCTTTCCCTTCTTTAAACCTGGAATTAAACTCCTTTAAAGCTGAACTAATAGCTTCATCCATATCTGCACTAATTTCACTTTTCTCAGCGATTTTCTTCAAAAGCGTCGCCTGTTCCTTTTCAAAAAATTCATAAAGTTTTTCTTCATATTCCTTGATCTGCTCAACTTCAAACTCATCCAAAAATCCTCTGTTTCCTGCATAAATTATTAATATTTGCTTTTCAACCGGTAAGGGGGCATACTGATCCTGTTTCAGAACTTCAGCCAATCTCTCGCCCCTATCGAGCTGGGCCTGGCTCGCCTTATCCAGTTCTGTGCCAAACTGAGCAAAAGTTACCAGTTCCCGGTACTGAGCTAAATCAAGGCGTAATTTTCCCGCCACCTGCTTCATGGCTTTGACCTGAGCATGCCCTCCGACTCTTGAGACAGATATGCCGACGTTGATGGCTGGCCTTATCCCGGCGTTGAACAACTCGGGTTCTAAGTAAATTTGACCGTCTGTGATCGAGATGACATTTGTAGGAATATAGCCTGAAACATCTCCTGCCTGTGTTTCGATGATAGGAAGCGCAGTCAAAGAGCCCCCACCATGCTTGTCATTATACTTGGCTGCTCTTTCGAGCAACCTTGAATGGAGGTAGAAGACATCCCCCGGATAGGCTTCTCTGCCTGGGGGCCGCCTTAAGAGGAGAGATATTTCCCTGTAGGCGGCCGCATGCTTGGAAAGGTCATCATAGATGAGAAGAGTGTGCTGCCCGTTGTCTCTGAAATACTCTCCCATAGCACAACCGCTGTAAGGAGCGAGGTATTGAAGGGGCGAAGGGTCGCTGGCGTGAGCAGCCACAACGATCGAATAGTCCATCGCTCCATAATCTTCAAGCACTTTTATCACGTAAGCGATCGTGGAATTTTTCTGGCCGATAGCTACATAAACACAGACGACACCCTTATCTTTCTGATTGATGATGGTATCTATGGCAATAGCTGTCTTTCCTGTCTGACGATCTCCTATGATGAGCTCTCTCTGTCCTCTCCCTATAGGAATCATGGTATCGATGGCTTTTATGCCAGTTTGGAGAGGCTCCTTCACTGGCAAGCGGTCAACAACACCTGGCGCCAGACGCTCGACCACCATGTTGATATCGGTTTTTATGGGGCCTTTCTCATCTAAAGGTATGCCCAGAGGATTCACCACTCTCCCGATCAAGGCCGGTCCGGCCGGAACCTGCATAATCCTGTGCGTGCGCTTAACCAGATCTCCCTCTCTAACAAGATGACTCTCCCCCAAAAGCACAGAACCAACACTATCTTCCTCTAAATTCAGGGCAACACCATAAACTTCTTGAGGAAATTCCAGAAGTTCGTTATACATAACCCTGTCCAGTCCATAAATCCTGGCAATTCCATCTCCGACATAAGTTACAGTCCCAACCTCTTTAATGTCGACTTCTGTCTTATATCCCTCGATTTGGCGTTGGATAATTTTACTTATTTCATCCGCTTTAATTTCCATTTTTCCGCCTATCCTTCAGAAATTTCTTCCTTAAGTTTCATCAAATTTCCCTTTATCGAGACATCGTAAACAATGTTTTCTCTTCTTACCCAAAGTCCTCCAACCAATTCAGGATCAATTCTATACTTCAATATAACCGGTCTTTTCTCCAATAGCTCTAACTTTTTTTCTAATCTTTTCCTCTGGTCATCCGTGAGGGGAACAACAGAAGCCACTTCAAAAGTATAAGTTCCCTTCTGTTCATTCCAAACCTCGGGTAAGGACTCTATGATATCAGGAAATAGTTCAAGTCGATTGTTTTCAACAAGCAGCAAAATAAACCTTGAAGCTTTTTTCCCCAAAGGTTGCTTGGCCAGTACTTCTTCGGCTATCTGCGTTTTTTTTGTCGTCGGCAGGAGGGGGCTGTAAAGAGTGTCTTTCAGCTTTTGGTGCTTGCGGAGAAGCAGAGCAAAATTAGACAGCTCCTGGCTGAGGGCCGAAAACTCTGCTTCATTCTTGATAGAGTTAACTAACCCTTGAGTGTATCTTTTTACGAGAATTTGACTTTTCATAGAGTTCGTCGAGTTTTCCTATGGATTTATCTATAAAAAAAGATTGGTCTTCAGGGCTCATTTTTTTCTTGATCCTCTCTTCTGCTAATGCGGAAGCCAGCTCTGCTGTGTATTGTTTGAGATCTTGGATTCCTGCACGCATCAGCATTTCAATTTCTTGTTTGGCAAAATATTTGATCCTCTCCGCTTCTTGCTGAGCGAGTTTAATAACCCTCTCCCTTTCTTTGTTGCCCTCAATCTCTGCTTCCTTCTTTAGCTTTTCTATCTCGTCTTCCAGGGTTGCCAGGCGGGCGTTTGCTTCTCGAAGCTTCAGTTCGGCTTCTCTTTGGGCATCTCCTGCGTCTTTAAGGCCCTGTTCTATCTCCTCGGACCTCTTCTGGAGAAAATTCCGGATAGGCCTATAAAGAAAATAAGCCAAGCCCCCGAATAAAATGATGAAATTGACGGTTTTCCCTATAAAATCCCTAAAATTTGATGAATGTTCCTCATCTGCGGAAACCATGGAGATAAAGAAGGGCAATAAAAACAAAACGAGGAAGATTTTTCTTCTTGAAGTTTTCATTCTAAAAGCTTCTGCTCAATTCTTTCGGCCAGTAGCTTGGCTTCAGCACCTAATTCTCTCCTCAAGCTCGTGGTTTGCTTCTCTAACTTCTCTTGAGCCTTTTCAACCTGACTCCTATACTCTGTGCTTATTTTCTCCAGCATGCGTTCTCTCTCTTTTAAAGCCTCATGCTTAAGATTATCCTTTGTCTGCTCGGAGAGAATCCTTGCGGATTTTAGCCTTTCTTCAATTTCACAGACAGTTTTTTCATAGACTTCTGTAGATTCTTGGAAGGCTCCTTGTCTCCCTTTAACTTTAGCTTCCCGTTCCTCCATGATCTTCCGCAGAGGATTAAAAAATACTCGTGAGAGGACAAAGACCAGAATCCAGACTACTATAAATATAGCGATGAAGCTCGCGTCAATATCGATCATTTTATAAAAAGGAAGATGAAAGAATTAGGCAAAAATTTATCATTTTTAGCCTAAAAAAGCAAGTACAGATGGGGATACGTAAGCATCTCCATTTCCTTGATAACTGGTTGCTATGTTCAGGACAAAGGTTTTGGGAAATAGATGCAGCGACCATTGAAGAAAGGCTCAGCCTATATGGTTCAAAAACACGTTGCTTTTGCCCCTGAACAAATGGGGCCAGGCCCCATTTTGTAAGTAAGAAAGAGGACATTCTCAACTTGAGG
>CAYTBG010000087.1:0-12391 GCA_964435925.1 uncultured Eubacteriales bacterium | reverse complement strand
GATATCAATGAAAATAAATATTAGTGTCGGCATAATTTATGAATAAATCAGGTTAAATTAGATTGAAAAGGAGTGTCAACATGAAGAAAGCAAAAACCATATTATTGGTAATCCTTTTGATTTTTTGGGTGGCAAAATTTTCTTTTCCCCTGGAAAAAACGACCCTTACCCTTGAAGAGAGCATCCGCTTAGCTCTTTCCCAGAATCCTTATCATTTGGCTGCTGAGGAGAGATTAGAAACGGCCAAGGCTAAACTCCGGGAGACAGCCGCGGGTTTTCTTCCCTCTCTTAATTCTGAAGGACTCCATACGCTTGCTGAGAAAGTATTTACATTGGAGTTTCCCTCCTTTATTCCTGGCGAGCCTCCTCAGAGAGTTGCCATGGACTTCACCAAGGACTATCAGTTCTATTTGAATTTTTCTCTGCCTCTTTTCACCGGGGGTCGTTTGACATCTGGCTATAAGCAAGCCAAGTACAACCTTCGTTCCACAGAAGAAGCTGTGAGACAGTCAAAACATATAACTGTTTTCAATGCCAAGAAAGCCTTTTATGGATATTTACTTACGAAGGATTTTGTTAAGGTGGCCGAGGAAGCCGTTGATGTCGCAGAGAAGCATTTGAAAAATGTGAAAAGCCTTTATGGAGTCGGGATGGCTTCCAAGTTTGATCTTTTAAGGTCTGAAGTACAGGTGGCTAACCTGAAACCTCAGTTGATTAAAGCCAGGAACAACTTAAAGATAGCAGAACTAAGCCTAAAAACTCTTTTGGGTTTGGACCTTTCTCAACCCATCGAAATTAAAGGATATCTAACCTACGAGCCCTTTGAGCCTGATTTAGAGGAGTCTGTGTCGAAGGCAATGCTGAAAAGACCTGAAATCAGCCAGCTAAAATACCAGAAACAGATGGCAGGACAAGGATTGAAGCTGGCACGTGCTTCAAATCTTCCCAGCCTTGCCGTATCCGCCACGTATAATTTCTGGGCAGATCAACTTAACTTCAGGAAAGATACATGGCAGAGTTTCTATGCAGTTAATCTTGTCTTCACCATACCTCTCTTTAACGGCTTCGCCACTTCTGCCCGTGTGGCTCAGTCCAAGGCAATGATCAAGGAACTTGATTTTACCCAAAAAGGGCTTATTGATATTATAAAATTCGAAGTCAGACAGGCTATCTTGAGGTTACAAGAAGCCAAGGAATCCCTTCTTTCTCAGGAAAAAAATGTTGAACAGGCCCAGGAGAGTTTGCGAATTGCTGAGCTGAATTTTTCTGAAGGTTTGGCGACAACTCTTGATATAAGTTCGGCTCAGGCCGCCTTGTCTCAGGCTAAGACAAACTATTCACAAGCCTTGTATGATTATGTCATGTCCCTGGCGGAATTAGATAAAGCAATGGGAATTGGGTGGAATGACTAAATATAGATGTAGGGGCTTGATTTATCAAGCCCACCTTTTTTTAATATAGGACATTGATTCATTAAACCCATTTATTTATAAAAAATGTGTGTTTGATAAATCGGTTCTCTTCCAAATAGTGTGGGTAAAATACACAAGAATGGATGAAGCGACTTTGAAGATTTAGCCTTCCCGAACCGTTCATCGAGGGAAGCCGATGAAATCGGCCGCCGAGTATGTTTGAGCACGATAAGATCAATCTGGTGGAGATTGATATAACCCGGACATCTGGTTCAAAGTGAAATGGCTCGCGTGCGGAGTTACGCAGGCGCCGAGAGGAACGGAGAGGGAATGGCGTTAAAAATCTGAAGGGAGCAAAGCCATTTCTTTGTATTTCATCAGTAAAATTAGCCATACAAAATGGAAGAGAACCGATAAATCAAACACCTACATGACGGATCAAATCCGCACTTTTTTATGATCTGCCTTCCGCGTTTTCTCCTTCAACTTTTGCCTTTTTGATTCCCGTTTTACATCTAAGCTTTATACCTGAGGAAAGCACCGATTTTTCCGAATCTATCAAGTTTGGAAGGAGGAATGATGTGTCTCACCTGGCAGTTTTTATTCAGGGCTGCCTCCACTGCCTCGTCGATTACATCAACGAGCGGGTTAGTCTTCCGCTTACAAGAGGGACAGCGAAGTTCATCGACAAATAAGAAACTGCATTTGGGGCAGATTCTTCCTGGTTTAGAGAAGTCATGAGTAGTGATGAGTGTCTGAACTTCTCCTCTATTTAGGCTCTTAAGAGTTCTTTTTAATCCTGAAGTGGCCAATCCGCCTTTTTCAAGCTCGGATATAAGCCTGTGGACAGCCTCATCCTCTTCCCCTTTTTTCAGCTTTTTTTCTAATTCCAGCGATTCCTTAAGGACGGCAGTAGGAGAGTCGCTGGGCATTGCTTTGAGCCAGCCTTTTAGTCTGGCTTTTAGATAGGGATGGATAAGCGGCTCAAAATCTGAACGGTATTTTTCTCTGCATCCAAGAAAAAGCCAGTCAAAATGATTCTTCTTGAATAACTCGAATGTCTTCTGGGTTATCTTTTTGAAATAATCGTGAAGGTGAGTGGCAATGTGTCTTTCAATTCGCTTTGATTCGTATCCTTCCCATCCTCCTTCTCTGACTTTGCTGGGGACATCCTCTATGAGATTTTCAAGAAGAGAAATTTCGCCCATAAAAATGTCATACCATTTGGCTTCCCGTCTGTCGAAAGTAAGAGCAAAGATCCGGTGGTGTTGATCCAGAATTGCGGATAGCGGACGAATATAAGGATTTTGGTCAAATATTATCCTGTTTAGGGGTGAGGTGGGGAGGTTAAAGAGTTTCCAAAAATCCTGACCGCTGCATGAAAATATTGCTAGCCCCGAAAAATTGTGAGAGGAAAGGCGCTTGGAGCAGAAGTTGGTTATTTTTTCAAGATCCTGGGACATGGATTCTTTCTTATCTTTGCTCATTTCCATCTGGTCCAGCTGAGATCTGCCGTTGCTGAGAAGGTTTTTGGAGGACAGAGCTATCTCCTTTTTTGTCATTCTGCTTTTGTCTGTCTTGAGATAGAAAGAAGTTGTTAAAAAGCTATCGCTCTTGAATTTGGAGAGGTTTTCAATTTGCTCCCGACTCGAAAATTTCATCAGGCCTCCTTTTAAAAGATAAAAAGATGGGATGCATAGATACGCTTAGAAAAAAAGTGACAAATGTTGGAATGCGACACGCATTCCTAAAATAAGAACAGACGTTCTGTTTGTCAAGTCTTCGAGGTCAGGCCTTTCAAACTTTTCAACTTTTATGACTTGAATATGTTGGCGTATAAAGATAAGAAGCTAAGCATTTAAGAGAGTAAAATAAATAAGAATTAAAGCTATTCAAGTTTTTAAAGCCTGACCCTTGCTTTACTTACTTTACTTTATTTAATAAAAACCAAAGTTATAAAAGTTTGAAAGGTTTGACCCCATAGCTTTTTTGACACCTGATTTCACTTGTGATATAAGTTCTTAGCTAGAAATAAGAGATAGTAGATAGGGTATCTAATATAAACGCAATATATATTTTTACAATGTCATTGCGGGCCCTGAAAGGGCGTGGCAATCTCTTAAGATGAATTAACGAGATCGCCACGTCGCTTCGCTCCTCGCAATGACACTGAAATAATTGCGTTTGTATTATTAGAGATTGCAGATTAGCAAAAGTATAAAAAGGAAAATTAATATCCCTACAAAAATGTTTAATCGCTTTGTTCTTCGCTAGCAGCTTATTATTCTGTACAAAAGGAGGTGAACTAGAATGTTAAGCGGTGCTTACACTTTGTTGATAACACCTTTTGATGAAAAGATGAATTTGGATGAGGAAGGACTAAGAATTCTTGTGCGCAGACAGGTTGAAAGTGGCATCCATGGAATAGCTCCTTTGGGGGTAACAGGGGAAAATCCGTTGTTAACTGAGCAAGAAATAAGAAGAGTAGTTGAGATTGTCGTTGAGGAGTCGGATGGCAAGTGCAAAGTCGCCCCTGATACTTGCTCAAACAATCTGAGTCAGACCATAAGCAGGATAAATCTGTATGCGGATATTGGTTGTGATTATTCGGTTGTTTTTGCTCCATTCCTGGTTATGCCTACTCAAGCCGGAGTCATCAACTTTTATGAACAATTAGCCAAAAACTCTACTATACCCCTCATAATTCATAACGCTCCCGCAAGGGTTGGGATAAATATCGAACACCAGACCTATTCCAGATTGGCTAAAAATGAAAACATAATAGCCACCAAAGATGGCAATAAGGAGATGGATTATTTGGCTAAAATTTTGTACTTGACTCAGGGGGAATCGTTTAGTGTTTTCACAGGAAAGGACACGACCGCCTATCCTTTGCTGTCTTTTGGTGGACACGGTGTTTTTACCGTGGCTGGAAACATTGTTCCAGAAGTTATGAGGGATTTGGTGACATATTGTCTTGAAGGCGAGTTCAAAAAAGCTGAAGAGATTCATTACGCTTACTATGACCTCTTCGAGGCCCTGAGGATGGAGACCAATCCAATGGCTGCCAAAGAGGCATTGACTCTCATGGGATTGCCCGGGGGCGGATTAAGACCTCCCCTCACAATGTTAAGTGCTCCAAAGAGGGATATCCTGAAGAAAATATTGAAAGAGAGCGAATTGATTTGAAAGAAGTAATCGTTAAAGCGCCGGCAACGATTGCTAACTTTGGCCCCGGTTTTGATGTCTTCTCCTTGGCCCTGGAAGAACCTTACGATATAGTGAAAGTCAGGCTGAATGACAAGAATTCCATTAATGTAAAAATCGTTGGGATGGATGAAGGGATACCCACCTCAGTAGAGAATAATACAGCAGGCCTAGCTGCTACTCATTTCTTCGAAGAAACAAATCCTTCAAAGGGTGTAGATGTTGAAATAAGAAAAAGAATGATATCCTGTGCTGGGTTGGGGACTTCGGGAGCTTCTGCTGTTGCCTGTGTCTATGGTTTAAACATCCTCTTTGGTGCTAATTTAGGGCACAATGAAATAATAGAGATAGCCAGTCGGGGAGAGATTGCTTCTGGGGGTGTCGCCCACGCTGATAATGTTTCTGGATGCCTGCTCGGGGGATTCGTCTTAATTAAGAATTATCGCCCCATAGAAGTGGTGAAGATAGAGGTGCCGAATGTTCCCCTAGTGATCTGCATTATAAAAAAAGCCAAGCGAACAACAAGAGGGTCGATTCCTGGTCGCATCAGTTTAACTAAAGCAAAAGAACAGATTTCCTATAGTTCCTCATTAATCCATGCAATTTTAAGCGGAAACTTGAAAGATATTGGCGAAGCTGTAAACAGAGATCATATATCAGAGCCAGTAAGATCAAGGTTTATACCCGGATATGATGATATTAAAAAGAAAGTTTTAGAGGCTGGAGCTTATGGCTGTAACGTGAGCGGAGGTGGTTCCTCGATATTTGCTATATGTGAAGAAGACAAAACAGGCGAGATTGCAGAGATAATGAAAAATATATGCAGTCAAGGGGGAGTCGAAAATAAAGTCATCATAACCAAAGCAAGTAATACTGGTGTTGAAAAGATCAATGGATTATAAGAAGATTGCCGAACTTATTTCAAAAAGCAAGAAGAAAACTCCTGCCAAGGTCTACATCCAGGGCAATTTTAATCAGGAGAGTTTTAAAGATCAGGGATTTCAAGCGTTTGGAGAAGGAAGTTTCTGGCTCCTGATAGGTGATTACCCCTTGATAGAGAGATGGGTAAAACAGAATAGAGGTAAAATCAAAAGCCATTTTGTTGATATCATAGCCCGTTATTCAGCCCTTCCTCTTCTTGATCTGAGGAAAGTGGAGGCCAGAATCGAGCCAGGAGCCATAGTGAGAGTGGGCGCCCGCATAGGCAAAGGTTGTGTTGTCATGATGGGAGCGGTAATCAATATAGGTGCTGAGGTCGGAGAAAAGACTATGGTAGATATGAGCGCGGTAATCGGTGCCAGGGCTATAATCGGCAAAAATTGCCATATAGGCGCTGGAGCAGTGATCGCTGGAGTGTTAGAACCTCCCAGTAAAAAGCCTGTGACTATCGAAGACAATGTATTTGTAGGGGGCAATGCGGTTGTGCTTGAGGGAGTGAAGATAGGCAAAGGAAGCGTTGTTGCCGCTGGTGCAGTAGTCTTGGAAGACGTACCGCCAGGTCTTGTCGTAGCTGGTGTTCCCGCAAAGGTAAAAGGAAGAGTAAAGGACGTTTCGCAAAAGGAAAAAATTTCCATAGTAAAAAGCTTACGCAAAAAATAGATGAAAATCACAAGAACTCAGCGACTGGAAATTATTCGAGAGACTGCCTTATCACCATTCATAACGTTGTCAGCATAACCTAATATAAACACAATATATATTTCTGCAATGTCATTGCGAGCCCTGAAAGGGCGTGGCAATCTCTTAAGATAAATTAGCGAGATCGCCACGTCGCTTCGCTCCTCGCGATGACACTGGAATAATTGCGTTTGTATTGGATTAATATTCATCCTCATAAGATAGGAAGGCTTGCTAAAACTGAAACCGCAAAAGCCTTGAGAGTTTTAACTTTGAACCTATTTGAACTTACGAAAAAATTGGTAAACATCCCTTCTGTCACGGGTCTTGAGGATGAAATTGCCGATTTTCTCTGCAGCTACCTTGAAGCGCGAAACTTTGATTTGAAGGAACAGATAATTGCTAAGAGGCGAAGAAATATTTTAGCAACCGTTGGTTCGGCACCCAGTGTTATTTTATGCACCCACATGGATACTGTTCCACCGCATTTTTCCGCCTCAGAGGATGAGCACTACATTTATGGTCGGGGCGCTTGTGACGCAAAGGGCATTATGGCCGCTATGATTTGGTCTGTTCAAGAGATGAAGGAGGAGGGCCTGACTGATATTGGCCTCCTGATGGTTGTAGGCGAAGAAACCGACAGCATCGGTGCAAAAATGGCCAATTCATTAAAAGTAGGATCTGATTTTATCATTTTTGGAGAGCCGACAGAGAACAAATTGGGTATTGCCCATAAAGGAATTATCACGTTTAAGATAACAGCAAAAGGAAAGGCAGCTCATTCTGCTTTTCCCCAGTCAGGTGAATCAGCCATCGAAAAGTTGCTAGATGTACTGCAAAGAATTCGTGCATTAGATTTTGGCAAGGACCCAGTTATGGGAAGATCCGTTCTCAACATTGGAACTATTGAAGGGGGTGCTGCCCCGAATGTGGTTGCGAATAGTGCAAGCGCTGAAATGACTATCCGTAGTGTTCTACCTTCCAAACAAATTCTTAACAAAGTAAAGATGGTGCTCAAAAAAAAGGTCGAAATTGAGGTTCTTACGCAATCTGAAGTCCAGAAATTATTTACGGTTCCCGACCTCGATCAAGTTGTCTTACCATACGGAACAGACATCCCGCATCTAAAAAGTTTTGGCAAACCTCTTCTGTTGGGGCCCGGTTCTTTTCTGGTGGCCCATACAGAATATGAAAAGATTGAAAAGCGTCAGTTGCTTGAGGCGGTTAAAATTTACAAAAATCTTGTGAGAAAGCTTCTAAAATAATTCTTGGGGTCTGACCCCATGCTTTATTCAAGTTTTGCAAGTCTGACCCCATTCTATTATAATGAGACCTGCTCATAAGGGCTGTGGATAATTCATGCGTGCGGAAGTGGCGGAATTGGTAGACGCGTAAGCCTCAGGAGTTTATGGTCTTTTAGACCGTGTGGGTTCGAGTCCCACCTTCCGCACCAATTCAACGAGAAGAGAGAACCCAAACCGCGCATTAAATATAAGAAATGGACATATGCCCTCCAAAAAGGACATCCTCCTCATAAATCCCTGGATTTATGATTTTACTGCCTATGATTTTTGGCTGAAGCCTTTGGGGCTTCTTTATATCGCTGCAATACTTAAGAAACACTCGGATTTTAGCCTGCACTTTATAGACTGCTTAGACCGCCACCATCCCCTTTTAGGTAGAAAATTAAAGACAAAGCCTGACGGAAGGGGTTCTTTTTTAAAAGAAGAGGTGGCAAAGCCTTCTGTCCTGAAGGATGTCCCTCGTAAATATTCCCGCTATGGAATTCCACTTAAGCTTTTTCTCCATGAGCTCGAGCATCTCCCTTCTCCTGACCTTGTTCTCATAACCTGTACAATGACCTATTGGTATCCTGGGGTTCAACTTGTTGTAGAACTCATCCGGAAGAAATTTGGCCAAGTTCCCGTTATTTTAGGAGGAGTTTACCCCACATTGATGCCCGAGCATGCAAAGGGCTCTTGTGGAGCAGATATCATCTTTCAAGGGCCAGGGGAAAGGAGAATCCTCCCTCTTCTAAGGGAAGTTTTAGGGGATAACTCCTGTCCAGAACATCAGTTTGAAACTCTTGATGAGATTCCGTGGCCAGCCTTTGAGCTGTTAAGGAATAAAGAAACCCTTCCTGTTCTAACATCGAGAGGCTGTCCCTTTAAATGTTCTTTTTGTGCTGCTCCTTTACTTTGTAAAAATTTTGAGCAAAGAATGCCTTCTTCTGTGGTTTCCGAGATAGAATACAACTACAAAAAGCATAAAATCCAAAACGTTGCTTTTTATGATGATACTCTTCTCTTCAAAAAAAATAGTCATGTTTTTCCTTTTTTAAAGGAAATAATCCAAAAAAATCTTCCTCTGGTTTTTCACACACCCAACGGCCTTCACGTGAAAGAGATTGATTCTGAGATGGCTTCTCTTTTTAAAGAAGCAAACTTTCAGTCTCTGTTTCTCAGCCAGGAATCACTCGATAAAAATTTGCTGGCGAAAGCATGTCCGAAAGTTTCAGAAGGTGATTTAGAGAAGGCACTGGTTTATTTGGAGAACGAAGGTTACAGCCGACAGGGGATAAATGTTTATCTCATGGTGGGGTTGCCAGGACAGGATATTTCTGGTATTAGAGAGAGTATCCTCCATGTTCGCCGGCTTGGTGCCAGACCCAGGTTAGCTTATTTTTCTCCTATCCCTGGCACTGAAGAATGGCAGTATCTTGTTGATAATGGATATTTAGCCCGGGATGCTGATCCCCTCCTTCATAACAAACTAACATTTCCCTATCTTGGCTGGAGTGTTTCTCCCCGGGATTTTGAATCACTAAAAGAGCTTGTGGATAAGCCTCTTACTGCTTGAAGCGCAAAGATAAAGTGTGAAGCAGGCGTAAGGTTAGAAACGGAGGTTCAGGCCTAATCTAATCATCCTTGTCCCAGAGAGAGAAGTAATCTTTTTGTAGTTTTCGCTTAGAACTCGGGTGCCCTGGGTTGTGTTTTCAGCATCGGGAAACCAGAAGCCGCCATCGTTTTTAGAAATAAAACTATACTTTTTTCCCAGGGCATTTAAAATATCAACATACATACTTATCCTTCCAGAGCTTCCAAGCCTAAACTCCTTTTCAATTCTTAGATCAAGATTGTGGTAAGGTTCAGCTCTTCTCGTTCCTGGCTTTTCCAGGAGAACCGTTGCTGGCTCGCTGTAAGCATTATTACCCTGAACCCAGGAAGCAGGGGGAATAACCGTAACGCTTCTGGGCAATGGCGTGCCGCTCATATAGGTGTAGTAGCAGCTTGCAAAAAAATCATAGGGAAGCTTATAAGTCCCCATAAGCTTCAGGACAAGAGGTCTATCAAAGTCGAGGCTCGAATCTTCTGGAAGGTTAACCAGTAAAAAATTAGGATTGTCTGCTGCTCTTGAAAATCCCGAGCTAGCATCGTAATTTAAGCCTATATTCCCCGTGGTTTTGCTGATGACCAAAGACCCGATCAACTGCAAATTGTTTAACATTCTTTTTTTGAATGCTATCTCTAACGCCTGGTACTTTCTCTTTAGCTCAGGAACATTTTTCACTTGATAGAAGAGGACCGGTGTGTTCAAAGATCTGTAATAAGCGCTGACTTGAGTATCGGGAAAATCATCAACTTCGGGGACAATCGTTTCAAATGGTATCCACCAACCTTGTGTATCCTGGGCGATTGTGTACCAGTCTTTATCAGAATCAGGGTCGTAGAGAACATTTTCAATAATGTTTCGTTTGGTTTTATAGATATAATTTATTCTGATTGAAAAATCTTTGAACAGTTCTTGGTGGAGCCCGATTGTAAATTCATCTGTATAAGGAGGTTTTACATCCGGAGCTATCTTTTTTTTATAGTCCTCCTCGCTATACGACCGCAAGTCTTCAGGATAGAGGGTATAGGTATCGTCCACATCTACTAGGCCATCCATGTTTTCGTCGAACCAGTAGAATTGGTGAGAGCGGTGAGCATAAAAAGGATTTAGAGCTCCGAGATAGTCCAGCATCAAATATTCAGCGTAACGAGAAAAGGAAGTTTTAATGAGATGTTTTCCATTTCCCAAGATATCGAAGGTTAAGCCAAAGCGGGGCGACAAGGCATTCCAGACCACTGTATTTCGCCATTCTGGTACTAAATTTGTGCTATAAGGATTCACCCCGTAGAGTGGCTCGATTAATTCTTCGCCAATTTTTAAGGAAACCGGATTTCCACTTTCTCCTTTCTGGCTTGAGGGAAGCTTGGTGCTACTCCGGTCGAATCTCAGACCTAAGAACAAGGACAATCTTCTGCCAAAAGAGACTGAATCCTGTGCAAAAAGGCTTAGCCTTGAGAGCTCGTTCTGGCTCAATCCTCCTTCTGCTTTTTCTGCAATGGAAAAAGAAACTTTTCCTTTATCGACTGGATTACCTGTTACCGGAGATACAGCCTGGCCGAAATAATTAGGGTCGAAATAATAAGGGTTTCCATAAAAGTAGTGCTGCAACAAGTTATCTGTTTTCCATGTAGTCCATTCTCCGGAAGCAAATTCATATTCTACTCCGCTCTTAAACTCGTGATCTCCAAAAGAACCCTCTTGAAACCGAGTGAGATATATTCCTACCTGAAATCTTTTTTTCAGCTGAGTTTCGTTGAATCCAGCACTTCCCCAGAAATGTCCTGTTCCTTCATTGAAATATTGAGGATTGTCTCTCCATTTTCCATCTAGCCTCAAAGGAAGGCTGTGTTGAATATAGCCTGCTTTTATGTCTCCAAAAGTATTTTGATCAAAAATGTAGTTTAGCGTTCCTGATGCAGTTACGTTTTTTTCATGATCCAAGATTTGCGTGGCTTCATTTGGCAGATTCCAGCTTAGAGGAAATTCAGACGCTGATCGATAGCGCTCAAAATAGTTAAACATTCCTGTTACTTTAAGCTGGGGAATAAACTGGCTTGTTAACTTGAAAAATCCCATTTTTTCGTTCCCACGCCAGCTGAATTCTTTGTGGTTGTTGCCCTGAGGGTCAGTCCAGGGAATAAAATCAGTAGTTCGAGATAAAGAGATAAAGCGTGCATTCGTGAAAAACCATAGCCTATCTTCCAGCAGTGCACCTCCTAAAGAGAAAGAGATGTCCCCCAAATATCTATCTAAGGGAGGGGGAGAAGCTCCTGTCTCACTTATTTCTTCTTCAGACCTCAAAGTGCTTCCCAATTTTTCATCTGCATAATAGAGATTGAGGTCCCCTCTGAATCTATTTCCGCCTGATTTGGCAACAACATTGATGTATCCTCCTTCAGTGAATCTGACTTGTGCAGGATGGGCAGCGGTTTCTAATTCCACTTCATCAATAATATCAAAATTTATATTGGCAAGGAGATGCATTCCGGAAGGATCGTTCATGATTATGCCATCAAGGGTATAGATGTTGGCCCGGACAGTGGAGCCGTGAACACTGGACGCTTTTTGATTGGGCACGCTATATTGAGTTACACCGGCCACAGAGTTGATAATCTCATGGAGGTTTCTAGCGAAAGGAATATTATTCAGGAGGTTTCTGTCCAGGTTTACTGAAGTTTTTGTCGATTCTTCATCTAATGTTGGCGAAGGAATGTTGCTTGTGATTTCTTCTTCGATCAGAGTCGCTTCCAGGGTAATATCGAGGTTTACTGTCTTTCCAACCCCGACAATGATATCTTCTATGTTTACTGTTTTAAATTCGGGTTTTTCTGCCATGATTTTGTAGATACCAGGAGGAAGGCCAGGGAATCTGATAGCACCTGTCTTTGAGGAGAGATAAGTCCGAATTCCCAACATGGCTGGTGAAGAAACATAAATGAAGGCGTCCGGCAAAGGATTTCCTTCCTTGTCAGTTATCTTCCCTTTGATGGAGCCTGTTTGTCCTTGAGCAAAAGCTCTGGAGGTTATTCCTGTCGAGAGAGATAAAATCAATAGAAATATGAATATTTTCTTTCCCACTTTATGTCTCCTTTATTTACCTATCCTTTTAAACGGGATTTTTCTTTGATCTTTGACATGAACTATCTTTTTTTTCTTTTTATTGATTCTTTAAAATAGTAGACTATGGAGTAAGAGTCAAGATATCAAGAACTAATATAAATGCAATATATATGTTTACAATGTCATTGCGAGCCCTGAAAGGG
>CAYTBG010000086.1:0-12416 GCA_964435925.1 uncultured Eubacteriales bacterium | reverse complement strand
ATGGTAGAATATAATTTATAGTAAAGTGCCAAACTCGAGGGGCTTGATTTATCAAGCCCACATTTTTATCGTATTAGTAAAGAGGTGATTAATGAGAACAATTGAAGTCAAGACTCAGGCCAGAGAAGAATTGGTGGATATAACGGCAAGAGTCAGGGAAGAGCTGGTCTCTTCAGGCGTTAAAGACGGAATCTGCCATGTCTTTGTCCCCCACACAACAGCCGCAGTGACCATCAACGAGAACGCTGATCCCTCTGTTAAGGAAGATATTCTCATGGCTCTGAGAAAAATCGTTCCGGATTCCCTCCCCTACAGACACTCTGAAGGAAATTCCCCTGCCCATGTCAAAGCCTCTCTTATCGGCTCCTCGATCAAAGTCATCATAGAAGAGGGGCAGCTTGCTCTCGGGACTTGGCAGGGTATCTTCTTCTGCGAATTTGATGGTCCAAGAAATCGCAGAGTCTTTATAAAAGCATCTTCTTAAGAATCTAGGCAATTGCCCTGCCTTAAGGAGATGATCGCCAATATCAATTTTTCAAACAATTTAGAAAGAAAGTCCCGTTTCCTTGAGAGCTGCTTCAAGGTCGGTTTGAGGGCCTATGTGAATTCCATTTATTCCCAATTTTTCGGCTGCTTGGATATTCTCTTCTCTATCATCTATAAAAACGCATTCCCTGGCCGGAAACTCGGCCTTCTTCAAGGCTTCTTTGTAGATTTGAGGATGGGGTTTCATAAATCCAACCTTGAAGGACAGGACATATTCATCAAAAATCAGGATTTCAGGAAATTTCTTTTTTATAAAGCCATAGCGCATGCTATCTGTGTTGGAGAGCAAGACAAGCCGGTAGTTTCTCTTCAATCTCTTCATGATTTGAAGCACAGGGGGAACGAGAGAAAACACATCGTTATAGATAGAGAAGAAGGCATCATAATCTATGTAGGCTTCTAGTTTTTGTATGACTCGAGTGTGAAAATCCCGGGGAGTTATCTCTCCTTTATCGAAGAATTCAATAAGCTCAAAATGAGCTGAGGCCAATTCTCGAATTTCCTCTGTTGAATAAGGGGAATAATTTGCAATTTTTTCAAAAAAAATATTATTGTCAAATAAGATGATCACCTTGCCCATGTCTGATATCACACAGCGAATCATGAAAATCACATCTTCCTTAAAGATGAAAGAGAAATTTTATAACAGAAACAAGGAAAAGAAGCAATATTTTGTATCTGGCCCAATTTTTTAGGGAGGGAGAACTCCTTGAAGAAGGTCGGCCGCATTCTCAACCCTGAGCAATTTTCGTGGGAAGTTCAATTCCTGCTTTCTCTCTCTTATCAGCAGATTTTAGCAACAGAGAAAAGACAAGCCCCACAAAACCCAAGCAAGCAAACATGATCATCGTATTCGTGAAGGCTCCTCCCGAAAGATCCCTTATTTTCCCGGCTAAGAAGGGAAAAATAGTCAATCCGATATTCTGGATGCAGGTCATCATACCAAAAGCTGTTCCCAGCCGCCTCTCCTCTACCAGGATAGGGATTACAGGCCAAAGAGCTGCCGGAACCAAAGAAAAAGATATTCCTATCATGATCATGGGAATAACAGGATGGATAGAGGTTAATCCCAAGATTGAATGAGCGGGGACAAGCAATAGAGAGCCAAAAATCATCATGATTCCCCTTTTGCCGATTTTATCCACAAGAAGTCCCAGAAGAGGGGTGAAAATCATGGAGGCAGTAAAAATCATAGATGTGTAACGGCCCCCCAGAACAGCACTAAACCCGAATTTCGTCTGGAGCAATACGGTCGAAAAAGCTGTAAAAGGGAAAATTGCGGAATAGAAAGTCATGCAAAGCAGGCAAACAAACCAGTAAGAAGGCCTAAATTTATAGATATCTTGAAAAGAAAATTTTTCTTCTTCACCCTCTTTTTCCTCTCTCTTAAAATACTTTTCTTTGGACTTAGCTATACGTGAATAAACCAAGAAGAGAGTGAAGCTTACAAACATGATTACTGCTGATACCCAGATAGCCATTCGCCAGGAGCCGCTCCATTCTTGAATGTTGGCTGCAGAATTAAAGGCAGCGATAGTGCCAAGCCTGGCAATGGTTATGAGCAGCCCAAAAGCAAAAGCGAGTTCTTTTCCTTTAAACCATCTGGATAGAATTTTATCCATAGTAACGATGAGAGATTCTGAACCCAGGCCATATATAAATCTTCCCAAAAGCATAATCAGGAAAGTGGAACCTGACGCTGTTATAATTACTCCGATAACACAAAGAGCCGCAAATATAGTACCTGCCTTTCTGATACCTATTATGTCCAGAAAAATACCTCCGAAAAGGACCATGATTATATTGGGAAGCGAATATACGCTGAAGAACAGCCCAAACTGAGCGCTGCTTATACTCATTCCTTTCATGATAAAATCTGCTACAGGGCTTACCGCATCATAGGCAAAATAGGAGCCAAAAATCACTAAGCCCATCAACACCAGGATAAGCCATCTTAGTTTGAGGACAGTTTCTTTTGTCTTCTCTGCCATCGTCTCTCCTTTTATTCCCTTCGATAATCCTCAAGATTAATTACAAAGGGATCTGATGAATTTCAAAGGCGTTCTATGCGTCTCAAATGAATCAATAAATTTTCCCTCGAATGCCTTAAGAAAATATGATAATAAAAAGGAGGTGTCAAGATTTTTTTCTTTAATTATTATAATATGAATCCAGGGAAGCCATGAAGATTTGCCCTTACTGTAACAGCTCAATTCCGGAAAAAAAGGAAAAATGCCCCTCTTGTGGCGCAGTCTACTGGGAACCAGAACAGAATAAATTAAATGAAAAAATTGAAACAAAAGAAGGCGAAGAAGGGCGGGGTTGTCTTTCTCTTTTTCTCGTGCCTCTTTTCCTCTCGATTGGAGTGGCCGCCTTCCTGATCACAGCAGGATTTGCCATTAATCTAATGGTCCATTTTGAAAGCAACCAGGTTAAGATTATCTGGATTGGCTCTTCTCTCCTTGTGGGTTTTGCCCTATATCTTTTACTTTCAAAAATCAGAAAGCGAAGGAAGAGGTAGAGGACAGAGCTGAACAAAGGATAAGGGTAAGTTAGGACAGACGTGAGTTATGGACGGACATGATTAATGGACAGGCGCGAGTTATGAACAGAGTTAAGTAGAGGGCTGGGAGAAAGTAATGGACTATTTATTCAAAATGGACCAGATTTGACCTCTTTGCAAAAAATCTGTTCTAATAGAAATAATTCATTGAAGGAAGGAGAAAAAATCCATGGAAACTTTAAGAAAAAAGAAAGGATCTTCCGCAGTCTTGGCTTTTATCGTCATAGCCTCTATTTTTCTTCTTATTATAGGCGGGGCCTTTGTTCTGTACCATATCAAAGGAAAGAGAATAACAACGAAAGATATCGCTGCAAGTGAAAAGTTGATCGGGCTCGAATTCACCTCCAAAGAAAGAAAAATGATGCTGGATAATGTAAGGAGAAACCTTTCGAGATTCAGAGAGTTGAGAAGAGTTTCCCTTCAAAACAGTGTTCCTCCAGCTCTGCTTTTTAATCCTGTTATACCTGGGATGGATTTGTTAAAGGACCGGAAGCCTTCAAAAATGCCTGAGGCTTCGGGTATTCAAGTGCCTTCTAATTTCGAAGATTTAGCCTTTTATCCCGTAACAGATCTCGCACAGCTGATAAAATCGAGGAAGATAACTTCAACCGAGCTCACCCGACTTTACATCGAACGGCTCAAAAAATTTGGTCCCCGCTTGGAATGTGTCATCACTTTGACAGAAGAATTGGCTTTAGCTCAAGCAAAGAGAGCTGACAAAGAAATAGCTTCGGGCCGCTACAGAGGACCTCTTCACGGCATCCCCTGGGGGGCAAAGGACCTTCTTTCCACAAAGGGAATCAAGACGACCTGGGGGGCCATGCCTTACAAAGACCAAATCATAGATCTGGATGCCACTGTGGTTAAACGACTCGAGGAAGCAGGAGCAGTGCTTGTGGCCAAACTTACGATGGGAGCCTTAGCCTGGGGGGACGTCTGGTTTGACGGAAAAACAAAAAATCCCTGGAATCCAGAACAAGGTTCGAGCGGCTCATCTGCTGGTCCGGCCGCTGCCACAGCTGCTGGCCTGGTAGGATTTTCCATCGGCACTGAAACTTGGGGCTCTATTGTTTCCCCTTCTGCAAGATGCGGTGTAACCGGACTGCGCCCCACTTTCGGCCGCGTGAGCCGCTGTGGGGCCATGGCTTTAAGCTGGAGCATGGACAAAATCGGTCCTATCTGCCGCTCTGTTGAAGATTGTTCTCTGGTCTTCAATGCTATATACGGCCCCGATGGAAAAGACTTTACCGTTGTCAATCTCCCCTTTAACTGGGATCCGTCGCTTGATCTCAAGGATATCCGTATCGGCTACCTGAAAAAGGCCTTTGAAAGAAAATACAGAAACAAGAAAAACGACGAAGCTTCACTCGAAACTCTCCGATCCCTTGGAGTGGAACTTGTACCTTTTGATCTTCCAGAACTTCCGGTTAACGCGCTCTCTTTTATCCTGAATGCAGAGGCTGCAGCAGCCTTCGATGAACTCACCCGAAGCAACAGGGATGACTTGCTGGTTAGACAGATAAAACAAGCCTGGCCGAACACCTTCCGGCAGGCAAGGCTTATTCCCGCTGTGGAATATATTCAGGCTAACCGCGTCAGGACTCTCCTCATGGAAGAGATGGCCCAGAAGATGAAAGGAATAGATGTATATATCGCTCCCTCCTTCGGAGGGAACAACCTCCTTTTAACAAATCTCACCGGACATCCTGCAGTCGTTGTCCCCAACGGATTTGATGAAAAGGGAAGCCCGACGAGCATCTCTTTTATCGGGAATATCTTTGAGGAAGCCAAAACTCTACGGATAGCCAAGGCATTCCAGGATGTAACAGACTTTCACCGCAAACATCCTGACCTGAAAAAGAATTTCTAAACTATTTGAATTTTAGTGCTGAATAATATTATTCAAAAAAGACCGTTAAAGAGAACATCGGCATGAAAGAGCTCTCGAGTCCTTCGCCTGACTCTCCATTCTACTGTATCTTTTACGGTGAAATAAAACCAGAGTTTATCAAAAAACCTTAACTTTTTTATGTAGTACTGAGAAAAATCTGTGAAGTTATCGACAATGATTTTGCCGACTTCATTGTCTTTTGCGTCAAGAACAATAATCCTGAAGATTTCTTTCTCTTCCTCCCCTTCTGTTACTGTTTCCATCTCCAGCTTGCCATATATCTTTGCCCTTTCTATTCCTTCCCATCCCTCGTTTTTATCGAAGGCGAGGTTTTTCAAGACCTGAAATTCCTCTCTCGCTTCCAGGCCCAAATAATCATCCATTACGAATTCTTCGGTTCTTGTAAAAACGTTCCTCCAATTTCTCTCTGACTCTTTAACCTCAATGTCATTCGCTATTAAAATAGAAGGCTTTTCAGGGGAAAATCCTCCTCTGCCTTTTACCTCTTTGCCGACAAGTGTACTAACATCACCTGACTCTAGCGGGCCTTGAACTATAATGTCAAATCCACTGGCTTCGGGAATAAAAAGATATTTTCCGATACCGACATGGACAATACCTTCAAATGGAATAATGCCTTCTTTAGTCACCAGGCCCTCTTCCCCGATAGCCATTTCTTCTCCTGCTTTTTTCTTGCAGGAAATACTTCCTCCAATCACTAATAAAAGCGCTAATAAGCTAAAACCGAGAGTCAGAACGATCTTCTCCTGCTTACTTTTTCCTTCAGTTGAAACCGATATCCTAATAGCCATAACTCATACCTCCAAATCTTTAATCATTCTATAAAAAGATAATTAACAGGGGGCGAAAAATCTCCTCTTTACTAAATAAAAAACATCCTTTCTCTGGATTTAAATTATGGTATTTTATACCACTGAAAAAAATAAAAGTAAAGAAAAAAATTCAAGGCCATAGAAGATTTGAGAAAAAGGGGACAGGCTACTTTTTCTTGAACGAGAAGGACTGTTTTTACGCGTGGATAGTCAATACAGAAAAAGTAGCCTGTCCCCTTTTTTGTTGCTCGTGGATAGTCCATACAAAAAAAGTAGCGTGTCCCCTTCTTTGTTGCTCGTGGATAGTCCATACAAAAAAAGTAGCCTGTCCCCTTTTTTGTTGCTTTTTTGTTGTAGGGGATTGATTTATCAAGCCCGCACTTTCGACATGATAGACGAATAGGGACACAAGGGATTAAGAGATTAAAAAAATTGATAGTTAAATTATAGCCTGAAATCCAGGCTCTTAGCGGTGAAAAGAAACTCCTTCCTTGACTGGGGCCTCCCCCCTTCTTCTTATGATGTTCTACGACAGCTTCTTTAGGAACTTTAAATTAAATCAGGAGAAAATATTATTTCTTTTTCAGGATGGGCATGCCTGTTCTTTCAGTTTCGATAACTTTGAATTTCTCAGGAACCTCATCTAACGACCCGTCCCTTACATCGCGTGCAAAAAAGTAGATTCTCTGAACACGGCCTCCTTTCAGGTTGACATCTTTAAAATGCAGATAATACTTTACCCCTTTTGAGTTGGTGAATTCAAAAGCCATTTACTTTACCTCCGAATTTAATTTTATTGACTAAAAAACAAAACCGATGCTTATTCCGAAGAGATGGGCAGTTGTTTTATAGGTACCCTGCCCAAGGTTTCCTAATAACGGGTGCTGGTAAGCTGGAATACTTCTATTCTCACTCGTTCTGTCTTGGAACGGCTCATACTGATAGGCAACATCGATAACAAAGTTACCGGCCTTATAGCCAAAACCTCCGGTAAGAGCCCACCGGTTAGCATCAGGAAGAATTGGGTCTGCGGTTTCATCAGGCTGAGGAGTTTGATCATAAAGGAATCCAGCTCTCAAAGCAAATCTTTCATTCAGATTGTACTCAAGGCCACCTCGGAAGACAAAGGAATCCGTCCAGTTTTCCTCGACATGTTTATCGTCAAAACCAGGAACATCAACTTCAACCATGAATTCATCATAAGTGCTCCACAGGAGATAATGCACATCTGCCGACATGATCAGGCTTTGGGTCAAATTAAAGGCTACTCCGACACCGAGAATGTGAGGGAAGTTGAATGATGGAATGAGAGCTCCCCCCTCGCTTGGAACTTGGTCTGCTATTGCTGTTTCTAATGCTACGTCTGTCCCTGCTGGAAGCAATAGGTCCCAAGGAGGAGGAATCGTAACATCGACTAGCGGAGCACTCAATGCTAAATCTCCATCAAATGCAATCTTGAAGCCGCCACGCCAGTTGAATCCTATGGAAAAATTCTCTCCCTTGTAAAGAGCTCCTGCGTTCAAGCCCCACGCACTGCCAGTAGCGTCTAATACAAGAGGGACATCCATCGTATATGGTACTGAAATAGGTAAACCGGAGACTGCAGGATCAAGATCACGCTCAACATGTTCAACTAGTTCAAATTCCAGGGTTGAATAGATATAGGTAACACCAAAACCCAGGGAAAAATTCTCATTGACCTTGAAAGCCAAGGTGGGGTTGAAGAAAAAGGTCTTCATGTCATCCCTAATAGAAATGTACTTCAGAGGATAATCTTCGGGCCACTTGACTCCCATACCGTAGGGATTAAAGAATCCAAAACCAGCGACAATTTTATCACTGAGCTTGTGGGAGATGTAGAATGTCGAGGGATAGAACAGCTGACTCACTTGGTCCACAGATTGATATGCGGGATCTGGCCAGTTTGGCAGGCTCAAAGAGCCTGAGGGAAAGATCAAGGTTGTGCCAAAAGAAATCTGGGTTCCTTCCAAAAAGGCAATACCAGCGGGGTTGTGGAAAACGGCTGTCGGGTTGTTGGCAAGAGCAACAAATGCACCACCCATGGCCATCGCTGCAGCGCCGTGCTCATAGATAAGAAAACCTGCGCCATGAGATAAAGAACTAAGACCAAAAAACACTAAAGAAAATATTGCTATTGCGGCGATGCATTTTCTCATTTAAACCTCCAAAAGGATGTATTAAAAACTCCATCTAAGATTGTTTTAATATGAGTAACTCTCTCCAACTCCGTAGCCTTGTCCAAGTATTTATAAAAAACAGGCTACAATGTCAAGACAAAATTTGAAAAAAAAATTTTAAATTTTCAATTTTTTCTTTACATTTATATTTTTTCTTGTATAATGATATTGGTTCTTTTTTGCGGGCTGGAGAGAACCCCCACCTTTTTGGTTCCCATCATCAACCCCCCTTTTGCTGACATCAGCCCGCACTTTTCCTACAAAGACTGTAAGGTTCATAAGAAGGGAAAATTAAAACTATTCTCTTTTACAGTAAAATCTAGGGGGAAAAATGTAGGATCAGGCGCAAGATCAGGATATAAATCGATACATCGACAAAAAAGAAATGCTCCATGACTCACTATTTAAGCGGTGCTACATTTGCTAAAGTTGCCGCAGCAATGCCTTTCAGTGCTAAAGCATTTATAGAAATGACTTCAGGTATTTCAGCAGAGGGCCAGCGTGGCCGATAAAGAAAATCTAGAAAAAAGATATAAAAGAATCTACGATCAGCTCCGGGAACTTGTTCTCAAAACTGAAAACAAGGTTGCGCGCATGGCTACAATCGCTGCTATCCTTCATCATAAGATGGCTCAGTTTTTCTGGACGGGCTTTTACATTCTCATTGATGGAGAATTGATTATTGGTCCTTACCAGGGCCCTTTAGCTTGCCAAATCCTGGAGAAAGAGAAAGGAGTTTGCTGGACAGGTGTAACATCGAAAAAAACAATTATTGTGCCTGATGTCCATAAATTTCCAGGCCATGTGGCCTGTGACAGCCGCTCAAATTCGGAAATAGTAGTTCCTCTTATAGATAAAGAAAACCAAGTTTGGGGTGTGCTGGATGTAGACAGCAGAAAAATCGGCGCTTTTTCAGAATCAGATAAGAAGTGGCTTGAAAAAATAGTTAAGCTGATATAATGACCGAGATTTTTCTATTTAAGGCAATAAATTAAAAACTTCCTATGCTCTCATAACGCGTCAAAAGGAGCGGGAAAGCCTCATCTCAATCTTTAGTCCAGCATGCGCTGAGTCACCGAAATATAAAGTCAGGAAGTTTTAAAAATTATTCGCTGTAGTGTTTAATGACACGAACAACAGCTTGCTCACAGACCTTGCAGAAGGGTTTCTTTCCTTTGGTAAACATCAGGCAGTCCAGCATAGGTCGATAGAGGCCTTTGGCTGAATAGCCGGCACCCTCAAAAACGCCAACCTTATCTCTAAACCTGCTTTTTGAAAAATAATCATCCACCTTCTTGGCCTGGTCTCTGGAGAGTCGCTCAGATTCTTGTTCAACCTTCTCTACTTCAGCTTGAGGAGCCTTTTCCCTTTTCATCCTTGCAATCTTTTCGTTTATTTCACGGCGTATCTTCTGGTAAGCCACGTCCATCTTGTCAAAATCTTCCTTCTCCCAAGGGGTTGGAATTTCGATATGGGGAGTCAGCGAATCTTTCCATTTAAGGCTCTTGGGGTCAAGAAAAGCGGTGATATTAGGTTCTACAGGCTCCACTCCTCTTGGATAAAATTCATTATAAGCTACAGAAGATGTGTAATATTCATCCGCAAGGCCGGCAAAGGAATGGCCAAACTCATGGAGGAAGAGATACTCATACCACTGATTGTCAACCGTAAAGGTGCAGTACAGATTGTAGATTCCCCCGCCTCCGTAGCGCTTATGATTGATCATGATAAAGAGGGTGTCGTAGGGAACATGGGCCGCTATATCGCGGAGGGACTTGTTGTCTTCTGTCAGGAGATAACGTTCTGAACCCAGAGAATTAAAGGTTGCATTGAGTGCAGTGTTTTTAAAGATTCCAGGTCGGGGTTCATCACAACCGCTTTCCCCTGAAGGCTTGAACACGCCGTAGATATTGAACCTGTCTTTGTAAGTTCTGTAAGGTTCGTGGTTGAAAAAAACTTCGGTGAACCGCTTTAAATCTGCCTCAACCTTTTCTTCTTCCTCAGAGGTATACCCCTCGGCGATGAAAGCTATGTCTACTTTCTCATGGGGACTCCCGTTTTTCCGAATTTCAAAGATTTTGACTTTTTTGTCTAAGTTTTCTTTTATGATGCTTACTGAAGAAGGGTCGATCTCCTGGCTGAAAAGAGGCAGAAGAATATTCTCTCGATTCCTCACTTCCAGAGTAAACCTGATGTTTTTCTTAGGGTAAGGAATGAGAATTGTCTCGTGATAAGCTCTTTTTATACCCTTTAGAGCCTGGTTAGTTGTCTTGTACTCGCCGAAATAGCTATCAAATCCTTTGGAGAAAATAAGCTGTCCTGATGAAGAATCGTAAATTTTAGCGTAGTAGCGGCCGTTGTCGAAGTTATCGATAAGGTTACGCTGGCTCCCTGCCCAGGTACCCTGCTCGTAAACCTGATCGACTGTGATCCATTCTTCCTTGGCATCTCCGATGTGAAAATAGTCAAGGCGCATGGTTTTATCGACAAAATAATCATCAAAGTTTAAAGATGTTTGAGCAAAAAGGGCTCCTGGGATAAAGAGAATAACAATAATATATACTACAGCACGTCTCATGATTCCTCCTCGGATCTTGGTCTATTTAAAATAGCTATCCCGCCCACCACTTCTTTAATGATCTTCACTGCAGCGGCAGCCGTGATTCCTGATACGTCTCGATCAGGATAAACCTCTACTACATCCAGTCCCACAATTCGAGCATCTAAAGCATGAAGGATGTCTAAGGCCTGACGGGTAGAAAGGCCGCCTGCCTCGTGGTGGGCAACCCCGGGGGCAAAAGCAGGGTCAAGGGCATCCATATCAAAAGATATATACAGGGGGTTTGAAAACTCCAAAGAAAGCGAATCTTTAATATCTTTCATTTCAATCATCCGAACTCCATGTTCTGATGCCTTTGCTCTCTGCTGACCGTTAGCAGCTCTTATTCCTACTTGAACGAGGTTTTGAGCCAGGCCCTCTTCCATTATTCTGGCAAATGGGCAGGCATTGGAATAACGATCTCCGTGCATCTCTTCGTATAAATCCGGATGCGCATCGAAATGGAGGATATCCAAGGGCTTAAACTTTCTGGCGAAGGCTTTCACAACAGGATAACTGATAGAATGGTCTCCGCCCATCACAACAGGCACTGCCTTCTTTTCTAATATCTTAAGGATAATATTTTCGACACGGGAAAACACATCGAGAAAATCTCCTGAAACATCCATATCCCCCAAGTCCCTCAAAATTATCTCCTCCTCTAAATTCGCACCGAGTTCTGTCCAGGGATTGATGGCTTTCCCGGTGGATGCGGCTCGAATAGCTTGAGGTCCTTTCGAAGCTCCCCTTAAATAACAGGACTTTTCATCAAAGGGAATTCCGATAATGGCAACATTGTACTCTTCGCTCTGCTTTACTGCCCCTCCAAAATCAGTCATTCCTATTCTCCTAGGTAAGGCTTATTAAAGATTCATCTCCACAAAAATGAAGAAGGCAAAAAATATTATACAGAAAAATACATGAATTTGAAATTGGAGAAATTGGGGTTAAACCCCGACTTTGCTTTTCGACGTTGCATTTGCTTGAAAAATAATTATAATTCGAGAAAGATAAAAAGGCTCAAGAGAATCCGAAAGAGTATCTCGAATAATCAAAAGATTAAGAGCCTGGCTCAAAATTTGAGCTTAAATCAATAGTTACATCTTGGGAGGTGACTATGAAAAGAATAACAACTCAAATCGAAAATTTTCAGTATTTTTATCCATATACTGTGGCCATTGTGGGTGCTCAATCAGGGAATCAAACCAATTATATGGCTTGTGCCTGGCATACCGCCCTCTCCTTTGACCCACCTCTCTTCGGTGTTCTTGTCGCCAAAAAGAGACTTACCCATCAAGTTATATCTGAGGCAAGAGAATTCACCGTGAACTTTATCAGCTCAGAAAGGGTGAAGCTCTCTGCCCAGATGGGAAGAAAATCAGGTCATGACATGAACAAGATCAAAGAGTTTCAGGTCAAACTTTCCCCTTCAAAAATTATCCAAACTCCTGTTATCGACGAAGCTTATGTCTCGTTCGAATGTAAAGTGGCAGATGTCAGAGCCTACGGAGACCACGATCTTTTCGTTGGTGAAGTCTTAGCAATCCATGAAGATGAGAAAAGCTTCAATCCAGAAGGAGTTCTCAATACAGGAAAAATTCATCCTCTTCTTTATCTTGGAAGCGACTTTTACATTACTATCAATCCTGATACTATCAAGCATGTCCTGCCTGATTAAGGGGAGGAGGCATCTTTTTTTCCGGGAAAGAGATGGGTTGGAAAAACCACAAACATTGATCAGGCTGGGTGATTGAGAAAACCGTGAGCAAGGCTGAGCGGGCACGGT
>CAYTBG010000085.1:0-12473 GCA_964435925.1 uncultured Eubacteriales bacterium | reverse complement strand
GCGGTGGAGGGACTCGAACCCCCGACACTGCGGATATGAGCCGCATGCTCTAACCGCCTGAGCTACACCGCCGGTGGCTAAAATTTTAGCCAAATCCCCGATCTAAGTCAATTTAAGTTAATACAGTGTCCAGGACATATTAAACAGTTCATGTCATGAGATACGGATATTCTGACGACCAGATGACAATAAAATGGAAGAGTTTTATTGGAGAGGGATATGCGGACTCCTACCTGACAACAACGCGGCTTTGGCCTGTCTCAAACATCAGAGTTTGGCCTGTAGGCTTATTCGCCGAGACACTCGTGACCTGGACTGTGCTCTCACCCTTATTCACAGCTTGAAAGACAAGCGTGGCGATACTTCCTGTTCCTTTAATCCCTTGGCCAATGTCAGTACTTGAAAATCCGATAGTGCAGACTCCGGAGGAATTATCGATATTCTTTAAGAAGGGCACATCTTTTCCGAGCCGGTTAAGGAATTCTCTTCTAACGACTTCTTTCAATTTCACTGACCCTGGATCGAAGCTTATGTTCAAGGACATGCTGCTGATATCCTCTTGAATTCTGGCATTGACACTAACCCGAAATTCTCGATTCTGGGGAACTTCAAAATTAGCCGGTGTCAGGAAAACCTGGTTTTGTTCCCTTGTTCTCGCCATATCCGCTACCTCTGCCCTTTGCCTCGCCCTTCGCTCAGCAAGCGCCTCCTCAGGCGGGCCACCTCTTGCACTTACCGCAGGAGAAATTCCGCCAAGGTCAACCCAGAGAGGTTTCAGATCTTCTTCGTTTAGAGGAACTGTGCGGATAATATAGGGAGTAATGGTCAGGATGACATCCGTTTGCTGGATTACCTGGTCAGTGCTGGAAAAAAGGCTCCCCAAGATAGGGATGTTCTTAAGCCCGGCTATGCCGCTCACGGTTTTTCTCTCTTCATCCTTTAACAAACCAGCCAGCAGGTTTGTCTCCCCATCCTTAAGCCTGATTATATTCTTCACTTCCCTTGTGGCAATAATGGGAATATCGGCATACCCGGCTCCGCCGAGGGATTTTATTTTTATATCTAATTCCAAGGTGATTTCTTTCTCAAAATGAATCGTGGGCGTAATCTTGACATCGATTCCGACATCCTCGTACTGAAAGGAAGTCAGAGGCTGCTGAGCATATCCTCCGGCTGCGATAGGAGTAAATGTGGTTCGGGGAATAGGGATTTTATCTCCTACTACGTACGTTATTTCTTCCCCGTCAATACCCCGAAGTCTGGGCTGGGAGATTATCTTGGTATCTGAATCTGACTCTAAAAACTGCACAACAGCACCAGGAAGAGTGACTTGAAAATGTTCAGATTTGGAAAAATCTATGCCCTTCAGGTTAAACCAGCCTTGCTCATCCGCCCCAGACCCTTCAGGGCCAGTGTATCTGAAGCCTACTAGACCCTGTTCTAGCTCCAGACCCAACTGTCTCAGTTTTATCCGAGAAACTTCCATTATTTCCAAATCGATTATGATTTCTCCCTTTGGCTTATCCCAAATCTTGATGATGTTTCCCGCCAATTCTATAACAGCAGGAGTATCCCTTAAGGTGACAGTGTTTATATTTTTATCAACAATGATATTCGGTGCTTTATATTGAGTGCGAAGCATCTGCGTAAGAGAAGCACGAATCTCCTCAGCCCTGATATTGGAGAGATAGAAGGTTTTGATTGCATTCAGCTCATACTGAATTCTTTTTTGGGGTAGGTCAGGAGCAATAATAATTGTTCTCTCATCTATAATCCTGTTAAAATTCTTGGAGGCCAAACAAAGCGAATTGAGAGCCTGTTCAAAAATCATATCAACAAGGTCGATGGAAAAAGTAATATCCCTGAATTGTTCATCAAAGAGAACATTCACTCGAGCGTGTTTTCCCAAAGCTTGAAAAATTGAGCGGAGATTGGCATCGACAAATTTCAAATGAATTTTTTCTTTATCAACCTTAAGCTTAACTGGAGGCTCGATCCTAATCTTTTTGGGTTCCTCTTCTTTAACTTCTTCCTCGATAAGGCTTTTCGCCTCCTCAGCTATAATTCTGTTTAAAGGGTCATAGGAAAGGGCTTTTTCATACTCAACGAGAGCTTCCTCCTTTTTCCCTTGAAAGGCAAGCTCCCGAGCTTTAATAAGATGAACGGAGCTGGCAGCAAGTTTAGCCCGGAAAAGTGCAAGACGATAGACAGAATTCTCAGGACTCTCCAGCGCTGCCCTTTCGTAGTATTTGACGGCCTCATCCCAATTCTTGCCGATTGCTGCCTCATTGCCTAACTTATAGCTTCGACTAAATCCCGCACAACCCCAAAAGGTCAGAGCAATTATTGTCAAAAGTACTATTTTTCTCATCATCTCTCTCCTTCTAAATAATATCTCCTTTTCTGGGAATCCGAACCGATGATTTCTATCTCTTCAGGTGTAATCTCTCCAATTTTTACGCCTTCGCTTATAACTTCTCCACTCTCTACGGCCAGGACGTCTCCTTCAAAAACAATAAGGGCAACCATCTTAACGTCGGAAATGACGTATCCGATGTATTTTATATTTAGAGGTAGAGAAGAAGAGGCCTCATACTTACCAGGGAGGGTTGGATTCTGCTGCTGGTTCTGCTGTGGTTTAACTGGGTTCCTTTCAGTAGTCCTGCCTGCTGACCTTCTGAGAGTAAAAATGTTCCTTACCGGGTTTCCGAGCTCTATTTTCTCTCTCAACAACAGGTCTTTCCTGATAAGACTTTTTTCTCCACCTTTTTCAAGCCCTTTCTTCTGGAGTTTTTCTTCTCCAGCCCAAATACATAGACCTATGCTCAGGAAAAGGATGAAAAAAGCCGACATAATCTGTTTAGCTTTCATAATACCCTGCCAAGACAACTCTTAACTCGAGCACATTTCCTCCAGCATCAATGTTTAAAAAATCAATTTTTTCTATTAGTAAGAATTTTGGAAATTCTTCCACAGAATTAATAAATCTTTTCAAGGACAAATAGGATCCCTTTATGTCAAAAGTTACGCTAACCTTTTTTATCGTTTCTCCTTTAAACTCAACATAATTGTACCTTTTTCTAGAAGAAACATTGATCCGAGCTTTGTTCAAGAGCTGCTCGAGGTCAAGCCTTAGCCGCTCGAAACCTTCTTTATCACCATTATAAAAATATTTCTTTTCCAGCTCATCCATATCCCCCCGGGCTTCTTGCCATCTAATCCATTCTCCTTCTTTCTCTATCTTTGTCTTATTGAGCTGCTCGTAATCTCTCTGCTTGACTGTATGCGAGGAAAGAGCGTTAAAATAACTCCTTCTCTGGGAGAGAGAAATCAACAGGAGGAAGAGTACAACCCCCGCGATCATAACACAGAGGACGATGAGTGTTTTTTTCTCTTTGTCGTCCAATAAATCAAATATCTTTTTCATAGTTTAACGAAATCTCCGAGAGGAGTAATCCCCTTTCGTTTTCTGCTTCGCTTATTATTCTTATTTGATTAAATTTCAAAGCTTTTAAATTATTGTAAAGCTCCAAAAGATCATCCACACTCGAATAAGCAACTTTGAAGCTCAACTGCACTTTTGAATCCTTGGCGAGCGTGGGTGCCATGGAAACAATATAACTCGAATCGGGAAGAGAATTCTCTAAATCAGAGAGAAATTCTATCCAGGAAAAACTTTTCCCTAAAATAATGCTGTTAGTCAAATCGACTTTTCCTTTATATTTTATGATTGCATCTTCGATTTTGGCGGAAAAATCCTCTTCGTCTCGCTGGACATTTTTTATCAGTTTATCTGTCCTCTTGACGGAAGCTCTTGTTTCCTGAGCTTTGGCTTTGTATTCAACAAAGATTTTGGCGGCAAAAAAAGAAATAAGAAGTAGAGCAACCACAAGCGAAGATAGAATTAAATAAAAGAACCTCCTGTTACGCAGAGGATGACTCGCTAAATTCAAGCTTAATCGTGTACGTTCTATCATAGAATTTGTCCGATAAGAGGAGATAATATCATCTTTTCTCTTAATCCAAGCTTTGAATTCAGGCCTGCCTCTATTCCCTTTGCAGGCAAAGATAATTTTTCTTTCAGCTGTGAAAACATCTCTTCCTCTGGTTCCAAAAGACCCAGACGAACCCTGAAGGAATTGACTTTTTTCTTTTCCTTATCTTCGACAAAATTCACAGTATTCTCCACTTCTTTAACAATATTTTCTACTTTTTGAAGTCCAGATAAATTTGCAAGGGAGCCGGGGATAAACGGCTTCAGGCGGTACACAGCAACTTCAGAATTTAAGCCTGCTATAAGGCTGAGAGAGTCTTCTTCTATATTTACGAGGAGCAAATCTCTCTCTTCTTCCCTGTTAAGCAGATAATACAGGCTCAAAGTAGGGACTCCAACCGTTCTGACTTTTAAACGAAGCTTACTAAAGAGATCTTCGTACTCTTTAATAATCGAGGCCCTGGCAACTGCAACAAGCATTTTCGAAGAGCTGTTTGATCTTAACCTATCAAATGAAAACCTGGCATCATCGGGAAGTAAAGGTATCTGTTTTTTTACTCGAAAGCAAATTATCCGCTCCCTCTGCTCCCGAGAAGAGGGGAGAGAATCAAAGGAAAAGACAAAAGCTTTTAAAGATAATTCGGGGATAAGAAGGGCTATTTTATTGTCTGAAAGATGAAGTTTTTCGAGACCTTGCTTTATTTTTTTTTCTAACAAGGCCGGATTTTTTATATTTTTATTGCTGAAAGAAGGCTCAATCACCCCTTTCTCAAGAGGGAGAATAAAATGATTTTTGATTTTTCCTTCTTTAGAAGAAACATGAATTCCGCTCAGATAACTGGAAGTTAGCTGAATTGCAGAACGGGGAAGGAGTTGTCGTATGAAATAACTCTTTATTCTATCTGTAAAAAGGGCCATCATCTCACTCAACAAAAGTAACTTTGTTTAGCTCTTTAAGGCTGGTTACTCCTTTCAAGACTTTCTCCTTCATCCCCACTTCTCTTAAAAAAGTCATGCCTTCGCTCTTGGCTCTCTTTCTCACTTCAGAAAGAGGTTTTTTCTCCAGGATCATCTCTCGTATTTCATCAGAAAGCTCGAGTAATTCGGCTATAGCGGTTCTTCCCTGGTAACCGGTGTGGTAACATGCTTCACAGCCAGGAGACTCATAAAATAGCCGATCCTTGTATTTTTGGGGACTGAGCCCGGACTCAAGCAATTGTTTGCGCTTGTATTTAACGGGAGTCTTACATACAGGACAGAGGACTCTAACCAGTCTTTGAGCCAGGATACAATTCAGAGCTGAAATAAAACTGTAAGGGTCAACTTTCATGTGGAGGAAGCGCCCTACGACATCGAAAACATTATTGGCGTGAACGGTTGTGAAAACCAGATGTCCGGTCAAGGCAGACTGAATAGCAATCTGGGCGGTTTCAGGATCTCTGATCTCTCCAACCATAATCTTATCCGGATCATGCCTTAAGATAGACCTCAGTCCCCGAGCAAAGGTGAGCCCTTTTTTTTCATTAACAGGTATCTGGGTGATCTCATTTATTTGGTATTCAACAGGATCTTCAATAGTAACGATTTTGTCCTCCGGAGCCCTTATCTCTGTCAAGGCTGCATATAAAGTGGTCGTTTTTCCGCTTCCTGTCGGACCGGTCACAAGAACCATCCCATAAGGCTGGGTGATATATCTTCGGAAATTATTGAGGACTTCATCTGAAAAACCGAGCAAATCCATCCTTAATTCCGATATAGCCGCGGTGATCATCTCCTTATCGAGAATCCTGATGACAGCATCTTCACCGTGGATGCTGGGCATGATGGAGATACGAAAATCAATGGTTTTGTCCTTGATTCTCAGCCTGAACCTCCCATCCTGCGGGACCCTTCGTTCTGAAATATCAAGGTCAGACATGACTTTGATTCTAGAGATGATAGACGATTGAAATTTCTTGTCAACCGGCTCCATGGTTTCACTTAAAACTCCGTCGATGCGGTACTTGACGATAAGACCTTCTTCTTTTGATTCGACATGAACATCGCTGGCCCTTTTTTGAACAGCTGTGAAAATTATGGAGTTGACCAGCTTTATGATCGAGCCATCTTGTTCGGTCAGCGTCTCCACAGATATGACCTCTTCCTCTTCTCCTCCTTCTTTCTCCACTACCTTCATGACAAATCCTTCAGTCGCATCCTTGAGGACTTGGAGCGCAGTTTCAGTCTTTCGCAGGGCCTCATTGATAGCCATCTTGGAAGCCGCATAAACCTCCACTTTTCTCCCCAAATAAGACTCGATGGTATCTATGGTTGCGATATCAGAAGGATCAGCTACTGCAATTTTCACAATATTGTTCTTCTCTTCAAAAGGTATAAAATTCGACCGATAAAGAAAATCAACAGGAAAAGACTGAACAAGCTCACGGCTCAAGTTGCAGGATGAAAGATCAATATAAGGAACATTGTATCTCGTAGCTAATTTTTTAGTTTTCTCTTCATCAGAGAGAAAAGTCTGCCGTGATTCTTTTTTATCAATCTTGGCCATTATCCAGTTACTCTTATTATATTGAAAATAGGCAAATAAACAGAGAGAAGCATCGCTGCCACAATCAAACCCATAAAAATGATAACCAGCGGCTCAATAAGGGATACAAAAGTGTCAATTTTTGCTTGTATTTTCTCATCATAGTAATCAGCCACTTCGTTCAACATACCTTCCAGATTTGCTGATGCCTCTCCTATCTTAATCATATCAAGAGAAAGAGGTGGGAAAAAGTCTATCCTGGAGAGGGATTCAGATAAGCTTTTTCCATCTTTTATAAGCTCAGGCAATTGCCTGCTTTTCTGGATGATAAAATAATTGGGAACAGCATGATGGGCGATGCCGACAGCTGAGACGAGGGAAATCCCTGCTTCAAGAATAAGACCCAGTGTCCGAGAAAAAAGTGAGACTCCTGACTCTACCAAGATTGAGCCTCCATAAGGAAGTTTAAGCTTGATTCTATCACGAATAACAAGGATTTTTTCGTTCCTCTTCAAAAGGGAATAAACCAAATACAGTAAAAATACAAAAGCAATCAGAAAAGGAAAATTTGCTCTCAAAACCTGAGAGAAAGCTAAGAGTCCACGGGTTATAGCTGGCAGTTCAGCCTCAAAATCAGCATAAAAAGCAGTAAAACGAGGCAAGATAAAATTGATCAGGATCATAAGGAGAATGAAAGCAAACAGAATGAGAAGAGTCGGATAAGTTAGAGCAGCTCTTATCTTTGCTTTAGTCTGGGCAATAACTTTTGCATAATCAATGTAACGGTTGATCGTACCAGCTAAGTTTCCGCTCCGCTCCCCTGCCATAAGAGAGGCAATATAAACCGTAGAGAAATTCTTCTCATAAGGGGCAAAGGCTTCTGATAGAGATTTGCCTCCTCGAATTTCATTCTCGACCTTCATCAATAATTCTTTAAGATGAATATTCTTAACTCGCTTCACTATGATTTGGATACACTTGAGTATGGGATAACCTGCTTTTATAAGAGCCACAAGTTCTTGATTAATCATGATGAAGTCCCTTTCTTTAATCTTCTTCTCAAAAGGGAGGACAGGAATCTTGACCCTCTTCCAATCTCTCTTGATAGATAAAACACAAAATCCCTCTTCCTCGAAATGCTTTCTGCATTCTTCAAAAGATGAGGCAAGAAAAGCCTGAGAAACAATGCTTCCCTCTTCAGTAGCCAATCGACAAAGAAAATAAGGCATCGCTCTTAAATTTTATAAGTTTCTCTTACTGTTTAAATATCAGTAAATATTAAATTAATATTAGGTTATCCTCTGATTTTTGTCAAATCTAGTAACCTGTAAGCGCGCGGCAAAACAGGGGAAAAACTGGACATAAAAAGGGGACAGGCTACTTTTTTCAAAGAGGGAATAGTCCCTATTTCCTTTCTATTTTCACAAAGAAGCGAGCTGTCCCCATTTGTTTTAAGGATACTCTCTTTTCTGACCCAAAAAAGCAGCCTACAAAAAAGTAGCCTGTCCCCTTTTTCCAAGGATTTATGTCTAAAAACCTTATTCGAAATTTGCATCATCAGAGCTAGGCTCCTGTATCGAGCTAAAAGTAATAAAAATACCCATATAAGTAAATAGCCCTTAAAGATGAATCACATAATGACTTTTCTCCTTTTTTTCTCACCTGAAAAGATGATTTATTCTCACCATCTCATGTATGCCTGAATAGGCCAGAACGGAGCCCTTTAGGTTAATACTAAAAGTTGACAAAAGCTGAAGAAAGATTTATTTTAAGAAAATGAAAAAGAGGATTATCCCAGGAGTATTTTTTATCCTCCTCCTTTTTCTTACATTTACTTCCCCCAGCGGCCTCTCTTCAAAGGATTTATTTCTTGCAAAAAGTTCAGCTGCTTATCCGCAGGATGCTCCGGTTAAAAAGCCCAAGTATGATTATATGAGCACAATCCTCTCCAGGAACACAAAACCTTTAGGATTAAAAGAAGATCCAGAATTGGAGAAACTGCTGAAGCAACCCTGTATTAAATGGGCAATCAGGGCTGGAAAAAAACATATTTTGGACTGAGGTACGCATATATTTTTTGCCAAAATGATTCAATTTTTTGGATTCTCTGAAAAACAGAAAGCAAGTTATCTCGAGAAAATAAAAACCTATCTGGCAATCCTTCCCGTTTTCATTCTCCTTGTGCTGGGAGGATTGAATATTTACAAGAAAATTACCTGGAAAGAGCCTGCTGACGGAGTTTTCTGGGATGAAAAACCAGAAGGTATGACCGCTGTAATTGTTGAAGTCAACAGCCCTGCGTATCTACACGGCATCAAAAAAGGAGATCTTCTTTATTCCATCAACAACGCCCCGATAAAAAACAAAATAGATGTTTCAAAGATATTATGGGCAGCGGGACGCTCAGAACTAAAGGTTACCTACGAAATCGCAAGAGGAGGCGAGATTATTTTCCCCTCCTTCTATTTACGCGAAAAAGGTGTTAATCCCATCTATTTCTTTCTTGCTCTTATCGGCTTGACCACTCTGGCTATAGGGTTAATTATTTTCCTCACCTCTAAAAAACCCTTATCTATGCCCCATGTCTATTTTTATTTCGTATGTTTGTGTTTTTGTTCGTTCTATATTTTTTCTCCCACAGGCAAGCTGAATGTCTTGGACAGTCTTTTTTACTGGCTTGACAAGTCAGCTTTTCTGGTCTTCCCCCCGTTGCTTCTTTACTTTTTTTTAATTTTCCCTCAAAGAAAAAAATTCTTTAATAATAAGCTATCTTCAATTTCTATTTTGTATCTCCCGGCTGCAGTTCTCCTTTTAACAAAAATACTCCTTCACGTTCCCTCATTTAAAAATTTGAGCAACGTTTTTGTGCTCCAATTGCACCAGACATCAGAAAAATTAGACCTCTTCCATTTTGCCCTTTTTTCAATCATAACCTTGGTGATTATTATTCAAAGCATGTTTAAACCTTCAAACCTTCTGCTCAAAAAACAATTAAAGTGGATAGCGTATGGCTTAGGCATTGGAATCATTCCCTTCACCCTTTTCTACATCATTCCCTTCATGCTTGGCCAGGTGCCTTCAAAGGCGGCAGAGCTCACCGTCATTCTCCAGGTTCTCATTCCTCTGACTTTTTCCTACTCCATCTCCAGGGAGAAGCTTATGGAATTTGAGCTGCTGCTCAAAAAAGCATTCACACTGATCCTCTCTTCTGTTGTCCTGGCCACTGTTTATTTTATCGTCAGCTCCCAAACGAAAGTCCCAGCTGAAAGCAGGCTCAATTACCTCATCTTGGGAATTCTGGCTATAATTCTTGGAGCGACACTCTTTCCGCCGTTAAAAAAGCTTTTTCAATCCATCCTGGATAGGGCTTTTTACAAGCGAAGTTATGAATACCGGAAAACTCTACTCTCCATAAGTAAAGAACTCAGCAGAGAGAGGAATCTTCAAAAGCTCTCTAAATCTCTTTTGGAATTGATTGCTAATGCCCTTTCTCTCAAATGCATTGCTCTTCTCCTACCCGATGACAACCAAAAAAATTCTTTCTTTATCCTTAAATCCAGGGGTATATTGCCTTTTTCCGGGAAAAAAATCACTTTTGATGAGCAAATTTACAAAAGCTTAACGGAAAGGGAATTTCTTTCTTATTATTCCTTTGTTGAAAAAGAGGAGCTGCAAAGAAAGTTCGAACAGCTTTCTTCTTCCGGGTTTTTCCATTATTTGCCCTTAAAAGTCGAGAATAAGCTTATCGGCTGTCTGGGAATGGGGAAAAAAGTAGATAACACATTCCTCACCAGCGAAGACTGGGAAATTATGACAGCCATATCTTCCCCAGTGGCCTTAGCCTTAGAAAATGCCTATCTTTACAGTCAGGCCAGAATAAGGGCTCTGGAACTGGAAAGGCTTAAAGACTACAACGAAAACATTATTGAAAGTCTAACCGTAGGAGTGGCAGTGTTAGATCAGAAAGGAAAAATCATCGGATGGAATCGGGTGCTCGAAGATACTCTTTCCAGAAAAAAAGAAGAGGTCATGAATAAAAATTTAGTTAAGGTATTAGGACTTAAAAACTTTTCAGCCCTCTTTCCCTCTGATACTCAAAAGGACTTCCGGCTCTTGAGCGAGATTACCCTGGATATCCTCCCCGGAGATAAAAAAATATTTGATATTGTCAAAACTCCTCTTTTAGATAACGAGATGAATCCATACGGGACAATCGTCGTCTTTGACGATATAACAGAAAAAATATCACTTCAGCAGCAACTCCTCACTTCAGAAAAGCTGGCCTCGATCGGCCTCCTCTCGGCTGGAGTTGCTCATGAAATCAACACTCCCCTGACAGGAATTTCAAGCTATGTCCAAATACTCCAAAAGAAGCTATCCAACTCTAGTCATTCTCAGATTCTGGGAAAGATTGAAGCTCAAACTGAAAGGGTAGCCAGAATAATCAAAAACCTGCTCAACTTTGCCCGGATCCCCTCAGAATCCTCCTTTCATCAAGTGAACCTCAAAGAAAGTCTCGAGGAGATTATATCTCTGATTGAGTATAAATTAAAAACGATGAGCATAAACTTAGAGCTAAATCTTTCTCCGATGAAACCTCTGTGGGGGGAAGGAGAGAGGCTCCAGCAGGTCTTCATCAACATTATCCTCAATGCCATTGATGCCATGCCCAAAGGGGGAACGCTAAAAATCGAACTCAGTAAAATGAATAATGAGGCTATCATAAAAATAAAGGACACCGGAACGGGTATTAAAGATCAGCACTTGCCCCATATCTTTGATCCATTTTTTACCACTAAAGGGAGCGGAAAAGGGACTGGCCTTGGATTGTCGATCAGCTATGCTATTATTAAAGAGCATGAAGGGCATATTGCTGCTGAAAGTGTGAGCGGAAAAGGTTCTACTTTCACGATTTATCTTCCTCTGGACTTAGACAAGAGAAAGGTGGATAAATTTACTGTTTCATAAATCAAGAAAATGACCAAAAAAGGAATGATTCATATTATCGACGACGAACCCATTATCCATGAAGTATTGGGTGATCTCTTATCCTCAGAAGGTTATGAGGTGGAAAATTCTGCAAGCGGGGAAGAAGCTCTTGATAAACATTCTTCCCAATCTTTCCAACTCGTTCTTCTGGATTTGCTCCTGCCTGGAATAGACGGAATAGAGGTCCTCAAAAAGCTTAAAAAAATCGATCCAAACTCTGTAATTATCATAATAACAGCCTTCGCCTCAGTGGAATCAGCGATCTCTGCCATGAAAATCGGAGCATATGATTATATTCAGAAGCCCTTCAAGCATGACGAATTGCTTATAACGGTACAAAGAGCAATAGAATACAGAAAACTTCAAGAAGAAAACTTACGGCTGAAAGATGAACTCCAAAGAAAGTTCAGCTTTGAAAACATCATCGGAAAAAGCAAAGTCATGAAAAATTTATTCGAAGCAGTAAAAGCCTCTGCCCCTACCCGAAGCACGATTTTGATTCAGGGTGAAAGCGGAACAGGAAAAGAGCTGGTGGCGAGAGCTATTCACCAAAACAGCGACCGGAAAAATTTTCCCTTCATAATCGTAAACAGCGGCTCTCTTCCCCCGGACTTGTTGGAAAGTCATCTTTTTGGTCACGTCAAGGGAGCCTTCACTGGAGCCGTGAGCAGCAAAAAGGGTTTGTTTGAAGCAGCTGAGAAAGGAACAATATTCTTTGATGAAATATCTTCCCTTAATATGGAAACTCAATCGAAATTGTTACGAGTCATGCAGGATAGAGAATTCATGAGATTAGGGGGGACAAAAACAATCAGGGTCGACGTCAGAGTCATTGCCGCTACTAACGCAGATTTGGAAGAACAAATCAGTGAAAAGATGTTTCGGGAAGACCTCTTCTACCGCATGAATGTCATCAAAATAGAGTTGCCACTGCTTAAAGAAAGAAAAGAGGATATTCCACTTCTG
>CAYTBG010000084.1:0-13125 GCA_964435925.1 uncultured Eubacteriales bacterium | reverse complement strand
CGAGGCCATCCCCGAATATTTTCTGATCATGACCCACACAAAATGGAAGAGAACCGATTTAATAAACCCACACGTGGTTTTTGTAGGGGCTTGATTTATCAAGCCCATCTTGGTTATTTTTTGCTGTAGGGGTTTGATTCATCAAACCCACCTTTCTTTTTATAAAATTTTACTCAATGAAGCCACAAATAATAAGAATTAAAAGCAGACCGTTATTTTCCTCTGATCTTTTTTTCCTATATGCAAAATTACCCGGATAGCATCTAAATTGAATTTTATCTTCTCGGCCCACTCGACAACGATAATTCCTTGGCCGAGATAATCTTCCCAGCCAAGATCCAGTATCTCTGAATTTTTCCCAAGCCGGTAAAGGTCTATATGAAAGATTGGGTATTTCGCCTCGTAGATGTTAATGAGAGTATAAGAAGGGCTGCAGACTTGATGAACATCCTTCATTCCCAAGCCAGCAGCTATTCCTTTGGCAAAAACCGTTTTTCCAGCTCCCAGTTCCCCTATTAGGAGCACTACTTCCTGACCCTTAAAATCCTTGGCAAGCTTCTTGGCCAAAAGAAAGGTTTCTCTTTCAGAGTTAGTTAAATACTCTTTTTCCTTTTTCTGATACGTGCTTATCTTCATTTCCTCTTTAAGAAAAATGGGGCCTGTAAGAAAAATGGGGCCTGGCCCCATTTTTAAGGCCCCATTTTTATTCATTTTTGCTTTCTTATGGGCTTTTGTCCTTCATCACTACCAACTACAGATTACTCAGATTCTAAAAGTTTGAGCCCTGATGGAAGGTAACGGATGATATCGCCAGCAGTCAAGGCTTTCTCTCCGAGCTTTTCAGCTCCAATGTCTCCGCTTAGGCCGTGAATATAAACAGCAGCCAGAATTGCCTCAAGGAGATTTTTCTCCTGAACGATCATAGAAGCAATCATTCCACTCAGAACATCACCCGCGCCTGCAGTGGCCATCCCAGGATTTCCAGTGGGATTAACAAAGACTTTCCCGTCAGGAGTAGCAGTGATAGTTCTGTAGGCTTTAAGCACAAGATAAACCCCGTATTCTTCGGCAAATTGTGGTGCAAGTTCCAATTTTCCCTCCACCACTTCCCGGACAGAAAGATTGAGGAGCCGGGCGAATTCACCTGGATGGGGAGTGAGCACTGCAGGCTGGCGCAAAGATTTTATTATTTCCGGCTTTGAAGCCAATATATTCAGAGCATCTGCGTCCACGACTGCAGGCACGTTAATCTTCGGCATAAGAGAGAGGACAAGTTCAGAGGTGGATTTGTGAGTGGAAATCCCTGGTCCGATCATGAGAGCATCCTTCCCTTTAAGAAGACTCAGCACCTTTTTTAAGGCTTCATGAGAGAGAGTCTTCTCTACTGTTTCAGCCAAAGGCTCTGTCATCAATTCATCCATGGAGCGAGCCACAATGGGAAGGCAACTCTCTGGAGTTCCTACGGTCACCAAGCCTGCTCCCATCTTTAAAGCTGCTTTTCCAGCCATAGCAGCGGCTCCTGTTTTACCCAGGGAGCCGGAAAGAATGAAAAGATGACCGTAAGTTCCTTTATGCGTATCCTTGCTTCGCCTCCTAAAATAAGGCAGAACGGTTTTCTTCTCCACTAGTTCGAGCTTGAGATTTTCGTCATCGAACAGGAAAGAAGGCACGCTTATATCAGCAACCACCAGCTCACCAACGTATTCTTCTGCAGGCGGAAAGACATGGACCACTTTAGGAGCAGCTAAGGTCACAGTTAAATCTGCCCTAACACAGGGACCGATGATTTGAAAGCTATCCGAGGAAAGACCGGAAGGAATATCCACGGCTATTTTATATGCCTTTGATTTGTTAATACCTTCGATAACTGCGGCGTAGAGTCCCTGCGCAGGTTTAATAAGACCAGTCCCAAAGATAGCATCAACAAGCACAGACGACTGAGAAACCTTTTCTTTCTGGAGTTTCCAATCCTTAAGAGAACAGACCTCGCTAATCTTTATCCCTATTTTCTCGGCCATTTTTAAATTTACGGCGGCATCTCCCCCCACTTCTCCTTTAGAAGCTAGAAGCAAGATGTATGGTTCGGCTCCGTTGTTATAGAGATGGCGCGCCACAACAAACCCATCGCCGCCGTTGTTTCCTTTACCGGCTACGATGACGATGTTTTCCTTGCTCACTTCTGGAAACTTTTCTCTAAGCTTTTTGAAAATTTGCAAGCCTGCATTTTCCATTAGGATGGGACCTAATATTCCGATTTCCTCGATAGTTGTCCGGTCAATTTCTCTCATCTGGGTCGAAGTTAGGACTTTCATGGGCACTCCTTTGATGGTACTTTTTAAAGACTCATCCTTATTTACAGCGAATCTTACCACATGGAGTTAGACTTTTAAAACTTGAATTTTTTATGCCACTGCATTCGTTGATTTAAACCTTTTTTTGTGTTAATAAAGAAACAGATATATAAGAGGAGGTTTCATATGAGTTTTAAAATCGGAATAAATGGATTCGGACGTATTGGAAGAAATTTTTTCCGCGCCTCTTACCAGGATCCCGACATTGATGTCGTGGCTGTAAACGATATCACTGATTCTAAAACTCTGGCTCATCTGCTCAAGTACGATTCTGTACTCGGGATTCTAGAGGCAGATATTAAATCCTCGGAAGATGCAATAATAGTCAATGGTAAAAAAACAAAAGTCCTTTGCGAGAAGAACGTTGATAACCTTCCGTGGAAAGAGCTGGGGGCCTCTATCGTTATTGAATCTACGGGCTTATTCAGGAAAAAACAGGATGCAATCAAGCATATCGAAAAAGGTGGTGCTGAAAAAGTTATAATTTCTGCGCCTGCCGCAGATCCTGACGTAGCGATTGTCCTCGGAGTCAACGAAGAAATCTATGATCCAGAAAAACACCACGTCATCTCCATGGCCTCCTGCACTACCAATTGCTTGGCCCCTGTAGTAAAAGTTCTCCATCAGGAGTTTGGCATTGAAAAAGCCTTTATGACCACAATTCATGCTTATACTAGTGACCAGAAATTACTCGATGCACCCCATAAAGATCTTCGTCGAGCCCGGGCAGCAGCCGTCTCTCAAATTCCCACAACAACCGGAGCTGCCAAGGCTGTAGGACTTGTTATTCCTGAGCTCGAAGGGAAAATCGACGGCATAGCCATAAGAATTCCCACTTGCAATGTATCTGTCGTGGATTTGGTAGCACTCTTAAAGAAAAATGTCAGCGCTGATGAAGTTAACGAATCCTTCAAGATAGCTTCCAAAGGCAAGTTGAAGGGAATTCTCGATTACACTGAGGAGCCTCTTGTCTCTGTTGATTTCATGGCCAATCCTCACTCTGGCATTGTAGACGGGCTTTTCACCAGAATTACAGATGAAAACCTGGTGAAAATTCTTGCCTGGTATGACAATGAATGGGGCTTTTCCTGCCGCATGATGGACTTGATCAAGTACATTTCCCGCTAAAAGGGCATGCTTACTCCCAAAGACTTAGATCTCAAGGGAAAAACAGTTTTCCTCCGGGTTGACTTCAACGTTCCTCTGGATGAAGAATGCAAAATAAGAGATGATTCGCGGATAAAAGCTGCTCTTCCCACCATAAATTACCTTATCGAGCAAAAGGCAAAAGTAGTAGTCGCCTCCCATTTGGGACGTCCCAAAGGAGAATATATTCCTGAATTTAGCCTTAAGCCTGTAGCAGAAAGGCTTTCCGAGCTCATCCCTCAAAAAGTCATTCTTGCTCCTGATGTTATCGGGGAGGAAGTCCTAAAATTAAAGAAAGAACTCAAGGAGGACCAGGTTCTTCTTCTGGAAAACCTCCGGTTTCATAAAGGAGAGACAGCTAATGATTCTTCTTTTGCCCAGCTTTTGGCTCAAGGAGTCGACTATTATGTTAACGATGCTTTTGGTGCTTCGCACCGATTGCATGCCTCAGTTGTTGGCATTGCTCAGTATGTTGAAAGATCAGCAGCTGGCTTTCTCCTCGAAAAAGAAGTTGATTATCTGAGCAAAGCCGTTCATTCTCCCCCAAAACCATACGTTGCCATTCTCGGAGGCGCAAAAGTATCTGATAAGATTCCGGTCATAGAGAACCTTTTAAACAAAGCTGACAGCATTCTTATCGGCGGCGCTATGGCTTACACATTTTTCAAAGCCCAGGGATATGAAGTCGGTCGCTCCCTTGTCGAGGAAGATAAAATAGAGCTCGCCCGGCTCCTATTAGATCGAGCCCAAGAGGAAAAAGTGAATTTTTATCTTCCTTCGGATCATCTTGTCGCCGCTGAAAAGGATCCCAACACAGAGGTTAAAATAGTGGACTCTCCACCTATTCCTTCAAATTTGATGGGTCTTGATATCGGGCCAAAGACTGTTGAGAAATATTCAGAAATCATATCTAAGGCAAAAACGATCTTCTGGAACGGTCCTATGGGAGTGTTTGAAATCGAAAAATTCTCCCAGGGAACTATGAAAATAGCTGAGGCAGTAGCCAGTTCTGAAGCCCTATCAATCGTGGGAGGAGGAGATTCAGTAGCAGCTGTCTACAAAGCAGGAGTGAGTGAGAAAATATCCCATATTTCAACCGGAGGGGGTGCTTCTTTAGAATTCATGGCAAACGAAACCCTCCCTGGTATCGAAGCATTATCGGAGAAATAAAATGATAATAAGTAACGAAAAACCTTTCCTCGCGGGAAACTGGAAAATGCATAAGACCATTCCTGAAGCTGTGGAAATGGTTAAAGCTCTCAAAGAGGAAAGTCCTCAACTGACGGATGCAGAGCTTGTTGTAATTCCTCCCTATACCATGCTGAGTGAAGTGAAAAAAGTAATTGAAGGAAGCACTATCCAGCTTGGAGCCCAAAACATTTTCTGGGAAGAAAAAGGAGCTTTCACTGGCGAAATCTCTCCGCAGATGCTCAAAGATGCAGGCTGTCAATATGTCACTATCGGTCACTCAGAAAGGCGGCAATATTTTGGTGAAACAAATGAGACTGTTAATAAAAAAATCAAAGCAGCTTTAGCTCATGAACTTACGCCAATCATGTGCATCGGGGAATCACTGGAAGAAAGAGAAAAGGGAAACACAATGGATAAAGTCGAAACCCAGATAAATTCAGGACTGGAAGGGCTGGGGAAAGACGAGATAAGGCGGATCGTTATCGCTTATGAGCCTATCTGGGCCATCGGAACGGGTGTAACAGCAACACCTTCCCAAGCAGAGGAAGTCCATAGCTTTATAAGAGAGAAGCTGACAGAAAAATATGGAAATGAGATTGCTTCCTATGCTATAATTCTCTACGGTGGCTCAGTGAAGCCAGCCAATACATATTCTATACTAAAGGAAAATAACATAAACGGAGCATTAGTCGGAGGAGCTTCGCTGGAAGCCGACTCATTCATTCAAATAACGAAAGAAGCCATAAAAGCTTACAAGGAGAAGAAGTGAGCAGTATAATCACAGTAATCCACATTATAGTCTGTTTCATTCTTATAATTGCTGTTCTTCTTCAATCAGGGAAAGCTGCTGATCTGGCTGGAGCGTTCGGAGGGGGAGGCAGCCAGACTGTTTTCGGGCCACGTGGTGCGGCCAATATTTTATCCAGGGCAACCACAATTAGTGCCATACTTTTTATGATAACTTCGCTGGGGCTCTGGTTGCTGTCTGTAAAAGGAGTAACATCGGCTGTAAAAGGCGAAGGAGCACCAACAGAGGAGGCAGCTGCGGTAACGGAAACAAAAAAAGAAACCGAAGAAAAGAAACCTCCAGCAACAGAGGAAAAAAAGGAAAAAGAGCAAAAAAGCACAGAAACAGAGAAGAAAAAATAAAGGTCAGAAAACTTTCTCCCTTAAATATAGGCAATACTGCCTAAATGAGCCTCCCAGGTTTAAATGCCGAAGTGGTGGAATTGGTAGACACGCTAGCTTGAGGGGCTAGTTCCTGATATTCGGGAGTAGGGGTTCGAGTCCCCTCTTCGGCATTCCGTCTTCTTTAATTTCCTATACTTAATTAAATCTTAAAATATCAATATAATTTGAGGTACGGAAATATTAATATTCTTAATATGCTAAAATCATCAATGAAACTCTTGACTTGATAGTATTCTCCGATGAAACCGAAACTAATAACAGAGAAGATGCAGGAACTGGGATTCGATTTGGGTGAGAGGCTTTGCTTGATACGAAGCAAATTCCTGAACTCAATCGGCATTTCTATTCTGCGCCACGGACTCGGATTTACATGACGTCTTATCAAATCATCCGGTACGGCCGAAAGTGTGCGTCGCCGTTTCGTACCTTAGCCAGGCGAATGCTAAGAGGTTGAGGAGAGGCAAAAGGAAGCCAGGATCCTTAAATCCTGGCTTCCCATGGAATTCTGATCGCTATTTTGAGCTTTTACCTCCCGATGAGCTCAGCTTTTCAGCCTAGCGAGGAGTTAGATTTGTTTTCCTTTTCGACACCTTGCCTCTTGGACTCTTTCATCTTTTTCATTTCTTCTTTTTCTTTAGCTCTTTTTTTAGCTGTGACAACTTTTGTTTTATTTTCTTTTTCAATTCGGGATCATCAATCGCTTTATATTTCTTTTCCAGCTCTTTAATAGTCATCTTTATTTTCTTCTCTTTTTCAATATTCTTTTTCAACTGTGTGAGTTTCATCTTTATTTTCTTTCTCATCTCTTGATCGTCAGTCGCTTCGTATTTCTTTATTAGCGCTTCCATTTCGATCGTTGATGCTGAAACAGATGCTACTTTTTGCCCTTCCTTGAGCTTCATCCTCTTCTCTTCAAGAACTGCGGCTTTCTCCTTTATTTTCTTTTTCATCTCCGGTTCGTCTGTCTCTTTGTACTTTTTCTTCAGCTCCTGGATAGACATCTCAATTTTTTTCGCTTCCTCTAGAGCTTTTTTCTTGGCAAGTTCCTTTTTCTTTTTCTCTTCTTCCGCCTTTTTTTGATCTTTGGCATGCGTCGAATCTTTAGCGTCTCCTTGAGTGAGCAGTGCATTATCCACGTCCTTCTGATTGGCTTTATCAGGCTCTCTCGTCGCGGTTGAATCGGCAAAGGCCAGTACCAAAAAAGAAAACAGCGGCAGAACCAAAAGAACTTTAAATTTTGCCCATCTTTTGGATTTTCCTTTGGTCATCATGGTTAACCTCCTTTTGATTTGTGAATGATTGAAATTGTTTGCAAATTCAAACAATTTCACGCCCACAAGCTGCTCAAATATGAGCAGTTGATACTTAGCTGCGTTACAGCCCTGCGCAATGACTGCATAATCAGCCAAGTACTCATGTGTCTCTCTTAGAGATTCTTTGTATGGCCATACAAAAGGATTAAACCATTGGAAAATGGTTAACAATTCCATGACAAGTAAATCGACGGAATGATACTGTCTTATATGAATCATTTCATGGGCGACAATTCTATCAAAATCATCACCCGAAATATTGGATTTATTGACAAAAACGACGTTAAAAAACGAAAACGGCGCTAACTCCTTCTCAATAAAAACAACATTTACTCCGTTAATCTTTTGGATGCTATTTTTCTTGATGAGTATGAGCAATTTTAGAAGCTTATAAAGGAAGCGAAAAAGAAATAGCCCGACACCGATGAGATAGATCAACCATAAAATGTCGAAAATTCCCATGGTTTTGGTTTGTGTCGAGGCTGTTTGGCCAAAAACGTAAGTTCTTTCTATTAACTGGCGCGATGCAATCGGAGAAGAAATTTTGATAAATGAAGCATTTATAAATGGAACGATAAACGAAAATAGAACGGAAGAAATTAAGAAAAGTCTGTTTACGGCAAAAAAGGTTTCCTTCTTTAAGAAAAGCCAGTAGATAGAATAAAAGAGAGCCAGACTGACACTGACTTCAAAGAGATATAAAATTAAATTATCCATTTTTGTCCGCCTTTTGTTTCTTTATTTCCCTGTTTATGGTTTTTATCATGTCTTCTAATTCGGAAATACTCATGCTCTTTTCCTTGGCAAAAAACGAGACCATTTCTTGAAAGGAATCGCTAAAATAATTTTCAACGAACCTCTTCATGAAGCTTCTTGTGTATTCCTCTTTGGATATAGTTGGGTAATATTCATGAGTTTTGCCATATGCTTTATGGTCGACAAATCCCTTTTTTTCCAAAATCCTGACAATTGTTGATACAGTATTATAAGCTGGCTTTGGTTTGGGTAAATATTCAAGGACATCTTTAACAAAACCCTTTTCCAGCCTCCATAATATCTGCATGATTTGTTCTTCGGCTTTTGTTAGTTCTTTCATCTTGTAGTTAATATACAACTAAATTTATAGTTTTGCAACTATTTTTTTAGTTTTTTTTAGAATTTTTTTATTTTATTTTTCATTAACTCTGTTGAGTCGATAATATTCGCGCTGTCCAAAATTTATACTAGATGGCTTGAGTCTCTTTTTCAATCTTCCTTTCGTTGCAGAGGTTTAATTTATCAAACCTGTGATTGCTGGGATACTTTGTTAGATGACGATGAAAGAAGGAATGAAAAAGAGACTTTATAATTTACTAGCAGAAACATTTATTGTTCCCGCCAAATGAGATTAGCTTTTAAAGTCCTTTATTTTTACTAATAACTCTCCTAAAACCTTTTCTTCTTCTTGAATTTCAAGCATTTTCAAGGAAATTAACCTTTGGGCGACTTTGGCAATTGATTTAGCTTGTTCAACATTAGATTTGCCTTGTTCAAATAATTTAATTTCTTCTTCTAATGTTTGGATAAGGTTTGTATTTACAAATGGATGCCTTTTCATAATTATTCTCCCTTAAAACCGCAAACTTTAGAAAGTCATCAATCAAGGCGTTTTTTGCATTTCAGCCAGCCTATTTTTTGCATCCTCGACCTCAGCAATACCAGGGTCAGCATCTTTCCAGAGACCGAGGAACTTCTCATAATGCTCGATGGCTTGTCGCTGCATGTTTTTTTCCTCGTAAATCTTGCCCAGCATATAGAAGCTTTTAGCATATATATCTCCGTAAAACAGCCTGCCCGTTGTAAGGTGAATTATCCTCTCGTATTCTTGCCTTGCTTTCTCATAATCCCCCGCCTTGTAGTAGGCAAAAGCTAAGGGATCAATAAATAACGCTTGCCCGTCATCTGGATTAAATTGAGAAGGCAACAAAATGAGAGCTTGATTAAAAGATTCAATTGCCTCGGAAAAATCCTCTTTTTCAAGCTCTATCATACCCATCAAGTTGTAGTAAAGCCTCATCGCCTTCCTGTTCATTCCATTTTCGATCAATTCTTTAAGTTCAGCTGCCGTTTTTTGGGACTCATCCATTGAGTTCATCTCAATTTGAATTCGCCCTTTAAAATATAGAGCTTCCCTCTGTCTATTAAGAATCCCTGCCTCCGAAGCAATAGTCAACACTTCATCATACTCTTTCAAAGCTTCCTCGAAATTCTTCGATTTCAGATGCATGTAGGCTAAGTATAAATGAAACCACGAACTCCACTCCGTCTCACCAAGCATTACAGCCAGAGCAATCCCCTGCTTAACCTGCTCTTTCGACTTCTCAAACATGCCCTGCAAAAGATATAAGGCTCCTAGCCTTTTTGTTCCCTCCTCATAAGCTCTTGGTTCCTCTGTTTCAAGCAGTGTCAGGTATTCTTTCTCTGCATTAATCAAATCTTCTTTGTAGTGGTAAATATCACCCTTTATTAAAGAATTATAGTAATGCTTCGGAGCAAGGGAAAAAGCTTTGGCTGCTTCGACCTGGGCAAGGTTATATTTCCCTTGATAAAGATAATTATCAGCTAAATTGAAACGAATGTACGCGCTATCTCTAATGTCACTTAAATAAAACTCAAGAACTTCCCTGGCTTTGTCATATAATCCTTTGGCTGCATATGAATTTACTATTTTCCCATAGCTTGGAACTGATTCAACTTTATTCTTAACATTCACTTCAAGCAGTGGAATGGCCTTATCCCATTCTTCTAAATCTGCGTATAAACCACCTAAGTTAGCATTTCCGATGTAATCGTCCGGATAGATTTTCAATAGCTCATTATGGACCTCTATGGCTTTATCGAATGTACTCTCTGACTGATAGTAGTAGACTCCCTCGATATAATAGCGCTCTCTATCCGATACGCGGTCACTCAATTCAAAAGCTTTCTGATAGCGTTCCCTGGCTTTAGTTCCAAAACCTATGTTGGAATAAGCGTTGGCCATGGTTCTGTAGGCCATAGCAAACTCAGGATCAAAAGCTACTGCAATCTCCATAAGTGGAATACTCTTGAGATTATCTCCCTTTCTAAAATATTCCATCCCCTCTCTGTAATATTTATACGCATCAGAAGAGGTGGTCGTGATTTTCTCCACTTCCTTATCAATATCGCCGGCTATCTCCTCTTCAGAAAGCTTAAAACTCGCCTTGATCTTCCTTGTCAAATCATCCACCATTGAGAATAAACTCCCTTCTCCTCTTCCCTCCACCATTTCAGAACTCAAGAAATCGCCTGTACTTGCTTCCTGGAGCAAAGCATTAATTCTCAAGGTTTCACCTGCCATGGCTAATTTTCCCACCAGTACGTACCGCACTCCTCCCCTGCTTGATATTTTCTCTAAGACTTTTGAAGAATAGCTTTTTGCTTCCAGCAGGTTCAGTTCTTCGAGTATATTGTATAATTTCTCCCCGCTTAGAACCATGATGTATTTGGATTGTGATAAGTCTGCAATCAATAAATCAGAGAGAGCCTTTCTCCAGTGGTCTAAACTCTCATCTCCTGTGTTATTTTCAAAGTACATGACAGCAAGTGAGGGTTTATCCTGGGGAAAGGGAACGACTCTCTCTTGGGGAACAAGGCGCCAGATTAGCAGTGCAATGACGGCAACAGCGATGACAACTAAAGCAGGGATTAATAGCTTTTTTAAGGAAAATTGTACAGTTATTTCTCTTGAGGTGATGGGTTTTCTTTTTGGAACCACCCTCTCCCTGGTGGGGAGGCCTTTCTCCAGGTTGTCTAATTCAGAATAAAGCTCTTCTGCTCGTTGATACCTCTTTTCTTTATCCTTCTTCATACATCTAAGAATCACACGGCTCAGCTCTGGCGATATCTGGGCGCTAAGCCTCCTGGGGTCTGAAGGCTTCTCACTCTTATGCTTCATGGCGATGCTAAGAGGACTTTCCCCTTCAAACGGCAACCTCCCAGTCACCATCTCATAAAGAATCACTCCTAAAGAATAGATATCAGAACGCTGGTCTGTCTCTTTAATTTCCGCTTGTTCAGGAGACATGTACTCGGGCGTCCCGATCATCATCCCTGCGGCTGTTATGCCCTTCGCCTTAAGCGACCGGGCTATCCCAAAATCCATTATCCGAACGTTCCCTTCTTTGTCTATCATGATATTTTGAGGTTTTAGATCACGATGAACAACTCCCAGTTTGTGGGCTTCTATCAGTCCTTCGCAAACCTGTTTGGCTACAGAGACAGCTTTGCCCACGCTTAATTGCCCTACCCTTACAATAGTGCTCTTCAAATCTTCACCCGGCACATATTCCATGGTGATGTACTGCGTTCCTTTCTCTTCGTTAAGGTCATACATGCGGCAGACATTCTTATGAACAATCTTGCGGGTAAATTTCAATTCATTGCCAAAGCGCTCAATGGTTTTTTCATCCTCGGCAATTTCAGGCTTTAAGATCTTTATGGCCACATCTTCGTTTATCTTTTTATCGAATACCTTGTAGACTCTACCCATACCGCCTATCCCCAGTTCCTCGATGAACTCGTACCTCTCAGCAAAAGTTGTTCCCCTGGTCAATTCTTTTACAGGCGTCTCGAGAGTCTTTGTATGAGGAATGGAAACTTCTTCTGAGGAAGGAAGCTGTGTCGCACACTTGCTGCAGAAGTTGGCCCCGGGATGATTTTCAAAATGACATTTAGGGCATTTCATGCGCGATGATCCCATAAATTATAGGGAACAAATTATAGGGAAAAGAATAACAATTAATGAAGAATGAGTCAATGATGCGGCCTAATTACCTTGATTTCAGGCCGTTTAAGAGTATAATCCGATAAATAGAAAAACCGCATGCGTCGTAATTGAAGAAAAATATATAAAGGCTATTCTGCCCATATCCTAAAACTGGAGTCATCTCTATGAACTGGAAACCCATCAACATTATTACCGATAAACTAAAAATTGGATACACCTTAAGAATTATTCATGGGGCACATTTCAATAAAAAGTACCCCGATTACAATCTATTTAAAGCTCTTGCTTTAAAAAGCGGCTTGCCCGGAAGTAAAGTCTTTAAGTTTACAACAGATGGCCAGGAGGTAACCCTTTTCCCGATGGGACAGCATCTTGATCAACATGGGAGTGACGAAATTACTGATCTGCGCTCATTAAGATGGGATTTTGAGAAACCGGAGGGGAAAATATCCTGGATTACAAAATTTCGTTTGTACGGAAGAAAATATTTCTCAGAGTTTGTGAAAGAAGGTCCAGTCCGAATCCATTATCTTCCAGGAGCAAAATGTTTGGCTGTAGGGGGTGGCAGAAATAGATTATTGACCCTGATGAGATTAGGATACAGGAATGCGATGCAGTTTAAACAGGCAGAATGGGATGAAGCAAATCAAAGATATGCGGGTGAAGACATAGTCATTAATTACCCCGGGAGGCCTGTCTGGGATGATATCCCACCAACTTCATAAAAACAGGGATGGGTTGATAAGACAAAAAGGTGGGATGATGCCTACAAACAGGGATTGAGACTTACTATGGGGGAAGTATACAGAGCAATTTTTTAGACCTAATCTTATGAGATTGCCACACTCACTTCGGTAGCTCGCAATGGGCATAATACTATCAGAATGTTGTTATTTCCGTATATCATAGCAAAACAGTTTCCATTTAAACACATGTTATTAAATAAATTAAAACGTACAGATAAGCCGTATAAGCTACCATCTTACTGTCATTTATTGAACCGTTTCAATAAACATGGTTAATTTTTGCTTTATATTGTTAATTTTAAATGGAATACAAGATTACTCAACAACAATTTAATAGTATTATGCCCGCAATCAGACTGTGTCGCAATTTAAAAATATGAAAAAGTTTGATAAAAATT